>NZ_JBITZP010000014.1:0-190927 GCF_044546945.1 Kitasatospora sp. NPDC053057 | reverse complement strand
TCCGGCACGCCATCAGCCAACTGCTGCACTGGGCAGGCCGGTGCGGCGTCAAGGCCATCGGTATCGAGAACCTGGACTTCACCGCCGAGAAGACCCGCGAGAAGCACGGCCGTAAGAAGCGGTTCCGTCAGCTCATTTCCGGCATCCCCACCGGCAAGCTCAAGGCCCGGCTCGTCTCCATGGCGGCCGAGCACGGCCTGTCGATCGTCGCCGTCGACCCGGCGTACACGTCGATGTGGGGCGATCAGCACTGGCGCAAGCCCCTGACCGGCGACAAGCGAAAGATGTCCCGACACGACGCAGCGAGCGTCGCGATCGGGCGACGCGCCCTCGGGCACCCGATCCGGCGACGGACGGCACCGCCCCACGACGACCAGAGTGATCGTCGTGGGCATCGGACCGCCCAGGCCGGACCGGGTGATCGAGGGCGTGAGGGAACCCGCCCACTCGTCACGGAGCGTGCACACGATGCACGTAGCCGGATCGGGGAACAGCGAACGCGGGAACCCAGCGCATCCAACACCGTTCGGGATGCGCGCAGTTCCGGGAGCTGGCAGCAAATGTCGCTCCTGGACACTGTTTAGGAACGGTGGGGCGTCAGAGTTCCAGCGTCACCGGGTAGTCCGTCAGCCAGGCGTCGAGGTCCAGCGCGAGGTCGACGGCCAGCCGCACGGACTGGGGGTCGGTGTCCGGGGCGAGCGCGTCGGTGAGGCGCCGCCGGTCGAGCAGGTCGAGGGCCGGGGACTTCCGTTCGGCGGCGAGCCGGGCGAGTTCGGCGCGCAGCTGCGCCGGGTAGAGCGGGTCCATCGACACCGGGTACGGGCTCTTCACCCGATCGGCGATCTCGGCCGGCAGCACGTCCCGGACGGCGGCGCGCAGCAGGCTCTTCTCCCGGCCGTCGAAGGCCTTCATCGCCCACGGCGTGTTGAAGACGTACTGGACCAGCCGGTGGTCGCAGAACGGCACCCGCACCTCCAGGCCGTTGGCCATGCTCATCCGGTCCTTGCGGTCGAGCAGGATGCAGACGAAGCGGGTCAGGTTGAGGTACGAGATCTCGCGCATCCGACGCTCCAGCGGGTCGGCGGAGTCCAGGTGCGGGACCTCGGCGAGTGCCTGGCGGTACCGGGCCCGGCGGTAGCCCTCCAGGTCGAGCTTGCGGAGCAGGTCGGCGTCGAGCAGCTGCTCGCGCGGGGCGGAGCCGGCGCCGGCGATGGCGGCGACGCTGGCGGCCCAGGGGAAGTCGTCGGTGGCGACGGCCGTCGGGTCGTGGAACCAGCGGTAGCCGCCGAAGAGTTCGTCCGCGGACTCGCCGGACAGCGCGACGGTGGAGTGGCGGCGCACGTCCCGGAAGAGCAGCAGCAGCGAGACGTCCATGTCGCCGACGCCGTTCGGCAGGTCGCGGGCGCGAACCGTCGCGGAGCGCAGGGCCGGGTCGGCGAGCTCGGCGGCGTCCAGCTCGATCACGCTGTGGTCGGCGCCGACGTGGTCGGCGAGCAGCCGGGCGTACGGGCCGTCCTGGGACTGCCGGACCGGGTCGGCGTGGAAGTTCTGCGGTTGCCCCGCGAAGTCCACCGCGAAGGAGCGCACCGGGCCGGCGCCGGCGGCGGCCAGCGTCCTGGCGGCCAGGGCGGTGACGGCGCTGGAGTCCAGGCCGCCGGAGAGCAGCGAGCAGAGCGGCACGTCCGCGTCCAGCTGGCGGTGGACGATGTCGTCCAGCAGGGCCCGGACGGTGGCGATCGTCGCCTCCAGGCTGTCGGTGTGCTCGCGTGCCTCCAGGGCCCAGTAGCGGTGCGCCGAGACGCCGCCGCGGCGCACCCGCACCACGTGCCCGGGCCGGACCTCCAGGATGTCCCGGTACGGGGTGAGGCCGGGGGTGCGGGTGTGGGCGAGCAGTTCGCGCAGCCCGTCCAGGTCGACCACGGCGCGGACCGAGGGGTGGGCCAGGACCGCCTTCATCTCGGAGCCGAACACCACGCCGTCGGGGGTCGGGTGGTAGTACAGCGGCTTGACGCCCATCCGGTCGCGGACCAGCAGCAGTTCCTCGCGCCGGGAGTCCCAGATCGCGAAGGCGAACATGCCGTTCAGCCGCGCGGCCAGGCCCTCGCCCCACTCCAGGTAGGCGTGCAGCACGACCTCGGTGTCGCTGCGGGTGCGGAAGCGGTGCCCGGCCGCCTCCAGTTCCGCGCGCAGCTCGCGGTGGTTGTAGACCTCGCCGCTGTAGCTGAGCACGGCCGACGGGCGGCCGTCGTGCTCGACGGCCATCGGCTGGACGCCGCCCTCGATGTCGATCACCGCGAGGCGGCGGTGGCCGAGCGCGGCGTGCGGCTCCAGGTGGACGCCCCCGGCGTCGGGGCCGCGGCAGATCTGGGTGGCCGTCATCGCGTCGAGGACGTCCCGTTCGGAGGTCAGGTCGCGATCGTAGGCGACCCATCCGGTGATCCCGCACATCAGCAAGCCCTCCGGTCTTCGGCTAGGTGTGCCGGAGATCACGCTAAGGGCGGAATCGGCGAGGCATCAAGAGTCTGTCGGGAAGGTGGCGGAAGGGGGGTCGATCGGTTACCTGCGCCGAAACTCGTAAAGCCTGCCCGATTTCGGGCAAGATCTTTGGCTTCGGCGAGAATCGCGACCTAGAGTTCTCACTCGTGCCGAGCTCACCCCACCCTCACGAAGACCTCCTCGCCCACCTCTCCCGGACCAGCCCGCTCGGGCCCCGGGAAGCGGCGCGGGTCGTGGCGGAGGTGCTGGCGTACTTCTCCGAGACCACCGAGGAGTACGTCCGTCGCCGCCACGGCGAGCTGCAGGCACGAGGCCTCACCAACGAACGGATCTTCGCCCGGCTCGCCGAGGAGCTGCCCGCCCGCCGCGTCGCGGCGCCGGAACTCTCGGCCCGGCAGCTGCGCCGGATCGTCTACGGCTGAGCCCCGGTCCATTCCCTATTTCTGGAGGAGTCCACGCATGTGCGGAATCGTGGCCTACATCGGCCCCAAGGACGCGACCCCCTTCCTGCTGGAGGGACTGGCCCGGCTCGAGTACCGCGGCTACGACTCGGCCGGCGTCGCCGTCGCCGGGCGCACCGGCGGGCTCAAGCTCCGCAAGGTCAAGGGCCGGGTCGCCGACCTCGCCGCCGCCGTACCGGCCCGCTTCAAGGGCGGCACCGGCATCGGCCACACCCGCTGGGCCACCCATGGCGTCCCCAGCGACGCCAACGCCCACCCGCACCTGGACAACGCCGAGCGGATCGCCGTCGTCCACAACGGCATCATCGAGAACGCCGACGAACTGCGCGTCAAGCTGACCGCCGACGGCGCGGTGTTCCGCTCCGAGACCGACACCGAGGTGCTCTCCCACCTGATCGCCGCGCACGCCGCTGAGGGCGTCGAGCTGGAGGACGCCGTCCGCGCCGCGCTCGGCCGGGTCGTCGGCACCTACGGCATCGCCGTGCTGGACTCCGAGCAGCCGGATCGGATCGTGGTCGCCCGCAACGGCAGCCCGATCGTCCTCGGCATCGGCGAGAAGGAGATGTTCGCGGCCTCCGACGTCTCCGCCCTGGTCCGCTACACCCGCCAGGTCGTGCACCTGGAGGACGGCGAGCTCGCCACCGTCCGCGCCGACGGCTTCCGCACCTTCACCGCCGACGCCCGCACCACCCACCGCCAGCCGTCCACCGTCGACTGGGAGATCGACTCCTTCGACACCGGCGGCTACGAGCACTACCTGCTCAAGGAGATCCACGAGCAGCCCGGCTCGGTCGAGCGCACCCTGAGCGGCCGGCTCGACGAGCGCTTCAGCACCGCCCACCTCGGCGGCCTCAACCTGGACGCCCGGGAGCTGCGCGAGATCCGCCGGGTGAAGATCCTCGGCTGCGGATCCGCCTACTACGCGGGCGAGATGGGCGCCCAGCTGATCGAGGAGCTGGCCCGGATCCCCGCGCACAGCGAGCCCGCCTCGGAGTTCCGCTACCGCAACCCGGTGATCGAGGCCGACACCCTGTACGTCGCGGTCAGCCAGTCCGGCGAGACCTACGACACGCTCGCCGCCGTCCAGGAGATCAAGCGCAAGGGCGGCCGGGTGCTCGGCGTCGTCAACACCGTGGGCAGCGCGATCGCCCGCGAGTGCGACGGCGGCATCTACCTGCACGCCGGGCCCGAGGTCTCCGTCGCCTCCACCAAGGCGTTCACCTCCACCGTGGTCGCCTTCGCCCTGCTCGCCCTGCACTTCGGCCGCATCCACGACCTCTCGCCCGCCGACGGCCGCCGGATCGTCGCCGCCCTCCAGGCACTGCCCGACCAGATCCGCGAGGTGCTCGACCAGAGCGAGGCGATCGCCAAACTGGCCGCCGAGTACGCCGACTCGACCGGAATGATGTTCATCGGCCGGGTCCGCGGCTACCCGGTGGCCCGGGAGGGCGCGCAGAAGCTCAAGGAGATCTCCTACATCCACGCCGAGGCCTACCCGGCGAGCGAGCTGAAGCACGGCCCGCTGGCCCTGATCAGCCCCGAACTGCCCACCGTGGCACTGGTTCCGGACGACGAGCTGCTCGACAAGAACCTCACCACCCTCGGCGAGATCAAGGCCCGCTCCGGCCGCGTCATCGCCGTCGCCCACCGCCGGCCCGAGGACAAGCTCGTGGACCACTGCATCCTGGTGCCCAAGAGCGAGCCCGAGCTGGACCCGCTGCTCCTCAACATCCCGCTCCAGCTGCTGGCCTACCACGCGGCGGTCGCGCTCGGCCGGGACGTGGACAAGCCGCGGAACCTGGCGAAGAGCGTGACGGTGGAGTAGCCGTCACCTGTCGAACCCCCGGGCCCCGGTCGCTGTCCGGACGACCGGGGCCCGGGGTTCGGGCGGTCAGGCCCGGTTCGCGCGCGCCGTCCGGACGTGCTGCCCGATCAGGGCGGCCGGGGTCAGGACGGCGGCGGCGTGCAGCAGCCACCAGCCGGCCCCGAAGGACAGCGAGAGGCTCGCCAGCACCGCGGGCGGCAGGCTGTGGAAGATGTCCACGTCCTGGGGGCGCGTGGTGAAGTCCACGAGGGCGAGGACGACCGGGAGTGGCAGGGCGCAGAGGTAGCCGAAGCGTCGGAGGGCCGGGTACGGGCGATGCGGCAGGACGACCGCGCAGACGAGGGCGAGCAGGGCGGGCACGAGCCACGGCCAGGGCATGAAGAGGGTGCCCTGCTCGGTGTCGGGGAACCCGTCGAGCCCGAGCGCGGTGTGGAGCGGGTAGGACCGTTCGAGCACCCTGCCCGTGGTGTCGCCGAGCCTGGCGCTGACGGTGCCGCCGGTCAGCAGCATCGAGACGCCGTAGACGGCGAGCAGCCCGGCCGGCACCAGGACGGACGCCACCAGGCGCCCCCGCCGATCGGTCGGTGCGGGCCGTCCCGGCTGGACCGGGTGGGTCGGCGGGGCGACCGGCTGGGTGGCGAGCGCGGTCGGCGGGTACGAGGGCTGGGCCGGCAACAGCGGCTGCCGCGGTTGCCGGGGCCGCTGCCCGGCGAGCAGGGCGGCCGCCTGGTCGCCGGTGAGGCGGGCCTTCGGGTCCTTCTCCAGCAGGCCGTCGATCAGCGGGGCCAGCGGGCCGGCCATGGCCATCGGCGGTGGCTGTTCGAACAGCACCGCGGTGAGCGTCGCCACCGGGGTGTCGCGGCGGAACGGCGGCCGGCCCTCGACGGCCTGGTAGAGCGTGGCGCCGAGCGAGAAGAGGTCGCCGGCCGGGGCGGCCGCGCTGCCGTGGGCGCGCTCGGGGGCGAGGTAGTCGACCGAGCCGATGAAGGCGCCCGAGGCGGTGAGCGCGGTCTGGTCCTGCTGCACGGCGATCCCGAAGTCGGCGAGCAGCACCCCGCCGTCGTCGGCCAGCATGATGTTCGCCGGCTTCACGTCGCGGTGCACGATCCCCGCCTGGTGCGCGGCGCCGAGCGCGGCGAGGACGGCCTCGGTGACCGTCACCGTGTCGGCGGTCGGGAGCGGGCCCTCCCGGGCGATCCGGTCCTCCAGGGAACGGCCGACGATCAGCTGCATCACCGTCCACGGGACGCCGCCGTCGACCACGACGTCATGGACGCCGACGACGTTCGGGTGATCGCGCAGCCGGGCCGCGTGCCGGGCCTCCCGCTGGGCGCGCAGCAGCCGTTCGGCGTGCTCCTCGGGCGAAGCGGCGGGCGGGAGCCGGACCTCCTTGACGGCCACGTCCACGCCGAGCACCTCGTCGTGGGCCTGCCAGACGCTGCCGAACCCGCCGGCGCCGAGCCGCCGCGCCAGCCGGTACCGGCCGCCGACCAGCCGCCCCGCCGAGGTCACGGACGTGCCCCCGTCGACGCCGTCCCCGCTGTCCGTCACCCTTCCGCCCCCCGTTCCGCCGCGTGCAAGTCCGCCACAGTCTGGCAGAGCCGGACGAGCGGCCGCGGTTGACCCCGGGTCAGGTCAGCCCTGTCGGGTGAGCCCCCGCAGCAGGTAGTGCAGGCCCGCGTCGATGGCTTCCTCGCGCTCCGCGGGCGAGCGGTCCGGTTGGAGGTTGAGCAGGATCGTGGCCATGCCGTGAACGGTGGCCCAACTGGCGATGACCGCGGCGCCGGTCTCCTCGGCGGGCAGGCAGCCCGCGCGGGTGAGGCGGGTGACCGGCCGGGTGTCGGAGGGTGGGGGTCCGAGGATGGGAGTGCTGCGGACGCCGGGCGGGGCGGGGCGGGGCGACGCGGCTTCGCGATGCCGGGCGGGTTGTCATGACTGAAACAGCGTCCGGTTGGGCATAACGACGTAGACCCACCGAAGGGCCCGGCTGACGCTCCCCCACGAAGCACAACCGGGCCCGGGGCCGGCGATCGGGCCTGGGCGTGACTCCCCCCACGGAGTGGCGACCAGGCCCGCAGGGTGTTCAACCAGCGATACGCAGCGTACATGCCATATCCACGTATCGCTACCGAGTCCCGCGCTTCGATTCCCGTTCCCCGGACCGCCCGGCGTCAGCCGGTTCCACCCGACCGGGCGTACGCCGCCAGGACCGCGAGGTAGCGCCGCCGGACGTCCTCCCGGTCGGCGGCCTCCGGGACGGTCTCCCGGTTCACGCGCTCGATCATCTCCGCCTGTTCGAGCAGGACCAGGCGCTGCTGTTCGGTGCGGGTCTCCGCCATGATCTCGGCCAGCGCGTCGAGCTGGCGGATCAGGATGGCGGGCATGCCGTGGGCCGCCTGGCGGATCTTCTCGAACGAGCGCTGGACCAGGCGCTCGTAGCTGACGGGGGCGGTCATCACCCGGATGCGGCCGAACTCGTCGCGGTGGACGGGGTTCGGGTTCCATCGGGCGGCGATCCGGCACAGGCCCTCGCCCAGCCAGTCGATGCAGGTCAGGGCGGTGAAGGTGTCGTTGACCGCGGTGGACAGGGCCCGGATGGCGATCTCCACCAGCTGGTCGACGGCGAAGGCGATGTCCTGGGCGAGGGTGCGGGTCGAGCCGACCACGTGGGCGCGGGCGAAGCTGCGGGCCACCTCCGGTGCGGTCCCGGGCGGCCAGACGGTGGCCAACTGGTGCCCCTGGACGAGGAAGTGGCCCGGTCGGTGGTCCAGTCGGATCACGGCGTCGAGTTCCGTCGCCATCCTGACGAGCGTGCGGTGCCGGACGAACTGGAGGTAGCCGCTGGCGGGCGCCGGCACCGTCGCCCCCGAGGCGTCCAGCCAGGCGTTCAGCTCCGCGGCCGGCGGCCCCGCCCCGTTCCCGTCCGGCCGGTCCGCCCCGCCCGCGCCCGCCTCGATCGCCTCCGACAGCTCCGCCGCGATGCTCGCGATCACCCGGGGCAGCTGGATGGACGTGGCGATGTGGTGGATGAAGAAGATCAGTACGGCGAGGTCGAGCATCACCAGGACCATGCAGACAGTGATCGACAGGTGGGGCACGAAGTCGCCCTTCGAACCCGGGCCGATGACGACCAGCGCGAGGATCGCGTAGACGAACGTCCCGACGAAGGTGCCCAGGGTCATCTGGGTGGTCCGGTCCCGGATGAACGTGCGCAGCATGCGCGGCCCGAACTGGGTGGAGGCCAGGGTGAGCGTCACGATCATGATCGAGAACACCACGCCCACCACGGTGATCAGCGCCGCCGCGATCGCCGCCAGGATCTGCCGCGCCGAGTCCGCCGTCCCGCTGATCACCCAGGACGGCAGGACCAGGGTGCCGTCGTAGGCCCCCCGGTCCAGCGACACCGTGACCACGAACAGCGCCCCGGCGAAGACGACCTCCAGGACCGGCACCACCCACAGGTTGGTCCGCAGCGCCTCGCGCCGCCACTGCGCCTCCAGGTGGACACCGCGGATCACCTCGCCCACCTCCGAACGCCGCCGACCTGGTGGAACCCCCCCTCGGACTCACCCTAGGCTCCCGGCTGCGCCCCGGCGCGGGGGAGCCGTAGGGGTGAGGGACGAGGTCGGTCGAGGAGGACATCGACGGCACCGTGACCGGCTCGCCCGGGGCGTGGTGACGGGCCGGGGGCTATCCGGCGCTGCTGATCCGCAGGATGCCGGTGGTGGTGCCCTGGTAGACCACGCCACCGGGGGCGATGGAGCCGACCATCTGGAGGGTGTCGAAGAGGAAGCCCGCGCCGAGGCGGTGGGTGCGGGTGACGGCTCCGGTGCGGGGGTCGATCTCGGCGTAGTCGTAGGGGTCCAGGATCGAGGTGGCGTCGGTGCCCGGGATGACGGGCCGGCGCAGCACGGTGTGGATCAGGCCGTCGCCGGTGGAGAGCCTCGGCACGGCGGCGGAGCGCACGGTGGTGTCCCAGGCGAGGTCGCAGCCGGAGCCGTCGGGCCGGACGTCGACCCGGCTGAGGCCACCGGAGAAGCGGCCGGAGGCGGGCACGCTCGGGCCGGCGTCGGCGGGCAGCTTGGGGTACGGGTAACCGTAGGTGCTGGCGACGAAGACGGCGTCGCCCGCCCCGATCGGGGAGTTCTCGCTGCCGCTGCCGCCCGCCTTGAGGACGGGGACGGAGCAGACCGGCGAGCCGTCGGCGGTCCGGTAGACCAGCAGGTGCACGGTCGGCGCGGCGTTGTCGACGACGGTGACGTAGTCGGTGCCGGTGCGCGGGCCGAAGAAGGTCGGGGTGGAGCCGGTGCCCCAGCTGAGCTGTCCGGGCTTGCGGCCCGGCCCGCGGTCGTACGGCCGGCGCCAGGCGACGCGCGGGGTGCCGTCGGCGTCGGCGGTCAGCAGGTAGGTGGCGTGGGTGGTGGCGACGAGGGTGCCGGCCGGTGCGGTGGAGATGGAGTTGGCGACCTTCTCCCCGGCCGGGAGGGCGAGGGTGCGGACGGTGCCAGTGCGGTCGTCGGCGGTGCCGACCACCCCGCCGCCGGTGGCGAACCAGACCCGGCCCTGCCAGTCCGGAGACAGGCCGGTCACGGCGTCGCCGTCGGGCACGGCGCCGGCCAGCGACAGCCGGCTGTCCACGGTAAGCGCCCAGGCCCCGGTGGCGGTGCGGTGGTGGCCGATCCGCAGCAGGTCGCGGTTGCCGTCCACCACGGTCAGGCGGTCGTCCTGGTCCAGGTAGGCGTACACGCCGCCGAGCAACGATCCCTTGGCGATGGGGAGTTCGGCGACGGAGCCGCCGTCGGCCGGGTCGAGCAGGTGGACCGTCGGGACGAGGCCGAAGATCGTGGTGCAGAGTGCGACCGGGCGTCCGTCGGAGCCGACCAGCACGGTCGGGCAGGCGGACTGCAGGGCCACCCGCTCGGTGTCGAGCGGGCCGGGCTTCGGGCCGGGCAGCGGGGTGGCGTCGGAGGAGCCGGTGTCGCCGTGCATGGTGGCGGTGCCGTCGGGCCCCGCGTACGGGTTGTGCGGCGGCAGCGGCCCGAACGGGCTGTCGGCGTGGGCGGGGACCGCGAGGGCCAGCAGGGCGGCGGTCAGGAGTGCGGGCAGCGCGATGCGCATGGGAGCCCCATCGGGAGGAGGAGTGGACGGCGTGGCGGTGCACGTGATCGCCCGGTTGGGGGTTCCCGACGGCGCCGGGGGCGCCGGGCTGATCACCGCGTCAGAGCGCGCGGTGACAGATCGCCGAGCACGCGTGCCCGAGGTCGACGTCGAGTCGACGGCTCAGGTGCGCGTGGCGATGCATGCGGCCAGCATGGGCTACTGACAGTTTGTTGCACAACCGTCCGTCCGGCCCGTGGGACCGTGCCGGGGCGCCTGCGGTCCGGTCAGAACACCGAGCAGCCCGAGAGGGTGGTGAGGGTGTCCAGGGCCGTGACGGCGGCGACCGAGTTGCCGGCCTGGTCGAGGCGGGGGCCCCAGGCGCAGACGGCGGCGCGGCCCGGGAGTATCGCGAGGATGCCGCCGCCGACGCCGCTCTTGCCGGGCAGGCCGACCCGGAAGGCGAACTCGCCGGCGGCGTCGTAGGTGCCGCAGGTCAGCAGGACGGCGTTGATCCGCTTGGCCTCGCTGCGGGTCATCAGACGGGTGCCGTCGGTGCGGACGCCGTAGCGGGCCAGGAACGCGCCGGCCAGGACGAGGTCGCGGCAGCTGGCGGCCACCGCGCAGTGGGCGTAGTAGTGCTCCAGCACGGTGTCGACCGGGTTCTCCAGGTTGCCGTGGCTGGCGATGAAGTGGGCGAGCGCGGCGTTGCGGTGGCCGTGCTCGGCCTCGGAGGCCGCCACCACCGGGTCGGTGTCGAGCAGCGGGTTGCCGGACTCGCGGCGCAGGAACTCCCGTACCGCGCCGGAGGCGTCACCGGTCAGCGAGTGCAGGCGGTCGGTGACCACCAGGGCGCCCGCGTTGATGAACGGGTTGCGCGGGATGCCGTGCTCGGTCTCCAGCTGGACCAGCGAGTTGAAGGGGTTCCCGGAGGGCTCGCGGCCGACGCCCCGCCAGAGCGCCTCGCCGCCGTCGCTGCTGTACGCGAGGGCGAGGGCGAGCGAGAACAGCTTGGAGACGCTCTGGATGGAGAACGGCTGCTCCCAGTCCCCGACGCCGTACAGCTCGCCGTCGACGGTGGCCACGGCCATGCCGAAGGCCTCCGGATCGGCCTCGGCGAGGGCCGGGATGTAGTCGGCGACGCGGCCCCGGCCCGTGGTCGCCCGGGCGGCCGCCTCGGCCGCCTCCAGCAGGACCGGGTAGTCCAGGTTCTCCACATCGTTCAAGATTCTTCACTCCACGCACGGACGGGTACGGACACGATCGGGACCGGGGGCCGCCGTGCGGCGACACCCGGGCCGACCAGTGATTATCCGTGCTCGGGGGAGTGCTCGCGCCCGCCGGGCATTGATACGCCCTACGGCGCGTTGCTCGGCGCCTGGACGGGCGGGCCGGTGAGCAGGGTGCCGGTGTCCGAGTAGGGCCAGCCGTTGGGGACGCAGCCGTGCAGGCCCTTGATCTGCTGCATCATCACCGGCGCCGGGGCGCCCGGGCCCGGGCAGTCGACGTGGCCGTTGCCCAGGATGTGGCCGACCTCGTGGTTGAGCGCGAGCGCGTGGTACAGCTCGGGCCGGCCCTGGTAGAACTCGGACAGCTCCGTCCAGCGCTTGAGATTGATCACCACCTGGTGCTGGACGCCGCAGTTGACCTGGCCGCCGGTGTCCAGCCCGTACTGGCCGCAGATCCGGTCGGTGGACGCGGGGGTCGCCAGGTACACCGTGAAGTCCACGGGGTCGGCGGGCATCCGCTGGAAGGACGCGGTGTTCCCGGCCGCCCAGCCGCGCCGGGTGTCGCCGAGGACCGCGTCCACCTCGGCGGCGAACTGCTGGGGGCTCTCCTGGATGCCGTCCTCCACCCGCACCTTGTAGCGGTACAGGTGCTCCCCGGTGCCGAAGCGGGCGGAGCCGCCGGGCGCGGTGGTGAAGGCCAGCGGCGCCGACCCGTCCCGCCAGGGCTGCCACCACAGCAGGCCGGCGGTCACCGTCGCGACCAGCGCCAGGGCGAGGGCTCCGTGCCAGGGCTTCCAGCGCTTCATGGTGGCAGAACAGCTCCTGGGTGGTGGGCGAAAGGGGTCCATCAGCAGGAACGGGCAGGTGGGCGGGGGAGGTTCAGCTGGCTGTCGCTCCGGGGGTTGTCGCTCCTGGGGTTGTCGCTCTGGGGGCCGTTGCTCAGGGGGCCGTTGCTCAGGGGAGGTCAGGCGGTCGCCAGTGCGGTGCGGAACTCCCGGGCCAGGGCGAGGAATTCCGCTGGGTCCGCGGCGGCGTGGTGCAGGTCGATCAGCGGTTCGGCGCCCAACTCCCGTACGGTGGTGGCCAGGTAGTCGGTGAGCTGCTCGACCGTTCCGCGCTGCGGGACCTGTTCGGCGGGCGCCGGCGTGGCGGTGATCACCGGGTTCACCCGCACCACCAGGCGCAGCGCCTCCGGGTCGCGGCCGGCGGCGCGGGCGGAGCCGTGGACGAGCTCCCGGACCCCGCGCAGGGCGGGCAGCGGCAGCCCGACGCCCAGCCAGCCGTCGGCGCGGCGCCCGACCCGTTCCAGCGCGGCCGGGCTGAACCCGCCGAGCAGGACGGGCGGGCGCGGCCGCTGGGCCGGACGGGCCAGCACGGTCGACGGCGGGACGGTCCACAGCGCACCGGTGTGCCGGACGTCCGGCCCGCCCGCCCAGAACGCCTCCAGGACGTCCAGGGTCTCCTCCAGCCGGGCCGCCCTGCCCCGCCAGGGGACGCCGACCGCCCGGTACTCGTCCTCGGACCAGCCGAGCCCGATGCCGACGTCGAGACGGCCGCCGCTGAGGAGGTCGATGGTGGTCAGGGTGCGGGCGAGCAGCGCCGGGGGCTGCCAGAGCGCGTTGAGCGTGCTGGTGCCCAGCCGCGCCCGGCCGGTCGCGCCGGCGGCGACGGCCAGCAGGGTGAGCGGGTCGAGGAAGGTCTTGTGGCTCTCCGGGGCCGAGCCGCCCGCGCCGGGGTACGGGCTCAGCGGGTCGTCGGCCACCAGGAGGCGGTCGCCCGTCCAGAGGCGGTCGTAGCCGATCGCCTCGGCCTCGGCGGCGATCCGGGCGGTCAGGGCGGGGTCGGCGAAGCGGCCGTACTGGGGCAGGGCGAGTCCGAGGGGCATGGGGTGTCCGCCTGTTCCGTGGTCGAGGTCGGGGGCGAGGTCGGGGGCAGGGGCAGGGGCAGGGGCAGGGGCAGGGTCGCTGGGCGGAGTGCTTCCTTGGGCGGAGCGCG
The DNA here is from genome assembly GCF_044546945.1 of Kitasatospora sp. NPDC053057. Classification (NCBI taxonomy): domain Bacteria; kingdom Bacillati; phylum Actinomycetota; class Actinomycetes; order Kitasatosporales; family Streptomycetaceae; genus Kitasatospora; species Kitasatospora sp. NPDC053057. The sequence goes on along the minus strand of NZ_JBITZP010000014.1, from coordinate 177,824 downwards.
CGCGTCCTCGGGCCACTGTGGCGGAGCGGGATCAACAGACGATCGGCGGGCGATCAACGCGGTGCGCCGGCACCCCTGGACGGCCCCCGTCGGGCGCGGAGCCCGCCTGGTTCCCGGAACCACTCGATGGTGCCATCCCGGCGGCGTGTCCCTGGGCGCGGCGGCCGGAATCCGCTGGGGTGGTGCGGGTCGGCCCGCCGATCACCCCGGCCCTCCGACCATCCCTGACACGCCATTGGAGGCACCGCCATGTCCATCACCACCGTCCTCACCGTCGACGGCATGAGCTGCGGCCACTGCGAGCGGACCGTCAGCGCGGGGCTCTCCGCCATCCCCGGCGTCACCGACGTCGTCGCGGACGCGCCGAGCGGCCGGGTCACCGTGGCCTCCGCCCGGCCGCTGGAGGCGGCGGCGGTGCGCAGCGCGGTGGACGGGGCCGGGTTCACCCTCGTCGGCGAGGTCTGAACCCCGGTGGCAGTGGAGGCCTGCGGCCTGCCCGGCGCCGAGTGCGGCAGGCAGGCCCCGCTCGGCTCAGCCCATGCTCTTCGCGCCGTCCAGGGACTCGCGGATGATGTCCGCGTGGCCCGCGTGCTGGGCCGTCTCGGCGACGACGTGCAGCAGCACCCGGCGGGCCGACCACTCGGCGTCCGCCTCGAACCAGGGGGCCTTCGGCAGCGGCTGGGTCGCGTTCAGGTCGGGCAGCGTGGCCACCAGCTCGTCGGTGCGGCGGGCGACCTCGGCGTACTCGGCAAGCACACCGGCCAGCGTCTCGTCGGGCAGCAGGCGGAACTCGTCGGCCCGGCGGGCGAAGTCGGCCTCGGTCCAGGCGGAGAAGTCGGGCATCGCGGACGGGCCCTCCACGATGAAGTTCGCCCACAGCCGCTCGACCGAGGTCACGTGCTTGACCAGACCGCCCAGGCACAGCTCGCTCGCGGTGGTCCGCCGGCCGGCCTGCTCGTCGGTGAGGTCACGGGTGGTGAAGCGCAGGAAGTGCCGCTGCTTCTCCAGCGCCACCAGGAGGTCGGCGCGCTCGCCCGTGACGGGGGCGGGGGTGGCGGGGCTGGTGGTCGTCCTGGTGGTGGTCGTGGTCATGGCTCTGGCCTTCCGTTCGGTTCCTGCTCCCTCGGACAAGAACAACGCTACGGGCCATTGCGGCCACTTCCTGTCCTGAATTCAGGACAGAATCGGGACATGGCGAACACCAGCACCCGAACGCTGCGACTGCTCTCCCTGCTCCAGACCCACCGCTACTGGCCCGGCGAGGAACTCGCCGACCGGCTCGGCGTCTCCGTCCGCACCCTGCGCCGCGACATCGACCGGCTGCGCGAACTCGGCTACCCCGTCGAAGCCCAGCGCGGGGTCGACGGCGGCTACCAACTGGCGGCGGGTGCCGCGCTGCCCCCGCTGGTCATCGACGACGAGGAGGCGGTCGCCCTCGCGGTGGGGCTGCAGGCGGCCGCCGAGAGCCCGGTCGAGGGCGTCGCCGAGGCCTCCGTACGGGTGCTGGCCAAGGTGGTGCAGGTGATGCCCGCCCGGCTGCGCCGCCGGGTCGAGGCGCTGCGCGCGGTCACCGTCCCCGTCGACTGGGGCGCCTCCGCCGGCTCCGGCGTCGATCCGGACGCCCTCACGGCGCTCGCCCTCGCCTGTCGCGACAGCGAGCGGCTCCGCTTCTCGTACACCGCCGCCACCGCGCACCGCACCGAACGGCACGTCGAACCGCACCGGCTGGTCTGCCTCGACCGGCGCTGGTACCTGGTCGCGTACGACCTCGACCGGGGCGACTGGCGCACCTTCCGCCTCGACCGCCTCACCGCCGCCGAGGTGACCGGCGCCCGCTTCGCCCCGCGCACCCTCCCCGCCGCCGACGCCGCCGAGTACGTCCGCGCGGGCCTCAACGCCACGCCCCGGTCGAACCGCGTCGAGGCCCTGGTCGAAGCCCCGGCCGAGCGCGTCCGCGCCCACGTCGGCCGCTGGGGCGAGATCGAGGAGGTCGACGCCACCCGCTGCCGCCTGCGGATGACCGCCGACTCCTTGGACTGGCCCGCAATGGCCCTGGGCTCCCTGGGCGCGGACTTCCGGGTCATCCGCCCACCCGAACTGCGTGAGCTCATCGCCGAGTGGTCGGCCCGTTTCGGCCGAGCGGCGAAGTAGGAAGTCGGCCCGGCCGACTTTCCACGCCGCAGGAGCGGACCGCCCTCGGCATCCAGCGCCCACCACGCATGACCCCACCCCCCGCCACCGGCCTGTCGGGGCGGTGCCGGCGACGTCGGCCCGGCCGACCTTTCGATGCGGCCAGTGGGGCTCCGCACGTCGGCCGAGGGAACCGCTGTGGAGGAGTTCGGTGATGAGTAGGAAGTCGGCTCGGCCGACTTTCTGTGCGGTGCGGTTCGGGGGGCGATGGATTCGATCGTGGTGCGGAGGCGGCGGGGGTTCGGCGAGGAGTGGGAAGTCGGATCGGCCGACTTTCTGTGCGGGGCGGTTCGGGGGGCGATGGATTCGAGGGTGGCGGAGGCGGTGGAGGGCGGTGGGGAGTTCGGGGAGTGGGGGTGTGGCGAGGGCGAGGCGGAGGGCGTTGGGGTGGTGGGGTGGTGGAGATGAGGATGCCCTCGGCGGCGAGGAGGGCGGCGACCTGGTCGGGGCGTTGGTGTGGGGTTCCAGGGTGAGCCACTGGATGTAGGAGGTGGGGTGGGCGGTGACGGGGAGTCCGGCCAGGGCGGTGCGGGCGAGGTGTTGGCGGGTGGCGGTGTCGGTGCGGCGCTGCTGTTCGAGGCGGGTGACGGTGCCGTCGGCGGGCCAGCCGGTGGCGATGGCGGTGGTCAGGCCGGGGGCGCCCCGGGCGGCCGCGCGCAGGTGGGTGGTGGCGGCGCGCAGGTTGTGGTCGGGGAGGACGGCGAAGCCGAACCGCAGGCCGGGGGCGACGTACTTGGACAGGCCGGCGAGGTAGCAGGTGCGGTCGGGCGCGAGGGCGTGCAGCGGCGGGGGTGGTGCGGCCTCCAGGAAGGCGTAGGTGCCGTCCTCGATCAGGGTGCAGTCGTGTGCGGCGGCGATGGTGGTGAGGCCTTCGCGCCGGGTGGGGGAGAGCACCCAGCCGAGCGGGTTGTGGACGGTGGGGATGGTGTAGACCGCGCGGAGCGGGCGGGTGCGGCACAGCCGGTCGAGTGCGTCGAGGTCCGGTCCGTCGGGGGTGCCCGGGACGGGGGCGAGGTCGGGGCCGTGGGCGGCGGCGAGCAGTTTGATGCCCGGGTAGCTGAGCGCGCCGCTGGTGAGCAGGGCGTTCTCCGGGGCGGTGTCGGCCCCGCGGTCCAGCAGGTACCGGGCGGCCACCGCCCGGTCGTGGCGGTGGCCGCCCGGCGGGTGCTGGCGCAGCAGGGCCTCGGCATCGCCGGAGGAGGCGAGTGCGCGCAGGGCCCGGCGTAGTTCGGCGCCCTGTTCGGGGGCGAGTGGCTGGTTGAAGGACAGGTCGGCGACCCGGGGGACGGGGAGGGCACGGGAAGGTTCGAGGCCGTCGTAGCCGGAGCGGGTCCGGACGAAGGTGCCCCGGCCCTGTTCGCCCACCACCAGCCCGGCGGCGCCGAGTTCGGCGTACACCCGGGTGGCCGTGGCGAGGGCGATCCGGCGGTCGCGGGCGAGGGCGCGGTGGGTCGGCCGTCGGGTGCCGGCCGGGAGGGTGCCGGAGCGGATCGCGGCCGCGTACTCGTCGACGATGGTCTTGTAGGAGGGCGGTCGCATGCTGGCCTGCCGTTCCGTGGTCCGGCGTGGGTGTGCCCGGAGTGTGTCCAGGCCGGAATGCATCCCGGCCGGAAGGAAGGTATCCAGGCCGGAGTATCCAGGACAATGACTGGATTGTCCTGGATCGTCTTTCCTGGCCTCGGTCGGGTAGGGACCAAGGCGCCGGGCCGCGGGCGTTCAGCGCGGGCGCGGACATCCCGTCCCTGGCGGGCAGCATCGCCGGCGGGCAGGAGCGGGCGCTGCGCGAGTTCGTCCGGCGCGGGCACGCCCTGACCCGGCGGATCGAGGAGTTCCCCAAGCCGGTCATCGTCGCGGTCCACGGGCTCGCGTACGGCGGGGGTTGCGAGATCACCGAGGCGGCGCCGCTGGCGATCGCGGCCGAGCACGCGACCTTCGCCGAGCCGGAGATCTCGCTGGGCTTCCCGCCGCCTTTCGGCGGCGAGCAGCGGCTGCCGCGCCACATGGGCCGCAAGCGCGGGCTGGAGCTGATCCTGACCAGTGACCCGGTTGTCCCAGCCAGTGAACTCCTTGATGAGGTCAGGGACTTGGCCGACCGCATCATCCGTTACGCGCCGACCGCGGTGGCGGCCTGCCTGCGGGCCGCCACCCGGGGGGATCAACCTGCCGATCGACGAGGGTCTCGCGGTCGAGGTGGCCGCCTTCGCCGCCACCGTACCGACGGACGGTGTACGGGACGGGATCCGGCGGTTCCTCGACCGCGCCCGGGCCCGTTGACCTCCGCTTGAAACTCGCTTGGCCGGAGCAGGAAGCCGGGGCGATCATGGCAGGATGTCCGATCTGCTTGAGCGCGTGAGCGCCTTCCGTGCCTCCTTCGCCCGCCGCCATGCCGGGGAGATCGTCGAACTGCCCGAGTTCCCGGGGGTCTTCGCGGTCCGGAACGCGGACTACGTCCTCTCCCACGAGCACAACCAGCTGATCGTCACCGGGCCGGGCACCGACCCGGCGGCGCTGCCGGGCCTGGCGGCCCGCTGGCTCGGGCAGCGGCGGCAGTACGCGATCACCGTGCTGGACGAGCAGTGGGGCGAGCGGGCCGCCCCGGTGCTGGCCGAGGCCGGGTACGAGCGGGGCACCGCCGTGGTCCTGGTCCGGGACACGGCGGGCTGTGAGCTACCCGAACCGGCCGCCCTGCCGACGGAGTTCGCCGACATGCGGGAGGCCGTGCTGCGGCAGCAGTCGGAGTGGTACGAGGGCGAGGAGCTGATCCGGCAGCTCACCGACCGCCGGCCGACCCGGCTGCGCGGCGCGGAGCAGGTGCACTTCCTGGCCGCCCGGACGGCGGAGGGCGAGGTCGCGGCCTGGGTCGACCTCTACCTCGAACCGGCCGCCGGGCTGGCCCAGGTGGAGGACCTGGTCACCGCCGCCCGGCACCGCGGCGCGGGCCACGGCGACACCCTGCTCGGCAGCGGTCTGGCGCTGGCGGCGGCCGCCGGGATCCCGCAGCTCTTCCTCCTCGCGGACGCGGACGGCTGGCCGCGCGAGTGGTACACGCGCCGGGGCTTCATCGAGATCGGGCGCAGCCACTCGTTCCACACGAACTGACCGGTGCGTTGAGCATCGAGAGTGCCCATCGAGCATCGGCCCCGACTGGCGGACCGGACGGGCGAGTTCGGCCTCTCCCGGCGGCTGGACCTGGCGCGGGTGCGGGCGAACGCGTTGCCCGGGGGCGGCGCCGGAGACGAGTGGCGTCGCTGCAGTGGGGCGGGGTGACCTCGGTCAGGGAGTGGCAGCGGGCGCGGGACTGACCGACGGCGGTGCCGCACGCCCGCAGTGGGCGGCGACGGTGTCCGCGAAGGCGCGGGCGAGCGGGCCGAGGGTGTCCCATTCGCGGGCGGCCCAGCCGACGGTGAGGCCGGGCAGGTCGGGCAGCGGGACCAGCCGCAGGCCGGGGTGTCCGGGGCCCTGCCATTCGGGGAGCGCGGGCACGACGGCGTGGCCGAGGCCGAGTTCAGCCAGCAGGATCGCGGTGTCCCAGTCCGTGACGCTGGTGTCGAAGACCGGTCGGATGCCCGACTTGCCCAGCCAGTCGTCGAGTTGGGAGCGGGAAACCGAGTTCTGCGGCAGCCCGATGAGCCGGGCGTCCTGCAGGTCGGCGGGTTCGATGCGCGCCCTGGTGGCGAGCCGGTCACCGGCCGCCACGGCGAGGACCCAGGGCAGGTCGGCGACCGGCCGCTGCTCGATGCCGCGGACCGGGGTGCCGAGGGTGATCCAGGCCAGGTCGACCTGGCCGGCGGTGAGCGCCTCCAGGCAGTTGCGGCTGGAGACGCCGGTCTGGAACTCCAGGCTGACCTGCGGGAACCGCTCGCGGAAGTCCACCACGGCCGCGGACATGAAGTGCCGGATGCTGGTGGCGCCGGTGGTGATCCGCACCGACCCGCCTTCGCCGCGGGCGAGTTCGGCGATGGTCCGCAGGGCGTGGTCGATGCCGCCGAGGCCGTTGGCCACGGCGGTCTGCAGATGGCGTCCGGCGTTGGTGGGCACCACGCCGCGCGGGTGTCGCTCGATCAGGGTGAGCCCCAGCTCGCGTTCCAGCCGCTTCACGTGCTGGCTGACGGCGGACTGGCTGCAGGCCAGCTCGCGGGCGACGGCGCTGAGCGAGCCGGCCCGGCAGACGGCGGCGAAAACGCGGAGGTCGTCGAGGGTCACGAGCGCCCAGGCTACCGCCGGATCCGGGCCGGTGGTCGAGAGGCCCGACCCAAGGCCGAGCTTGGGGGTTTCCCAGGAAATCGGTGGATTGACTTGGATGTTCGGCAGGATCGATCATCGATGGCAGGGCCCGCGAGAAGGGCGGCAACCCGCCCGTTGTCTTCGCGGCGTTCCGGACGCACAGGCGGGGGCACGGCGGGTGTCGACCCGTAGGGACGAGTACGTCAGGCAGTGGAGGGGGAGCGGTATGCGGTACGCCGATGGTCCGGGTGCGCAGTGCGAGGTGTTCGTCCAGGCGCCGGTGGAGCGCGTCTGGGCGCTGGTGGCCGACATCGAGCTGCCCGCCCGGCTCAGCCCGGAGCTCCAGCGGGTCGCCTGGCTGGACGGCGCGGACGGCCCCGCCGTCGGCGCGCGCTTCGAGGGGTACAACAGCAGGCCGACCATGCGCGACTGGCGGACGGTCTCCGAGGTGGTGGAGCTGACCGAGCACCGCTCCTTCGCCTGGGCCGTCCTGGACGCGGACGGCCGGTTCGGCGACCCGGTGTCGGAGGTGGCCGGCGCACTGGCCCGGTGGCGCTTCGACCTGATCCCCGAGGACGGCGGTACCCAGCTGCGCCAATCGGTGGTCATCGGCCCGGGCCGCAGCGGTGTCGTGCTGGCCATCGAGGCCCGGCCGGAGGCCGAGGAGAAGATCGTCGCCTTCCGGCTGGGGGAACTGCGGACCGGCATGACGGCCACCCTGGAGGGCGTCAAGTCGCTCGCCGAGGCGGGTAGTTAGGACTTCAGGACGTGCTGGAGTTCGACGAGCTGTTCGGCGAGGTCCGGGCGTCGGCGGTGCGCCTCGGCGCGGACGTGGAGGCGCTGACCGACCGGCAGGCCCGCGAGCCGTCCCTGCTCCCCGGCTGGAGCCGGGGCCATGTGCTCACCCACCTCGCCCGCAGCGCCGACGCGTACCGGTGGATGCTCGCCCTGGCCCGTACCGGCACCGCGCCGGGGCCCCGGGCGGACGCCGCCGAGCTGGAGCGGCGGTTGGGCGAGGGTGCGGGGCGCGGGGCCGACGCGCTGGCCGCGGACCTGCGGGACAGCCTGGACGGGCTGCTGCGGGACGCGGCGGAGCTGCCCGTCGAGCGCAGGACGGTGCTGGTCCCCGCGCTGGCGGGCTGGCGGCACCCGGCCTGGTACCTGCTGTGGCGGGCCTGGCGGGAGCTGGAGGTGCACCACGTCGACCTGAACACCGGTCGTACGTCGGCCGGTTGGCCGGACGGCTTCGTGCGGACGGCCCTCGCGGAGACGGCCGACGCGCTGGCGGCGCGCGGGGTTCCGCTCGCCCGGGTCGAGGCGGAGGACCTCGGCCGGGGCTGGACGGTCGGCGGGGCGGGTCCGGTGGTGAGTGGCCCGGGGCACGAGTTGCTCGCCTGGTTCGCCGGGCGCGCCCCGGCGGCGGGGCTGCGCGCGGACGGTCCGCTGCCGCTGCTGCCGGGATGGCCGTTGCCGCCGGTGCCGGGCTGGTCCTGAGGACGCCGGGCTGGTCCTGAGGACGCCGGGCTGGTCCTGGGGGCGTCAGGCTGGTCCTGAGCACCGCGCGGACGTAGGCGACGTGGCCGCGCTCGGCGGCCGGGATGACCGAGACGCCGCCGTAGCGGTTGCGGCGGGCGAGGTGCCCGCCGGGGAGCAGGGCGCGCATCATCGGGACGCCGCCGGTGATGCCGGTGACCAGCCACGGGCTGTTCAGCTGGGGGTCCTGGGCGTTGACGTCGGCGCCGGCCTCGACCAGCAGCCGGGCGGCGGCGACCCGGTCGGCGAAGGCGGCCCGCAGCAGGGCGGTGCGGCCCTCGGAGTCCCGCGCCTCGACGTTCGCGCCCGCCGTCAGGGCCGCGCGGACGGCGTCGGGTTCGCCGCGCTGGGCGGCGTCCAGCAGGGACCGGTCGGCGGGGGCGTGTGCACGGGTGGACTCGGGTGCACAGGGGGACTCGGGCGCACGGGTGGACTCGGGTGCACGGACGGAGGGGACGGCGGGGCGGGCATGCGCGGCGGCTCCGGATGGGGTGACGGGGGACCCGCAGATGATAAACAGACTGTTGAAGTGAAAGGTGGGACGTTTTGCCAGCTGGACAGACCCCTGACCCCGCGCCCGAGGAGCACCACGTGAACGCACCCGCCTCGCCGACCGCCACCGTCTGACGGCGTCCGCGCGACCCACCCGACAGCCGGGGTGGGCCGGGCGGCGGCCGTTCAGTGGTGCCAGGCCCGTCCATCCGTGTTGTGGACGAACCGCTGCAGGACCTTCAGTGTGGTCAGGTACTCCTCGTCCGAGATGCCCGCGTGGCGCTCGGCCCACAACTCGTCCTGGCGGGCGGCTGCCTGGTCGAAGAACGCCCGGCCCCCGGCGGTCAGTTCGAGTCGGCCCCCGGCGGACTCGGTGACCCAGCCGCGCTCGACGGTCGCGTCGATCTCGGTGTTCAGGGCGTCCTGCCCGGTGTCGAGGTAGTCGCGCAGAACGGCGGTGACGTCGTCGCGGTTCCTCGGCTCCTCGGCACGGGCGAGCTGGGCGAGCACCCACCACTGCGGCTGCGTGGTGCCGAGCTCTGCCAGCGCGCCGCGGATGCGGCTGACGACGGCCTTGTATGCGGCCCAACTCCAGTAGCCGATCGGTTGTTTGACCAGTTCGTCGTCACTGTGCGAGTACTCCACGGCCGGGCCCGCCCCTTCTCGTTGATCACTTCGGTGCGACCGACCCTAGAAGTTGAAGTCGACTTGAGGTCAAGCCCGGGCCGCAGGGCCGGATCGGGGACCGGTCAGCCGGTGGGTGTGCCGATCTGGTCGCGTTCGAGGGCGGAGCGCAGGGCCGCGAAGGTCCGGGCGGCCGCTGAGAGCGAGGCGGCGTCGAGGGTGCCCGTGAGGAGTTCGGTCAGGGCGTCGGTGAAGGTCTGCCGTGCCTCCTCGACGAGCCGGGTGCCGTCGGCGGTCAGGGCCAGCAGTGAGGACCGGCGGTCCGAGGGGTTCGGCCGGCGGATGGCCCATCCCTGCTTCTCCAGGCGGTCGATGCCCTTGCTGGTCGCCCCGACGCCGATGGCGAACTCGGCGGCGATGTCCGCGACCCGGCATCCGGGGTGGCGGTGCAGGTAGTCGAGGAACTCGTACTGCGAGGTGACGATTCCGTGCCGTTCGCGGAGGCGGTCGTTGAGGGCGTTGTACAGGCGGGTCTCGCACCTGACAAGGTCGGCGAACAGGTCGGGGAGTCCGGCTGCGGTGCGGTCCCCGTTCGATGTATCTTCCACGGCATATAGTGTACGGGAAGCTACTTGTGGCAGGAGTGTGCCCATGAGCAGGGAACAGCGCATTCGGATCGATGGAATCCTGCGGCAGCCGGCTCCGGAGGGGCCCCGGACCGTCGAGGAGATCCGGGCCGGGTTCAGGGAGCTGATGGCCCGGATGATCGTGCCGCACAGCCGCATCCGGACCGCCGCCACGACCCTCGGCGGCCGGCCCGCCCTGCGCGTCGAGCCGAAGACCGGGCCGGACGCGGGCGCGGAGGGCGGCCCGGGCGCCGGGACGATCCTGTACTTCCACGGCGGCGGCTGGGTCTTCGGCTCGCCCGAGACCGCCCTCTCGCTGACCGGGAACCTGGTGGCCAGGACCGGCCTCGGGGCGTACTCGCTGGACTACCGGCTCGCCCCCGAAGACCCCTTCCCCGCCGCGATCGAGGACACCCTGAGCGCCTACCGCGCCCTGCTCGACCGCGGCGAGGACCCTTCCGCCATCGTCTTCGCGGGGGACTCGGCCGGCGGCGGCCTCGCCGTCACCACCTGCCTCGCCGCCCGGGACGCGGGCCTCCCGCTACCCGCCGCCGTCCTGGCCTTCTCCCCGGGCCTCGACGCGACCCGGACCGGTGAGAGCATGAGGACCAAGGAGGGCGTTGACCCGATCTTCACCCGCGCGGCCCTCGAACACACCGGAGCCATGTACCTCGCCGGAGCCGACCCGCGCCAGCCGCTGCTCAGCCCGGCCGTCCACGCCGACCTCACCGGCTTCCCGCCGATGCTGATCCAGGTCGGCGCCAACGAGATGCTGCTGGATGACTCCACCCGCCTGGCCGCGCGGGCGAGGGCCGCGGGCGTGGACGTCATCCTGGACGTCACCGCCGATGCGCCGCACGTGTTCCAGGCCTTCGCCGGAGTCCTCGACGAGGCGGACGAGGCCCTGGACCGGGCCGCCCTCTTTCTGCGTCAGCGGATCCGCGCCGGAGGCTCGGCGCGGGCGTCGGTCGAGTAGGGGCCCACGGCCGGGGAGGCCGGGGAGGCCGGGAGGGCCGGGGCGGTCGCGGCGGCCGTCCGATGGTTGCGGTTGTCGCGGTGGTCGCGGGTTCAGGTCTCGGTGCTCGCCTGGTGCAGCAGGTAGGCGCCGGAGGCGGCGGCGAGCAGGGCCATGCAGGCGGTGAAGACCAGGCCGGCGTGGGCCAGGCCGAGCGGGCCGGTGAGCAGGCCGACGCCGATGACGGGGATCGAGATGCCGAAGTAGGCGACCACGAACAGCGCCGAGAGGGCGCCGCCGCGATGCTCGGCCGGGCTCGCGGCGGCGACCTCGCCCACCGCGCCGCGCAGCCCCATGCCCTGGCCGGCGCCGCCCACCAGCGCGGCCAGCACCAGGAACGCCAGGACGGCCCAGGCGAGCGAGCCCGCCAGCAGGGCCAGTCCGGCGATCAGCACCAGGCAGCCCAGCGGGATCGCCCGGGCGCTGCCCAGCCGGGGCACGAGGAGCTGGCCGAAGGTGGAGGCGAGGAAGGCCGCGAACACGACGAGGCCGACGACCGCGCGGTTGTGGACGTCCAGGCCCTCGGCGAGGAAGGCCGGGCTGACCGAGGTGAACAGGCCCAGCAGGGAGAACCCGGCGAAGGCCGCGATGCCGGCCGGAAGGAACACCCGGCGCACCTCCGGCGGAAGTTCGGGCCGGTTGGGGCGGGCGGTGCGCAGCGGGCGGGCGTCGGCGACCGTCTCCGGCAGCAGCAGGAGCAGCCCGAAGGACACCGCGAGCAGCACCAGGTGCGCCGCGAACGGCAGCAGCAGGGGGTGCGGCGCGTACTGGGAGAGCAGGCCGGACAGCAGTGGTCCGCAGCCGAGGCCGCCCATGTTGGCGGCGGTCGCGACGAAGTTCGCGCGCCCGCGGTGCTCGGACGGGGCGAGCTCCAGGACGTACGCGGTCGCGGTGCCGGTGAACAGGCCCGCCGACAGGCCGGACAGCAGCCGGCCGAGGCAGAGCAGCGGCACGCTGTCCGCGGCCAGGAAGACGACGGCGCTGCCGGCCGCGCAGACCAGCCCGCAGAGCAGGACGGGACGGCGCCCGACGACGTCGGAGACGTTCCCGACCAGCAGCAGGACGCCGATGACGGCGAAGGCGTAGACGGCGAACACGAGCGTCACGGTCAGCTCGGAGAAGCCGATCCGCTCCCGGTACAGCCCATACAGCGGGGTGGGCAGGGTGGTGCCGGCCATGCAGACGGCGAAGGCGAAGGCGGCCAGGAGGTAGCCCGTTCGGGCGCGGGCGGGCTGAGTAGTCCGATGATCGGTCACCAACCCACGATAGGTGCGCCACCCGGCCGGGCCCACCCTGGTGCTGTGCGTCCTGGGCGTCGGCAGTGCGCTGGCCACCTGGGCCGCCCCCGGGATCATCGGCATCTACCAGCACGACACGCCCGCCACGCACGAGGCGTTCGAGCTGACCGTGGTCTTCGCCCGCTTCCTGCTCCCGCAGATCTTCTTCTACGGCGTGTTCAGCATCCTCGGACAGGTCCTCAACGCCCGGAACCGCTTCGGGGCGATGATGTGGATCCCGGTCCTGAACAACCTCGTGCTGATCACGATGTTCGGCCTCTACCTCGGCATGGTGACCGTCCCGGAGAAGGTCTCGGACATCACCGGTGCCCAGGTCAGGCTGCTCGGCATCGGAACCACCCTCGCCCTGGCCCTCCAGGCGCTCGCCCTGATCCCGTACGCCCACGCCGCCGGCTTCCGGCTGCGACCGCGCTTCGACTGGCGGGGCACCGGCCTGCGCAAGAGCGTGAGCGCGGCGCGCTGGACCCTGCTGTTCGTCCTGGCCAACCTCGTGGCCAACACCGTGGTCACCCGCCTGGCCTCCGCCGCGGACGCCGCCCTACCCGACGACGGCGTCGGCTACACCGCCTACAGCTACGCCCAGCAGATCTGGATGCTCCCCCAGTCGATCGTCACGGTCTCCCTCGTCACCGCACTCCTCCCGCGGATGAGCCGGGCCGTGGCCGAGCACCGCCTCGACGCACTGCGCGCCGACCTCTCCCGCGCGCTCCGGGTCAGCGGCGTCGTCATCGTCCCGGCGGCGTTCTTCTTCGCCGCCTTCGGCCCGCAGATCGCCCGACTGCTGTTCGCCCACGGAGCCGCCGACGCCGCGGCCACCGCCCCGCTCGGCCACATGCTGCAGGCCTTCGGCCTGGGGCTGATCCCGTTCTCCGCCCAGTACCTCCTGCTGCGCGGCTTCTACGCCTTCGAGGACACCCGCACACCGTTCCGCATGACGCTGTGGATCAGCGCCACCGACATCGTCCTGGCCGCGGCCTGCCACCTGCTGCTGTCCCCCCGCTGGGCGGTCACCGGCATGGCCGCCGCCTACGCCCTCTCCTACGCCGTCGGCCTGCTGCTCACCGCCCTGCGGCTCAGGCGCCGCACCGGAGGCCTGCTCGACGGCCGTCGCATCTGCCGCGCCTACGCCAAGCTGACCGCAGCCGCCACCGCGGCCGCCGCCACCGGCTGGCTCATCGCCCGCACCTGCACCCACACCCCGGCCCCGGCCTCCTGGACACCGGCCATCTCCCTCGCCGCAGGCGGCATCGCGATGGCCCTGCTGTTCCTCGCCTTCGCCCGCCTGCTGCGCATCGGCGAACTCCGCAGTCTGCCGGGACTGGGCGGCTGATCCGGTCCCTCGGCGATGCGTTCAGGGCTCGGTCCGCCCGCCGTCGGTGGTGAGGCGGTCGAGCCATTCGCCGAGGAGGTGTCGTTCGGCGCTGCTGAGGGTGGTCTGTTGGGGGAGGGCGGCGCGTAGGGCGCGGGCGGCGCCGGCGGGGCCGGTGTCGCGGACGGCGGGCCGGTCGAGGGTGATCGTCCTCTTCTACCTGGACCACGTCGGCTTCATGCGGGAGACGGCCCGGCTTCAACGGCCGTTGGCCGGCTACTTCCGGCAGGACTTCTGGGTGGCGGGCAGCGGCACGGTCAGCGAGCGCTACCTGCGGTGGACGGCAGAGGTCATGGGAACCGACCGGATGCTCTACTCGACCGACTACCCCTACACCTACGACCCCGGCACGGAGGCTTCCCGTACCTGGACACCAGCGGCGGCGTCGCCCGGTCGTTCCTGGAGAACGCGCCCTTCACGGGGGAGGAGAAGGCGGCCATCGGGTCCGGCAACTGGGAGCGCCTGACCGGGCACGTCACGGTCGACCACCGCCGTCGCCGGTCGGCCTGAGCCCGCGCTCGCCGCCGGTCGTAGCGATGCCCCGGCTCCGGTGGAACTGGTGGAACGCGCCAAGATCGGCTCCTGATCGTTGTTCCTGGTGGGGGCCACGGCCCGAGGCCGTCCTGGCACAGACTTTCAGGGCGTCGCGGCCCGGTCGGTGGCCGCGGCCTCGGCCCAGTTGATCCAAGGACTGCCATCGTGAGCGAGCGCGTTCTCACCCCCCGTCACCGGGGCTTCCTCTTCCTCAACTCCCATCCGGCGGGCTGCGAGCGGCTGGTGGCGGACATGTGGCAGGCGTGCCCCGGCTCCGCCGAACTGCCGGAGGGGGCCGGGCCGGTGGCGCTGATCATCGGTTCCTCGGCCGGGTACGGGCTGGCGGCCACCGTCGCAGGCCTCAAGCGCGCCGGCATCCGCGGCATCGCCGTGTCCTACGAGAAGGCCCCCACCGGGCGGCGCACCGCCACGGCCGGCTGGTACCGGACGGCGGCCACCGCCGACATCGCCCGTGCCGCCGGGCGGGACCTGGTCTTCCTCAACGGCGACGCGTTCTCCGACGCGATGAAGGACCGGGTCGCCGATCTCATCGAGCAGCGGTTCGGCGGCCGACTGGACTACCTGGTCTACTCGGTGGCCGCGCCCCGGCGCACCGACCCGGACACCGGCGGCACGTACGCCTCCGTCCTCAAGCCGATCGGCAGGGCGAACCGCACCAAGACGCTGGTCTTCGACGACCAGGGCGTTCCCGAGGTGCGCGAGGTGGAGACCGGGCCGGCCGAGGGAGATGACGTCGAGCAGACCGTGGCCGTGATGGGCGGTGCGGACTGGGAGCGCTGGATCGACCGTCTGGCCGGTCGGGGACTGCTCGGCGAGGGCTTCGCCACCGCGGCTCTGTCGTACATCGGCTCGCCGCTGACCGCGGCGATCTACCGGCAGGGCACCATCGGCGCGGCCAAGGTCCACCTGGAGGCCACCGCCCGCACCCTGGACGAGCGGCTCGGCAAGGCGGTGGGCGGGCGGGCCGTCACCTCCGTCAACGGCGCCGCCGTCACCCAGTCCTCCACCGCCGTCCCCGGGATCGCGCTGTACACCGGCCTGCTGCGCGGCGTCCTCGGGGCGGGCATGGTCCCGCCGGTGCGCCAGCTCGCCGCCCTGTGGGACCAGCTCACCGGTGCCGCCCCGCTCGTGCTGGACGACGAGGGCCGGATCCGCCTGGACACCTGGGAACTCGCCGAAGACGTCCAGGCGGCCGTCGCCGAACGCTGGGAGGCCGCCACGACCGACACCATCGCCGGTCTCGCCGACCTCGACTGGTTCCGCGCCGAGGTCCGGCGCCTGTACGGGTTCTCCGTACCCGGGGTCGACTACTCCGCGGCGGTGGCGACCGATGTTCCCTGGCCCGGTCCGGGAGTCTGGTCCGGGAGTCTGATGCGGGCACGGATCCGCTGAGCGTCTCCGGTTCCTCGAAGTGGCGGATGTCGTGGGCTACTTGGACTCGACCCGGCCGAGCGGGTCGGGCCCGGCCGCGAGCAGCCGGCGCGCCGTGGGCCAGGCGGGATCGCCGGGGTGGAGCGCGGTGCGGAGGTAGGCCCAGGTGAGGTGCTGGACCGCGGCGACGCGCTCGGGGCTCTCGTCCGTGGTCTCGGCGACGTCGTAGCCGGAGACCCCGCCGAGGCCGTGCCCCGCACCGAAGAGGGTGAGCAGGGACTTGGGCCCCGGGGCGAGAACGTACGGGTCGGTGTGCCAGGCCGGGCCGCTGACGGTCAGGTGGGGGGAGGGGTCGTCGTCACCGGCGACGACGAGCGTGGGCGTCGCCATCCGGGAGAAGTCGGTGGTCAGGAAGAAGGGGTAGTTCTCGGTGGTGAACCGGGTGAGGGCGTCACCCCCTCGGCCCGGGGCGGCGAGCAGGACGCCGGCCTTGATCCGGGGCTCGGTCAGGTCAACCTCGGTGCCGTCCTGGGGATCGGTGAGCCGGGCGCCCAGCAGCAGGCTCGCGGTGTGTCCGCCCATCGAGTGCCCGGCCACGGCCACCCGGCCCCGGTCCAGGCGTCCGCGGAGTTGCGGGACGGCGGTCTCGATCTCGTCGAGGCGGTCGAGGATGCGGGTCATGTCCTCGGCCCGCGACCGCCAGTACATCGGCGCCCCGGGGGTGTCGGGAGCCAGGCGCAGCGTCCGCGAGCTCAGGTGGGTGGGCTGGATGACGGCGAAGCCGTGCGACGCCCAGTAGTCGGCGAGCGGGGCGTAGCCGTTCAGCGAGGACAGGTGGTTCGAGGGCCCCTGGCCGTGGGAGAGCAGGATGATCGGCAGGTCGCTTCCGGTCACCGGGGCGGAGACCCGCAGCTGGAGGTCCACGGCGCGGCCGGGGGTCGGCAGGACCATCGGGCTGACCGAGAGGACGGGAGCGGGCTCGGGGGTGGTGTCGGGGGTGGTGTCGGGGGTGTGGGTCGATGCAGTCATGAGGTGCCTTTCCCTTGCCGCCCGGGCTGAGCCCAAAGCGGAACCTTGTTCCGGTCACGATACGGAACGTCGTTCCGTTTGGTCAACCACCCTTCGGGAGGGGGAAGGAAGAGGAAGGGGGCGGGAGGGGCGCCGGTCAGAGCTTCTCGGCCGCGCGGACCCGGTGGAGGTGGATGAGCACGTCGTAGCCGGCGCCCAGGGCGAGGGTGGGCAGCGGGTCGCGACTGAAGGTCGTCCCGGCGTCGTAGGTCGGGCGGGCCGTGTCCAGCCAGGTGCGGGCCGCGGGCGGGGCCTGGCGCAGGTCGAGGTAGTAGTCGCGGGGGCGGACCCGGTCCAGGAGGTACTCGTTCATGCCGAGGGTGGCCGGGGGCACGGTGGTGCTCTGCCAGTTGTCGGCGAACGGGTCGGTCTCGGTGAGGAAGGAGCCGGCGCCGAAGGTGAAGCCGATGCTGACGTAGTCGGCGCCGAGCGCGTCGCGCAGGTGGGAGCCCTGGGTCGTGGGGTACAGCGCCGGGTCGCTCGACCGGTAGCCGACATGGCCGTTGTGCGCCGAGAGCAGGACCTTGCCACCGAGGCGGCGCTGCCACCACAGGGTGTTGTCGGCCATCGCCCGGTCGCGGAGCACCTGCGCGGCGGTGACGGAGGCGCCGTCGCCGATCCGCATGGTGGAGAAGGCGAAGGTCCGGGCGATGTTCCGGGCGTGCTGGACGGCCCACTCGTACTCCGCGTCGCCGTCCTTCCCGGCGGCGGTGACCAGGTCCAGCGCCTGCTGCGCCAGGTCGGCGTTGCGCTGCCGCTCGGGCAGCGGGATCCGGCTCACGTAGCCGATGGCGTCGTCGAACGGCCGCAGGCCGGCGTACAGCTGCTCGACGCTCGACAGCGAGGCGGGCGCGGCCTTCCGCACGTAGGCGGTGACCTCGGCGAAGGGCTGCTCGCCGATCCCGGGGAAGCCGAGGTCGGTGCCCACGAAGTGGACCGGGCGCTGCGGGTGGCTGCGGTTGTACTCGCGCATCCAGCCGATGAGGTCGGCGAACTCCCGTCGCTGCCACGGCGATCCGGCCATGGTCCGGCGGACCAGCCGGCGGGCGTCACCGTCGCCCTCGCCCTGGACGTACGCGTCGATCAGCAGGCCGGCCGACCAACTGGCCTCCAGGGCGAAGGTGGTGAAGCCCTTCTCCTCGACCAGGTAGCGGAACACCCGGTGCTTCATGGTGAAGAACTCGTGCGAGCCGTGGGTGGCCTCGCCGAGGCCGACCACCCGGGCGTCGCCGATCATCACGCCCAGCGCCCGCAGACCGCTGGTCGGGGCGTCGGGCTCGGTGGACCGAAGGGGGTGGGCGATCCGGTCCAGCTCGGCGGAGACGTCCGAGGTCTGCGGGGCTGGGCCCGTCGTGCTTGCGGCCTTGGCCGTTCCCGGGGTGAGCAGGGCGGCAGTGGCGGCGACCGCGGTGCTGGTGGTGGCGGTCAGCAGGGTCCGTCGGTCGATCGGGGTCCGGGTGACGGTCATCATGGCTACTCCTCGGCTCGTCGGTTCAACTCGTCCGGCTGTGTGGGCCGGTGAGAGAATCCTCGTCCGCGGAGGGCGTGGGGCGCGCTGGGGAGGGCCGCCAGGTTTCCCGGGGGGCTTCCCCACCCGCCCCGGGCCCTTGGGGGCACCGGGACGGTTCCCCTAGGGCCACCTGGACGGCTGGGCGAAGTGCTGGTAGCGGGCAGTGTCCGCGTGTCCCCGCGATTCCTGCGGTTCCCGGGTGTTCCGGGTGTTCCGGGTGTTCCGGGTCAGGAGAGCCGGTCGGCGCGGTGGGTGGGGCGGCCATCCAGGACGGTGAGCAGGACTGGGACCTCCGCGAGGCCGGTGGCGGGAGTGGAGAACGGGTCGGCGGCCACGACGGTGAGGTCGGCCACCGGGCCGACCTCACCGGTGGCGCGCGGGAGCGCGTGATTCCGGGGGTGGTGGGGGTGTGCGCAGGAAGTCGGCGGGTTCGACTTCCCGCGTCGGGGTGTTCTGCGACGGGTGTCATCGAGGTACCGGTCGACCGGTTGCCTTGGTGTCGTCGTCGGTGGCGGCGGCGAGCGGGTCGGCCGGAGTCAGGGAGCGGATGCGCGGTATCGGGGAGGGGAGCAGCCAGAGCAGGGACAGAGTTCCTCCGACGGCGGCCGTGATCAGGGTGGCCCTGAGTCCGATGAGGGTGGCGACCATGCCTCCGACGAGGGCGCCGATGGGGCGGATGCCGTAGTTCACCGTGCTGTAGGCGCCGGCCACGCGACTGCGCATGCCGTCCGGTATGACGGCGGCTTGCAGGGAGTTGAGGTTGACGTCGAACAGCATCACGCCGATTCCGGAGAGGAACTCGGCAACCCCCAGAGCCCCCGCGCGGGCCCAGACGGGACCGCTCGCGGTGGCGGCGAAGGCGATGGGGGCCGGGAACAGTACGGCGCCAGCCGCGATGCTGCGGCCCACGCCTATGCGTCGCGAGACCCTCGGGGCTATCACCGCGCCCGCGAGCGCTCCGGTGGATCCGATGCCGAAGGCCAGCCCGATGCTCCCCGCGGAAAGACCGAGCTCCCGTTCGGCGAAGAGGACGGTCAGGCCGGAACCCGACACGAAGGTGAAGAAGTTGAGGGTCGTCGCACAGCCGAGGCTCGCCCGCAGCACCGGGTGGCGGACGACGAAGACCAGCCCCTCCCTGGCTCGCCGCAGCAGCGAAGGCCCCGCAGCCCCACCGGCGGTAACGGCTGGTTCATCGACCCGGATCGGCCCGATCAGGGCAGCCGAGGCCAGGAAGGACAGGGCATCGGCGACCACGGCGACGGGCGCGGTCAGAACCTGAACGAGGGCACCGCCCACGGCGGGGCCGACGACGAAGGAAGCGGACCGGCTGGCGCTGAGCTTGCTGTTCGCGTCGACGTAGGACGAGCGAGGCACGAGGTGGGCAAAGAAAGGCGGATAGGCGGTGTTGAAGAGCACCGCCGCGGCGCCGGTCAGCAACGCCACCGCATACAAGTGGAGAAGCGTCACCGTGCCCCACAGGTAGGCCGCGGGCAGGGTGAGCAGCACGCAGGCGCGGATCAGATCGGCCGTGATCATCAGGCGGCGCTTGTGGACCCGGTGGTCCACCCAGGCGCCCAGCACGATGGCGAGGAGATTCGGAGCCCACGCGAGCGCCGTCAGCCACGCGACCTGATCGGCCGAGGCATCCAACGCCACCACGGCGATCAGGGGTAACGCCAGCTCCGAGATCCGGTCGCCGAACTGCGACACCGACTGCCCGGCCCAGAAGCGAACGAAGCGCCGGTCTTGCCACAGTGACACCGAAGCGGCCGTTTCCCGTAAGGAGTTCACGCTGTCTCCCCCGTCCACTCGTCGCCGGCCTCCGGGAGGACGTAGCGCAGCAGCCGGACGCCGCGGCTTCCGCTCGGCCGCTGCGCCGGGTCGCGCGCCACATAGGGGGCGAGGATGCTTTCGATCGCGTCCTCGATGGCTGCGAGTTCCTCGGGGGACACCACCACGCGGGTGTTCGCCAGCCCTGCGGGCTTGCGCCACACGGGATCGAGTCCGGGCTCGGTCTCGGTCGCCCACCGGTGTGGCAGGTCGGCGGAGCGGGCGAACATCTCCCGGGACAGCGCCCGTGCGGCGGACTGGCCCGCCTCGTCCTCCGGCATCCCGAACCGGAAGCCCCGCGCCACGGCCTCCCATCGCCGCTCCCGGCGGTCCGTTGCGGCCTCGGCGTCGCGGACCAGCCCGAAGCCCGCCAGGTGACGCAGGTGCCAGCTGGTCACGGACGGGGTGGCTCCGACATCCGGTGACAACTGCGTCGCCGTCGCCGGCCCGTGCAGTTGCAGCCGCTCGAGGATCGCCAGCCGTACCGGATGCGCCAACGCTCGCATGGCCTTCGGGTCGATGATCTCGATATCGCCCAGGCGATTCCCATGCTCCATGTTGTGAGAGTGTTCTCTTATAATGTGTGAGAGTCAACTCTCACACCCTGCCCGTTGTTTGGTGGTTGCGGTTGGGGTGGTGCCGGGCGAACGGCGGTGTGGCCCGGGTGAGTTCCTTTTCCTCGCCGTCGTCCCTCCGGGCGTTCGGCGATGCGTGTCGGTGATCTCGGTTAGGGTGCGGACCGGCTGCGCCTGGCCATCGCAGGGTCGGCGCGAGGGGAGGGGCGTCATGATCGGCGTCATCGGTGACGGTTCGCGCGAGGCCGAGGATCAGGACGGTGAGGGCATCCAGTGGCTGGCGGATGCGGGTGGGGAAGTGGACGGCGTGGTGTTCGCACGGGGGATCCCGCCCGAGGAACTCGCCCGCCGGATGGGCGCCGACCCGGCTGCCGCCACCGGGCCGATCAGCGGGACGGAGATCTGGGACCTGGACATCGAGGTCTACCGCCCCGGTGACGACGGCGACGGCGTGATCCGGGTCGGCGAGGCGGCCGGGTGGTCCTTCGCGATCGAGTACGGGGACTCGACCGGCGGCGAACTGCTCACCGAGATAGCACGCGGTGGCGTCGAGGTGGTCCACTTCCGGCCGATGCCGGAGCAGCCCCCGGCCCTGCTTGACTACGCCCGGGACGGCGCCGTGCTGTGCGGCTTCGGCCTGGGCGAGGAGCGCTGGCGCTGGGGGCAGGAACCCGACCTGCTCGTGCCGGAGCTGGTCGCCGCGAACGTCCTGGAGGCCGATGGCGTCACCCGCTGCGCCCTCGGGGGCGTGCCGTACGCGGGCGTCCGTCGGCGGACCCTCGGTGTGGTCGGGCGGCGGTTCGGGCTGCGGCTGCCCCGGGCGGTGCTGGGCGAGCTGCGGCTGCCGGCGTACGTGGTGCGCGGCCGGCCTGGGCTGGAACTGTGCTGAGGCGAGCAGGGGCGAGATGAGGGCGGCGGTCATGGCAGGACTCCTTCCCGGGCCCCACCGGCGGGGCCCCGATGACCGTCATCCTCGCGCGCCGCAGACCGCCCACACATGTGCCGATCGGGAGGTTCCGACCAGCGGATTTGCCCGGCAGGGGTGCTGATCGGCCAGGGGAATAGCGGTGGATCCGGCGCAATCACGGTGGATCCGGCGCAATGGAAGAGCTGACGGCTACTCCTCCCGCCGTGACGGCCGCCAGCGCGCCAGGTGCTCGGCGAGGACGGTGCCCGGGTCGGCCGTGGTGTCGCGCAACGCCACCATGGCGGCGGTGATCACGTCGCACAGCTCGCCCTGCAGGTCGGCCACGGTGTGGCTGACGCCCTTGCGCGGGTTGGCGCCGAGCACGCCGAGCAGGGCTTCGGCGACCTCCCCGGCCTCCTCCTGGATCTTCACCACCTGGAGGTGCAGCAGCGGCAGTCCGAGCCCGGCTCGGTGGGCGGAGAGGTGGCGGTGGATGTCGTCGACCACGGCCCAGTCCGGCGTCCGCCCGGCGGTCAGCCGGGCCTCCAGCTGGCGCAGGTAGCCCTTGAGCGCGGGCGGCAGCTTCATCCGCTGCGCCTCGGCGAACGGGACCAGCCGCAGTTCCTGGCCCTCGCCGAGGACCAGCTCGGCCGGGTCGACGTCCACCTGGGCGTGGAAGGCACGCCGTCGGGGGCCGCGGTGGTCGGTCTCGGCCAGTACCGGGTGGAAGGGGCGCAGGTCGGGTACGTGCAGCCCGGTCTCCTCGCGCAGTTCGCGCACGGCGGTCTGGTGGGGCGTCTCGCCGGGCTCCCGGTGTCCGCCGGGGACGACCCAGTGGGCGGGCCACCGGATGTCCGGCTTGTCGTCGCGCAGCTGCAGCAGGACCTCCTGCCTGCCGGTGGTGATGAAGACGTCCACGCTGACGAAGTCGGTGTCGGTGCTCAACGTGCCCTCCGTATCCACATCCACTCCACATCCACTCCACGACGCGCCCGCGCCCGATCCGCGCTGCGCGGGCGCCCGACGGCCGGCGGTAAGGCTGCCACCCGGTGGGCCGGTTGAACCCTCACCCGGTCAGCCGGTGGCAGTCCGTTCGGCACACTCCCCCCGTCCGGGGATTCCGACGGGCGCCGCCGCCCCGCGGCCCCTAGGGTCTGTGGTGCGCCGACGGTGCCGAGCGCCGGGGCGTACGCCTGCCTTCCCGACGCGCTGGGGCGCAATGCCGTCCTGCGACGCGCCGGTGCCTTCGGCAGACCGGCCCGGCCAACCCGAGAGGTGGACCGCTCCATGCACACCGTCGTCCGCGGCGCCGGCGCGCTCGGCCTGACCGCGCTGCTGCTCGCCCCCGTCTCCGGCTGCCAGGGCGACGCTCACTCCGCCGCCGAGCCCGCGCCGACCTCCCCGGCCACCGGCACGGGCGTCGCCGGTCTGGCCGCCCAGCGGCTGGACTGGCGCCCCTGCCCGGCGCCGAGCACCGCGCAGGGCGGCGGCACCCCGCCCGCGAGCGACTGGCAGTGCGCCACCCTCAAGGCCCCGCTGGACCACGCCAAGCCGGGCGGCAAGACCATCGACCTCGCGCTGATCCGCAGCAAGGCCAAGGACGAGCAGCACCGGATCGGCTCGCTGCTCTTCAACTTCGGCGGCCCCGGTGCCTCCGGCGTGGCCACCCTGCCCGCCCTGGCCCCGGCCTACGCCTCCCTCAACACCCGCTACGACCTGGTGAGTTTCGACCCGCGCGGGGTCGGTGACAGCGCCGGGGTGAAGTGCCTGAACGACCCGGCGATGGACGCCAACGTGGCCGTCGACAGCACCCCGGACACCCCGGCCGAGGTCAAGGCCCTGGACGACAGCAACGCGCAGTTCGCCGCCGCCTGCGAGCACAACTCCGGCCCGGTGCTGCCGTACGTGGACACCGAGAGCGCCGCCCGGGACCTCGACCTGATGCGGCAGGTGCTCGGCGACCAGAAGCTCTCCTACTTCGGCATCAGCTACGGCACCGAACTCGGCGGCGTCTACGCGCACCTGTTCCCCCAGGAGGTCGGCCGGATGGTCCTGGACTCGGTGGTCGACCCGACCAAGGACCCGCAGCAGAGCGCGCTCGGCCAGGCCCAGGGCTTCCAACTCGCCCTCGCCGACTTCATGAAGGCCTGCGCCACCCAGGAGGGCGGCGCCTGCCCGACCGGCGCCGGCGGCGCCGAGGGCACCGCGCGGATCACCGACCTGTTGCAGAAGCTCGGGCAGTCGCCGCTGCCCACCGGCAGCGGACGCAAGCTCACCGAGAGCCTGGCCATCACCGGCATCGCGGCCGCCCTGTACAGCCAGCAGACCTGGCCCGCGCTGGCCTCCGGGCTCACCGAGGCGATGCAGCACGGCACCGGCGACACCCTGCTCCAGCTGGCCGACTCGCTGCTCGGCCGCGACCCGCAGGGGCACTACAACAACCTGAACGCGGCCAACCGGGCGATCAGTTGCGTGGACGCCCGGCAGCGCTACTCCGACCAGGACGTCGAACAGCAGCTGTCGCAGTTTCGCAACGCCTCCCCGGTGTTCGGCGCCTTCACCGCCTGGAGCCTGACCGGCTGCACCGGCTGGCCCGTCCCGGGCAAGACCGACCACCCGGACGTCTCCGCCCCGGGCGCCGCCCCGATCCTGGTGGTCGGCACCACGGGGGACCCGGCCACCCCGGTCGAGGGCGCCCACGCGATGGCGCAGCAGCTGGGCTCGGGCGTCGGCGTCACCGTCACCCTGAACGGCGAGGGCCACGGCGGCTACAACACCGGCAACCCGTGCCTGAAGAAGACGGTGGACGCCTACCTGCTGGACGGTACGGTACCTGCCGACGGGACCACCTGCAGCTGAGAAGTGGCCCAGGGTCGAGGGCGGTGATTGGCCCTGGGGAATGGTCCAATCGCGCCATATGGTCATCGACGTGAACACGCACGCGAACGAGAACACCACCAAGGTCGACTTCTACTTCGACCCCGTCTGCCCCTTCGCCTGGATCACCTCCCGGTGGATCCTGGAGGTCGAGAAGCAGCGCGAGCTGGACCTCAACTTCCGGGTGATGAGCCTGTCCGTCCTCAACGAGGGCCGCACCGACCTGCCGGAGCGCTACCAGCGCCTGATGACCACCGGCTGGGGCCCCGTCCGGGTCTGCATCGCCGCCGCCGAGCAGCACGGTGAGCACGTGCTGCGCGACCTGTACACCGAGCTCGGCACCCGCCTGCACGACCAGGACCGGGAAGCCGACGACACCGTCATCCGCGAGGCCCTGGTGGCGGCCGGACTGCCCGAGGAGCTCGCCGAGGCGGCCGGCAGCACCGCGTACGACATCGCGCTGCGCAAGAGCCACCACGAGGGCATGGACCCGGTCGGCGAGGAGGTCGGCACCCCGACCATCCACGTGGACGGCGTCGCCTTCTTCGGCCCGGTGCTGAGCGCGATCCCGCGCGGCGAGGACGCGCTGCGGGTCTTCGAGGGTGTCCGGCTGCTGGCCGGGTACCCGAAGTTCTTCGAGCTCAAGCGGACCCGGACGGGGTCGCTCGACTTCTCGTGACGGTCGCCCGCCGCCCGTCGCCCGCCGCCCGCCCGGTCCCGCCCGGTTGACGATGGCTCAGCTCCCGGTCTGGCGCAGGTCCCTGAGGGTCGCGGCGAGTGGCCAGGCGAGCAGGACCAGCAGGATCCCGGCGGCCGCCGCGACGGCCGCGTGGCCGGCCGTCCTCGTGGCCAGCAGGGCGGCCCCGGCGAGGACGCCGGCCGCGGTGAGCGCGCCGAGGCCCAGCCTGAGCCGGGCCGGGTGCGGCGTGCCCAGCGCGCGCCGGCCCGCCGGGCTCGCCACCGTGCGGCAGGTCTGCAGCGCGCCGACGGCCAGGACGGTCCACCAGCAGGCGACGGCGGCGAAGCGGTAGTCACCGGCCGCGAGGGCCGAGCCCGGCGCCGAGTGCGCGAGGGCCACCACTGCCGCGCCCGCCAGGGCCGGGGCGGTGAGGCGGCGGGCGGCCGTGGCGAGCAGGGCGCGCAGTGCGGCGGGATCGCGGCGGGGCAGCGGGGTGACCAGCGCCAGCCCGACCAGCAGCAGCACCTGGCCGAGCGGCGCGACCCAGGCGCCGCCGGGCGCGGCGGTCTGACGGGCGCCCTGTTCGGCCGCCAGCGTGCCGACGAACCCGGTCGCCAGCGCCACGGCGACGGCCAGCACGGCCGCCCGGTCGCGCCGTTCGGAGCGGTGCTCGGCGGGCCAGACCGCCGGGTGCAGCCACAGGTCCGCGATCGCGGTCAGCAGTCCGGGCCAGGCGCGCCAGCCGGCCGCCCGTACCTCCCGGGCCATCTCCTCCGCCAGCTCCTCGCCCCAGCGCTCGCGCATCGGCGCGGGGTAGAGGCGGAACAGGTCGACGGGCCGCCGCGGCCGCCCGCCGCTCATGCGGGGTCCACCTTCAGGCTGGCCAGCCCGGCGGCGGCCACCTTCGCCATCGACCGCAGCTCCCGCTCCAGCACCTGCCGGCCCTGCGGCGTCAACCGTACGGGCCGCTGGCGCGGTTGGGCGTCGGTGGCCTCGGCGGGCTCGATCAGCTGCTTGGCCTCCAGGCGGGTGAGCGCCCCGTAGAGGCTGCCGGGGCCGAGCTTCTGCCCGACCAGCCGCTCGATCGCGGCGTTGACGGCGTAGCCGTGCAGCGGGCCGTCGGCCAGCGCGCAGAGCACCAGCGTCTGGGCGTCGTACGCCTGCATGAGGTCACTCCCTCGGGGGTGGCGGTGTCGCTTCACGATACTACGTGACAAGTACTACGTGACAAGTACTACGTGGCGTGTACTATTCCGGCATGGTCGAACAGAGCACACCTGTGGCCGAACGCGGCCAGGCGGCAGGGGAGTTGGCGGGCGGCTGGGGATGGCTCCCGGTCGCCGCCGGGCTGGTGCTGGTCGGGCTGGTGGCCGTCCGGCTGCCGGTCGGAGTGCTGGGCATGCTCGGCCGGGTCCTCCCGGCCGAGCAGCGGCTGGCGCAGCAGGTGGCGCCGGGCGTGCCGTGGCTGCCGGAGCTGCCGGAGCTGCCGGAGCTGCCGGAGCTGCTGGTGCGGGGCGGGATGGGCGGGAGGGACGGCGATGGGCGGCGGTGAGGCGGGCGGCCCCGGGGCGAGGGCGATGAGCAGGGTGCAGCTGCGGGCGCTGTGGGGCGCGCTGGCGCTGGCGGTGGCGTTCACCGGCTTCGCGTACGGGACCACCCAGGCGCGGGCGCTGCGGGCGGCGAGCCCCTGGCAGGGGGATCCCTACGACGCGGTGGTGTCGTTCACGCTGTTCCTGGTCCCCGCGCTCGCCGGGGTGACGACCGTACGGGCCTGGCTCTGCCGGGGCGTCGGGCCGCAGCCGGGGTACCGGGTGGACCAGCTGCTGCGGGCGGCCCGGCTGGGCGTCGCCCTGGTCGCGGTGACCGTCGCCACCGACGCGACCGCCGCGGCGCTGCGGGCGGAGCGCGAGCTGTGGGACGCGCGGACGGTCTGGCTGATCGCCGCCCTGCTGCCGCTGGGCGCCGGTGCCGGACGGTGCCTGGCGCTGCTGCGGCGCGCCGTCCGGGAGCTGCCGCCGGAGGAGCGGCGGCGGCCGGGCGGGGACTGGCTGGACGACCTCGCCCTGCTCGCCGCGCCGCTGGCCGACCTCCGCGCCCTCACCCGCTTCCTGCGCCGCCACATCGTGGCCGCCGCGGCGGCGCTGAGCCTGCTGGCCGCGGCGCTGGTGGTCACCGGGCAGGCGGCCGGGGAGGGCTGGCCCGGGGGCTGGCTCCTGCTGGTCGAACTGAGCGTCTTCTTCAGCGGGTTCTTCGCCTTCTGCCTGCTATGTGACGCCCTGCTGCGGATCGCCGCCCCCGCGCGGCCGCCCGGTGCCGCCCGGGCCGTCGCCTTCGCGGCCGCGCTGGCCGTACCGGTGAGCGGCGGCCTGCGGACGGCGGTGTGGTCACTGGCCGGACTGCCGGGCGGGGTGGACTCGCCGGTCAAGCTGCTGGTGCTGATGGCGGTGGGCGCACTGCTCGCGGGCACGGCGACGCTGGGCGCCGTACGGGTGCGGCGGGCCCGGTGAGCGGGCCGGTCGAGCGGGCCGCGCTGGGTGGTTCCGCGCCGGTGGGGTAGCCGCAGGGTGCGGCGGGAGCCGGGGATGAAGCCCGGGCCACCGGGCCGGTCGCGTCCAGCCGGTACCCGCTCGGCCTCCCGTCCGGGGCCGGAGGGGTCGACCATGGAGAGGAAGGCCCGGAGCAGGCCCGGGCGGCGAGCCCGAGAGGTGGTGAGCGTGGATGATCGTACGAACGCGTCTGCGCGCCGCCCGCCACCCCGCGACCCCGCCGGGCCCCGGCCGCGCCCCCGGAACCGGGCCGGGCCCCGGCCCCGGCAGAGGCCCGGGCCCCGGCCCCGGCAGAGGCCAGGGCCCCGGCCCCGGCGGCACCCCGCCCAAACCGCCCCCGCCCGCGCTGCGCCGCTGGCTGCTGCCCGTCGCGGTGCTGGTGACCCTGCTCCTCCTGGTCCTGTTCTCCAAGTCCGCCCCGACCGGCCCCCGCTACGGCTACACCGACTTCCTGAACCGG
This sequence comes from Kitasatospora sp. NPDC053057, assembly GCF_044546945.1. Lineage (NCBI taxonomy): Bacteria > Bacillati > Actinomycetota > Actinomycetes > Kitasatosporales > Streptomycetaceae > Kitasatospora > Kitasatospora sp. NPDC053057. Next base: position 150,075 of record NZ_JBITZP010000014.1, on the reverse strand, counting down.
GTCGACACCGGCCAGGTGCAGACCGTGGACGTCACCGACACCGGCGGCGTGTCCGGCACCCTCAAGGACGGCACCCACTTCACCAGCCAGATCCCGACCGCCCTGGACACCTCCCAGCTCAGCCACGCGCTCTCCGACCAGCACGTGAACGTCACCGGCAGTCGCAGCGGCGGCAGCTCGATCTGGTCCACCCTGCTGCTGTTCCTGCCGCTGCTGATCTTCGGCGGACTGTTCCTCTGGTCGGGCCGGATGGCCGCGCGCTCGCTCGGTGGCGGGCTGAGCGCCATCGGCCGCTCCCGGGCGAAGATCATCGAGGCCGAGCGGCCCGCCACCGGCTTCGCCGACGTGGCCGGGTACGAGGGGGTGAAACAGGAGGTCAGCGAGGTGGTCGACTTCCTGCGCAGCCCCGAGCGCTACGCCGCAGCCGGGGCCAAGGGGCCGCGCGGGGTGATCATGGTCGGCCCGCCGGGCACCGGCAAGACGCTGCTCGCCCGGGCCGTGGCCGGCGAGGCCTCGGTGCCGTTCCTCTCCGTGACCGGCTCCGGCTTCGTGGAGATGTTCGTCGGCGTCGGCGCCTCCCGGGTCCGCGACCTGTTCGAGGAGGCCCGCAAGCGCGCGCCGTCCATCATCTTCATCGACGAGATCGACGCAGTCGGCGGCCGCCGCGCGGGCGGCACCCGGATCGGCGGCAACGACGAGCGCGAGCAGACCCTCAACCAACTGCTCTCCGAGATGGACGGCTTCGACCAGAGCACCGGCATCGTCGTCATCGCCGCCACCAACCGGCCGGACGCCCTCGACCCGGCGCTGCTGCGCCCCGGCCGCTTCGACCGGCAGGTCACCGTGCCGCTGCCCAACCAGGCCGAACGGGCGGCCATCCTCGCCGTCCACACCCGCGGCAAGACCCTCGCCCCCGACGCCGACCTGGGCCGGATCGCCCGCGGCACCCCCGGCTTCTCCGGCGCAGACCTCGCCAACCTGGTCAACGAGGCAGCCATCAACGCCGTGCGCGCCGACCGGGCCACCATCACCGCCGCCGACCTCGACGACGCCCGCGACCGGGTGCTGCTCGGGCGCCGGGAGTCCTCCAACGCGCTGCTGCCCGAGGAGCGGCACGCCGTCGCCGTGCACGAGTCCGGGCACGCCCTGATGGCCGCGCTGTGCGAGCACGCCGACCCGGTCGCCAAGGTGACCATCCTCCCGGCCGGGGTCTCCCTCGGTGCCACCGAGCAACTCCCCGAGGCCGAACGGCACCTGTACAGCGAGAGCTACCTGACCGACCTGCTCACCGTCCAGCTCGGCGGGCGGGCCGCCGAACTGGTCGTCTTCGGCGAGGGCTCGACCGGCGCCGCCAACGACCTCGCCAACGCCACCTCGGTCGCCACCCGGATGGTCCGCGAGTTCGGCCTCTCCCCGGACCTCGGACCGGTCGGCTACTCCAGCGGCTCCTCGCAGTACCTCGGCGACCACCCCGAGGACCTGCTGCGCCGCCCCTACTCCGAGCAGACCCAGCACGCGGTGGACGAGGCGGTGGCCGCCCTGCTGCGCGCCGCCGAACGCCGGGCCGTCGGGCTGCTGCACGAACACCGGCACCACCTGGACGAGTTGGCGGCGCTGCTGGTCGCCCAGGAGACCGTGGACGGCCGCGTGGTGCTCGACATCCTCGGGCACCCGGTACCGGAGGCGGGCCGGACCCTGGGCGCGGGGTCGGACCTCGGGCCGGACGCGGAGCCGGACCCGGGGGCGGCGGCCTGACGCCCGACGGGCCGGGGCCGCCGACGGCCCGGCCGCGGCCCGGGTGGATGATGTCGTGGTACCGACTTGAAGGAGCCGACCATGACCGAGACCCTGCCCGCGGACGTCCAGCGCGAGATCGCCCTGGCCCTCGGGGTGGCGCCCGTCGCCGACCCCGCGAAGGAGGCCGAGCGCCGGGTGACCTTCCTCGCCGACCAGCTGCGGGCCTCCGGGGCGCGCACCCTGGTGCTGGGCATCAGCGGCGGGGTGGACTCCACCACCACCGGGCGGCTCTGCCAGCTCGCCGTCGAGCGGCTGCGCGCCGAGGGGTACCAGGCGGCCTTCACGGCGATGCGGCTGCCCTACGGCGTCCAGGCGGACGAGGCGGACGCCCAGCGCGCGCTCGACTTCATCCGGGCCGACGAGGTGCTCACCGTCGACATCAAGCCCGCGACCGACGCGGCCTTCGACGCCCTGCTGACGGCCGGCCTCACCTTCCGCGACCACGCCCACGAGGACTTCGTGCGCGGCAACGTCAAGGCCCGCCAGCGGATGGTGGTCCAGTACGCGGCCGCGGGCGCCGGCGGCGGCCTGGTCGTCGGCACCGACCACGCGGCCGAGGCGGCCGTGGGCTTCTTCACCAAGTTCGGCGACGGCGCGGCCGACGTGATGCCGCTCTCCGGCCTGACGAAGCGTCAGGTCCGTTCGGTGGCGGCCCACCTGGGGGCGCCCGAGGAGCTGGTCGGCAAGGTCCCCACCGCGGACCTGGAGAACCTCGCCCCCGGCAAGCCCGACGAGGACGCGCTCGGCGTCGAGTACGACGCCCTGGACGACTTCCTGGAGGGTCGCCCGGTCAGCGAGCAGGTCTTCGACACCGTCCTCGGCCACTACCGCCGCACCGAGCACAAGCGCGGCCTGCCCATCACCCCGGGCCAGGCGTGACCGACCCGACGGACCGGGACGGCCGCGCGGCCGGCGCCGTGCTCGGGGCAGCCGTGGGCGACGCCCTCGGCGCCCCCTACGAGTTCGGCCCGGCCGGCGCCCTCTCGGCCCGCTTCCCCGCCGGGCCCGTCGAGCTGGTCGCCGGCGGGGGATGGGAGCTCGGCGAAGCCACCGACGACACCCAGATGGCCGTCCTGGTCGCCGAATCCCTCATCGAGCACGGGGAGTTGAGCCTCCCGGACATCTTCGACCGGTTCCGCCGCTGGGCCGCCGCCGAGCCCAAGGACATCGGAATCCAGACCGAGGACGTCCTCGCCAGCGGCCACCCCTGGGACCTCGCCGCCGCCATCCACTTCAACACCACCCTGCGCGCCGCCGGCAACGGCTCGCTGATGCGCGCCGCCACCTCCGCCGTCGCCTTCGCCGGCGACGGACGGCAGGCGACCATGGATGCCGCCCGCCGGATCGCCGCGCTCACCCACGGCGACCGGGCCGCCTGGGAGGGGACGGCGATCTTCCACGAGCTCGTCCGCCTCGCCCTCGACGGCACCGACCCGCTCGCCGAACTCCCCGCCGTCCTGGCCGCCGTCCACCACGACCACCGCGAGCGCTACGCCGCCGTCCTCGCCCCCGACTGGCACCCCGACCGTGCCACCGAGGCCAACGGCGCCGTCTGGCCCTGCCTGGGCTCGGCCGTCTGGGCCCTGCGCAACACCGACGGCTTCGAGCAGGCGCTGCGCGCCGCCGTCGACCTCGGCGGCGACACCGATACCGTCGCCGCCGTCACCGGCGGCCTGGCCGGCGCCCGCTACGGCGTGGCGGCCATCCCGGCGCGCTGGACCGAACCGCTGCACGTACCCCTGCCGGGCTCCGGCGGCCGGGTTCTGAGGGCGTCCGAACTGCTGTGGATCGCGGAGCAGTTGGCGGCCTGACGAGCGCCGCGGCGGCCCGCCCTCAGCGGCCGGCCAGCGCGAGGAACAACCCCAGCGGCAGCAACAGGTGCGAGGCCAGCGCGCTGAGCATCGCGCAGCGCCGGCGCCGGTGCGGCGTGGACCACTGACCGGCGATCGCGACACCGAGCAGGACGGCGAAGAGGACGGCGAAGAGGACGGCCCCGGCCAGGATGCCGGTCTGGGGCACCGCCGCCCGGTGCTCCGCCGTGGTCTGCTCGCCCGCCCAGCGCCAGATCCGGGTCAGCAGGACGCCGAACACGGCGGCGCCGGACCGTGTCGCCGTTCTCCGCAGCCAGGCCCCTGATCCCCCTGCCCGCCACCGCACCGCCCCCCTTGATCGTCTGCGCGTTCGGCTCGTTACCGTACCGAGTGAACGGTTCGACGTCGAAGGGGGAAGCAGCATGGGTGAAGTGACGGTGCGTCCGGTGTCCCGGGTGGTCGGGGGGCGTGAGGAGATGCGCGACGACGGCTGGGGGAGCGTCGGGGCGGTGATCCGGCCGGCCGGCGGGCAGTTCACCGAGGAGGCGCTGTACGGGCGTACTGCGACGGAGAGGGCTGAGCGGTGACCCGGGAGCGACTCGCCGTGGTGTCCGGTGGGGGTACCGGGATCGGGCGGGCGATCGCGGCGCGGCTGGCCGGGGACGGCTACCGGGTGGCGGTCCTCGGGCGCCGGGCGGCGGTGCTGGAGGAGGCCCGGGCGGAGATCGAGCGGGACGCCGGGCCGGGGGCGGTCGTGCCGGTGGCGGGGGACCTGGCCGATCCCGCGGCGGTCGAGGAGGTGGCCGCCCGGATCGGTGAACTCGGGCCGGTGGACGTGCTGGTGAACAACGCGGGCGCCATCATCACCCCGCCCGAGGACGGCACTCTGGCCGCCCTGGCCGCGTCCTGGCGGCGGGATCTGGACATCAATCTGCTCACCGCCGTGCTGCTGACCACCGCGCTCCAGGGCGCGCTGCGCCGCCCGGGCGGCCGGCTGGTGGTGATCAGCTCGGCGGCCGCCCAGCGCGGTGGTGCCGGGCCGCACTCGGCGGGTTCGTACGCGGCCGCGAAGGCGGCCCTGCACGGCTGGGCGTTCGGTCTGGCGCGGCAGTTGGGGCCGGACGGCATCACGGTGAATGTGCTGGCGCCCGGCTACGTCGTGGACACCGAGATCTTCGGGGCCGACTGGAACGAGGAGTTCCACGCCCGGAAGGTCGCCGACACCCTGGTCGGCCGGGCCGGAACCCCCGCCGACGTGGCCGAGGCGGTCGCCTACATCGCCTCCCCGGCGGCCGGCTACCTCACCGGGCAGGTGATCGGTTTGAACGGTGGTGCGGTTCTGGGCAGATGAGCTGTTCATCGGTCGTCTATCACCCCTGCCTACGGTGAGTCGCAGACCGCACGTGGGCCCGAACACAGGAGTCTCCGCTGTCCAGGATCATCACCACCGCCCTGCCCGCGCACGGGCACGTCAGCCCGCTGCTGGCGATCTCCGCCGACCTCGCCGCGCGCGGCCACGAGGTGGTCTTCCTCGGCGGTTCGCGCTTCGCGGACGCCGCCGAACGGGCGGGGGTGCGCTTCGCTGCGCTGCCCGCCGAGGCCGACTGGGACGACCGCGACCTCGACGCGTCCTTCCCAGGCCGGGCGGACCTGCCGCCCGGTCCGGAGCGGCTCGCCTTCGACGTGCAGCACGTCTTCCTCGACCCGATTCCGTACCAGTACCGGGCGCTGCTCGCGCTGTTGGCCGATTTCCCGGCCGACGCGGTGATCGCCGACGCCTTCATCCAGGGCGCGCTGCCGTTGGCACTGAGCCGGCCGAGGGCGGAGCGCCCGGCGCTGATCGGGGTCGGGATCAGCCCGTCGATGCTGCCGAGCGTGGACACCGCGCCGTTCGGGCTGGGGGTGCCGCCGCTGCCCGGCGAGGAGGGCCGGGCCCGGTTGCGGGAGTTGCGGGAGGAGGCGGCTCGGCGCGGCGAGCCGTTGCAGCGGTACGCGGAGAAGGTGTTCGCGGAGGTGGGTGTCCGGTTGCCGGAGGGGCCGCGCGGGTGGGCCCAGGTGGCGGTGCCGGACGTGTTCCTGCAGCTGACCGTGCCGGGCTTCGAGTACCCGCGCAGCGACGCGCCCGCCTCGTACCGGCTGATCGGCGCGCTGCCGGGGAACGTGGGCGAGGACCAGCCGCTGCCCGAGTGGTGGGACGAGGTCACCGGCGGCGGGCGGCCGGTCGTGGTGGTGACCCAGGGGACGCTCGCCAATGACGACCTGGGCGAGCTGGTGGTGCCGACGGTCAGCGCCCTGGCCGAGCGGGACGTGCTGGTGGTGGCCGCCACCGTCCGCCCGGACGGGCCGCGGGTGCTGACCGAACTGCTCGGGGGCAGCCTGCCGGGCAACGTCCGCGCCGCCGGGTACGTGCCGTTCGACCGGCTGCTGCCGCACACCGACGTGCTGGTGAGCAACGGCGGTTACGGCGGGGTGCAGACCGCGCTGCGCCACGGGGTGCCGCTGGTGGTGGCCGGGGCGAGCGAGGACAAGCCGGAGGTGGCGGCCCGGGTGCAGTGGGCCGGCGCGGGGGTGGACCTGCGCACCGGCCGCCCGGCGCCGGAGGCGGTCGGCCGGGCGGTCGAGCAGGTGCTGGGTGAGGGCCGGTTCCGCGAACGGGCCCGCGCGCTGGGCGCGGAGTTCGCGGAGTACCGGCCGTTCGACACCATCGCCGAGCTGGTCGAATCGCTGGGGCGCCGCGCGGGCTGATCGGCTGCCGCGCGGGCTGATCGGGCGCCCTGAGGGTCGATCGGGCGCCGTGAGGGCGGATCAGGTGCCGTGAAGGCTGAAACGATTCGCCAGCCGGAGGGTCAGTCCCCGTCGGCGTCCGCCTCCGCGGTGGGCGCGGCGGTGGCGCCCTTGCTGATGCCGAGCTTCGCCTCGGCCGTCGTCCAGTCGGTGGCGATCGCCTGCTGGGCGGCGGCCAGGGTGACCTGACCCTTGCAGATCGCGGTGTGCAGGTGGGTCTCCACCGAGTCCTTGGGGTTGTTCGGGCCCTTGCCCGGGACGTGGCCGGGGGAGGGCGGCTGGATCCACAGGTTGCGCGGGTCGTTGGGGTCGCCGCCGAGCTGCAGGCTGATCAGGTGGTCGTACTCGGCGTCGCCCATCGGGCCGGTGTAGCCGTAGGACTTGGCGTTGTCGGCCTTCTCCTTGCCGGTGATGTTCACCGGCGGGCGGATGGTCGAGGTGTAGCCGCCCGGCTTGCAGATGGTGTCGTTGATGTTGCCCTGGTTGACGGCCGGGCTGATCGCGCCCGGGGTGCAGTTCGGGTCGGGCAGCGGCTGCTTGTCCGCCGTGTAGCGGTAGTGGCAGCTGCCCGCCGCGGGCTGCGGCTGGGCGTCGTAGGAGCTCTTCGGGCCGGAGCCGGTCACGATCTTGGCCGGGGCGGGCTGGGCGGCGTCGCCCGCGACCGCCGGGGCGGAGCTGTGGGCGCCGTCCTTGGCGTGGGAGCCGTCCTTGGCGGTGTGGCCACCGCCGGACGAGCAGCCTGCGGCTGCGGCGAGCAGGACGGCCGCGGCTATGGCGAGGGCGCCTCGGGCGGGAGCCGGCACGGAGTTCCTCCAGGTCGTTGCGGTGGTACGGGCGGCCGGCCGGCCGACGATGGTGCCGGAGGCCGCGTCAGCGGACACTACCGTGTCGAGGGGGCCGAATGGGTGACGCCACGTCCGGCGCGGGAGGACTGTTGCGGGCGCGCGGAATCGTTTCCGCACTCTTGACACCCCGACAGGTCTGCCACCGCCCCGGCGGTCATCGACACGGTGGCCGGCTTCGGCGCCCGCGACGAGGTCGCGCCCACCCCGGACGGCGGGGCCGTCTACGCCCGCCCCACCGGCGCCACCGGGTCTACCGCGCCGCGATCCAGTCCGTGATCAGGTCGTCCAGCACGTCCAGCGGCAGGCTGCCGTGCCCGATCAGCTCGTGATGGAACTCCCGGACGTCGAAGCGCCCGCCGAGCGCGGCCTGCGCCCGCTCGCGGTGCCGGACGATCTCCCGACGGCCGACCAGGTACGCGGTGGCCTGGCCCGGCCAGGCGATGTAGCGGTCGATCTCGTTGCGGACGTTGGCCTCGGGGGTGGCGGTGTTGTCCCGCATGAAGGCCATCGCCCGCCTCCGGGGCCAGCCGTAGTGGTGCATCCCGGTGTCCACCACCAGGCGAACCGCGCGCAGCGCGTCCATCGACAGCATGCCGAAGCGGGACAGCTCCGAGCCGTACAGGCCCATCTCGTCGGCCAGCCGCTCGGTGTACAGGCCCCAGCCCTCGACGTGCGCGGTCAGCTGGCTGCTCGGCTGCTGCCGGAACCGCGGCAGGTGGTGCAGGGTCCGGGCGACCGCGAGCTGCAGGTGGTGGCCCGGCACGCTCTCGTGGAAGGCGATCGCCTCGTACTCGTAGGTGAACCGGCTCTCCGGGTTCAGCGTGTTGATCCAGTGGGTGCCGGGCAGCCCGCCCGGGCCCGGCGGCTGGTAGTAGGCCAGCGGCGCGGTCTCCGCCTCCAGCGGGTCGATCTCCCTGGTCACGCAGTCGGCGATCGGGTACGGGCGGAACCAGTCGGCCGAGGCGAGCCGGGCGCGGTCCAGGACGCCGTCCACCAGGGCGACGATCTCGGCCGCGCTGCCGAAGCGCAGCGACCGGTCCTCGCGCAGCGCGGTCAGCACGGCGTCGGTGCCGCTGATGCCGAGCACCTTGCCTCCCAGCTCGGCGAACTCCTCGCGCAGTGCCGCCACCGTCTCCAGGCCGATCCGGTGCACCTCCTCCGGGGCCAGCCCGGGCCGGGTGAAGCGGCCGACGGCGTCCGCGTACCCCTCGGCGCCGCCCGGCACGTGGCAGACCCCGGCCTCGGTGTCCGGACGGGCGGTCGGCGCCAGCTGCTGGGCCAGCCCGGCCCGGTAGCGGGCCACCGCGGGCCGGACGCCCTCGCGCACGATCGCCCGGGCCCGCTCGAACTCCGGGCGGCCCTGGAGCGGGCGCAGCAGCTGGTCGGCGGTGGGGCCGGCGGCCAGGTAGCCGTCCAGCTGGGTGACGGCGGCGGCCACCCCGCTGCGCAGCGGCAGCCGGCCCTCGGCGGCGGCGTCCAGGCTGCGCCGCAGGACGGCGTCGAAGTAGCCGGGCAGGCCGGCCAGCCGCTCCAGGTAGGCGTCGGCGCCCTCCTGGTCGATGGCGGTCATGGCGAGGGTGCTGAAGACCGTGTTGTGCGGGGCGACGATGGTCGCGGAGACGCTGAAGTCGTCCAGCCCGTGGGCGATCCGGCCGCTGTTGTTCTCGATCAGCCGGGCGAGCACCCGGTGGGTGAGGCGGTCCTCGCCGGTCAGCCCGTCCAGCGGGATCGCCGCCAGGCGCGCGCCGAAGGCCCGCAGCACCTCGCGGTGGCGCAGCGCGGCCGCGCGCGACGGGTCGGGCACCTCGTGGGCGTAGCCCTCGGTGCCGCTGAGGGTGGCCTCGAAGGGGTCGTGGGCGTTCTCGGCGGCGAAGAACTCATCGGCGAGGGCGGCGAGTTCGGCCTGAGGGGAGGGCGCGGTCGGGCTGTCGCCCGGCTGGTCGGTCATTGGGCGATTATTCGGAGTCGGCGGCGACGCGGTCAATACGCGGCGTGGGAAAGACGTTTCCGTCCGCCCGCCGTGAACGCGCCGCCGCCGAAGCGGAATTCAGAATTCAGGAGCCAGAATTCAGGAGTCAGGATTCCGGACTCCGAGCGCCGGGAGGCTCAGCGGCCCTGGGACTCCTTGGAGGCCTTCTCGGCGGCCTCCTTCTCGTGCTTCGCCTTGATCCGGGCCTCCTCCTTGCGGACGTCGACCTGGTTGGCGCGCTCGTGCTGGAGCCACAGCGGGTTCTCGGCCTTGATCGCGTCGATCTCGTCCGTGGTGAGTGCCTCGGTCACGCCGCCGCGGGCCAGGCCCGAGATGGAGATGCCGAGCTTGGCGGCGACCACCGGGCGCGGGTGCGGGCCGTTCTTGCGCAGCTCCTGGAGCCACTGCGGCGGCTCGGCCTGCAGCGCGTTGAGCTCCTCGCGGGAGACCACGCCCTCCTGGAAGTCGGTCGGCGCCGCGTCGAGGTAGATCCCCAGCTTCTTGGCCGCCGTGGCCGGCTTCATGGTCTGGCTGGTCTTCTGCTTGAGCGATGTCATGGTGACAAGGGTAAGGGAGTGCGCGGGCGCTTCCGGTCACGGTCGGTAGCCTTGCCCTGTGACAGACATGCAGGTGAACCCGTCCTTCCGGCTCGCGTACGTCCCGGGCGTGACCCCCGGCAAATGGGCCCGGGTCTGGGTCGAGCGGCTTCCGGACGTTCCGCTCGACCTGGTCGCGGTGCCCTCCACCGAGGGCGAGCGGACGGTCCGCGAGGGCGAGGTGGACGCCGGACTGGTCCGGCTGCCGGTCGACAAGGACGTGCTCAGCGCGATCCCGCTGTACACCGAGACCACCGTCGTGGTCTTCCCCAAGGACCACTGGCTCGCCGCCGCCGAGGAGGTCGCCCTCGACGACCTCGCCGAGGAGGTGGTCTTCCACCCGCTGGACGACACCCTCGGCTTCACCGCCGACACCCTGCCCGGGCGCCCGGCGATCGCCCGCCCGGACACCACGGCGGACGCGGTCGAACTGGTGGCGGCCAACGTCGGCGTGCTGCTGGTCCCGCAGTCGCTGGCCCGGCTGCACCACCGGCGGGATCTCACCTACCGGCCGGTGGCGGAGGGGCCGCAGTCGCAGGTGGCGCTGTCCTGGCCGCAGGAGCGGACCACGGACCTGGTGGAGGAGTTCATCGGGATCGTCCGGGGGCGCACGGTCAACAGCTCGCGCGGCCGCGGGGCCGGGCAGGCCGCCGAGACCCAGCCGAAGAGCCAGCCGAAGAAGGCGGCGGCGCCGCGGAAGCCCCAGCAGCAAAAGGCCGGCGGCCAGAAGGCGGGCGGCCAGAAGTCCGGCGCGCAGAAGGGGCGGGGCGGCGGCCCGGCCGCGGCCCGGCGGGGCAAGCCGAAGCGGCGCTCGTAGGGCCGCCGGAGAGTAGCGTCGGCCCCGTTCCGGAAGCCGTGGTGGGAGGAGCGGGGCCGTGTGGCATGACCTGGTGGTCGTCCAGATTCCGATCGTAGAGAAGATCCTCCGGACGATCGCCGTCTACCTGCTGATCCTGGTGCTGTTCCGGCTCGCCGGGAAGCGCGGGCTGGCGGGGCTGAACACCTTCGACATGGTGGTGGTGTTCCTGCTCTCCAACGTGGTGCAGAACGCGATCATCGGCAACGACAACAGCCTGCTCGGCGGCGCGATCGGGGCGGTCACCCTGATCGCGGTGAACGCCGCCGTCACCCGCTGGCTGGCCCGCGACCCGCGCGCCGCGCGCGTCCTGGAGGGCGAGCCCACCACGGTCGTCCGCGACGGCAAGCTGGTGCCCGGCGCACTGCGCGAGCTGGCGTTGCGCCCGTCCGAGCTGGAACACGCGATCCGGCTGCAGAACGGCGACAACGTCAGCGATGTCGCCCGGGCCCGCTTGGAGCCGGACGGCCAGCTGCTGGTCACCCTCAAGGCGGACGAGCAGAGCGCCACCAAGGGCGACGTCGACGAACTGCGGGAGCGCCTGGCGGCGATCGAGCGCCTGCTGACCACCCTCGCCGCCGACCGCCGGCCGCCGCACTGACGGCCCCCGGCGGCGTTCAGGGCGTCATCCGCCGCTGCTCGCGGTGGCAAGGGCGGGGGTGCGGCGGCGGGCGGTGGCGGCGGCGAGGGTGAAGCCGAGGGCGGCGGCGAGGAGGTGGCCGATGGTGGTGAACTCGGGGATGGGGCCGGGCCATTCGTGGTCGCCGGCGAGTGGCCAGGCGAGGACGAAGGCAACCCAGGGCAGGCGGGCCCAGCGGGGCAGGGCGAGGACCACGAAGGCGAGGGCGGCCTGGGCGCCGTAGCTGATGCCGTAGTCCGAGGCCTCCCGCACGCTCGCCGGGTACCAGCCCTGGTGCAGGGCGAACAGGATCACCAGGGCGGTGATCAGGGTGGCGCCGACGTGTCCGGCCAGGAACACCGCGGCGGCGCGGGGCGTGCCGTAGCGGCGCTCGGCCCAGGCGAGGCCGACGACGATGCCGAGGCCGAGGGTGATCAGGGTGCCGCCGAAGCCGGTGGAGGCGATGTCGGTGAGCGTGCCGTCGTACAGCAGGGCGCTGCCGATCATGGCGCGGACCGGGTGATCGTGGAGGTTGTCCAGGTTGGTGCTGATGTAGCCGCGCAGGTCGTCGGCCCGCTGCTCGGACAGTCCGTACTCGACCCAGGCGTGTCCGAGCAGCAGCAGGACGACGTAGGCGAGCGTCAGCGGCGAGCGCCGCGGGTACGTGCGGACGGCGCGCAGCAGCCCGGTGAGGAGCCCCAACGGGCGTCGAGCGTTCATGTGCTGATGGTGTCCCGGTCGAGCGGAGGGTCAGGTCGGCCCGGATGCGGCCGCCCTTTCCGGGACAGTACCGAACCCGGGTGGACACCGGGTCGGCGCGTTCGTCAGCGGATGCGGCGGGCGAGCCTCGCCGTGAAGGAGCGGGGGGACAGCGAGGAGCTGCGGTGGGGGCGGATGGGGCGGTCGCGGGTGGGGGTGATGGTCCAGCGGGCGGCGATGGTGGCGAGGGCGAGGGCGGCCTCGGTGGTGCCGAAGGCTTCGCCGATGCAGCGGCGGGCGCCGAGGCCGAAGGGGGTGTAGGTGCCGGGGGCGGGGCGGGCGGTGGTGAGCCAGCGGTCGGGGTCGAAGCGGTCGGGGCAGGGGAAGAGGTCGGCGCGGCGGTGCAGCAGGTACGGGCTGTAGAGGACGGTGGCGCCGGCCGGGAGGCGGTGGCCGCCGAGTTCGGTGTCGGCGGTGACGGTGCGGCTGAGGATCCAGGCGGGCGGATAGAGCCGGAGGGTCTCGCTGACGATCCTGGCGGTGAGCGGCAGGGCGGCCAGGTCCTCGTGGCGGGCGGGGCGGCCGTCGAGGACGGTGTCGAGTTCGGTGTGCAGGCGCTCGCGGACGGCGGGGTTGGCGGCGAGCAGGGTCCAGGCCCAGGACAGGGTGGCGGCACTGGTCTCCATGCCGGCCAGCAGGAAGGTGACCACCTGGTCGTGGATCTCGCCGTCGGTCAGGCCCCGCCCGTGCTCGTCGCGGGCGCTGAGCAGCACGGAGAGCAGATCCTGGTGGTCGGTGCCGGCCGCGCGGTAGTCGGCGATCAGGAGCCGGGTGATCTCCCGCAGGTTCTGCCGGGCGCGTTTGAAGCGGCGGTTGCCGGGGGTGGGGATCCGGTCGGCGCCGGGCAGCGGCAGCATCATCCGGCGGGCGACGCCGCGGGTGACCACGTCCATGGAGTCGTGGACGGGCAGGGTGCCGGCCCGCTCGTGCGCGGCGAACAGGCAGCGGGCGGTGACGGCGGTGCTGAGGCGGTACATCGCGGCGGGCACGTCGACCACGTCGCCGTCGCGCCAGCGGCTGGTGGTGCCGGCGATCTCCTCGGCCATCATGGCGGTGTAGCCGGGCAGCCGGTCGCGGTGGAACGCGGGCTGGAGCATGCGGCGTTGGCGCCGGTGGGCACCGGCGGGGCAGGTGGCGAGGCCGTTGCCGAAGGCCTCGCGGGCCTTCTCGATGATGATGCCGCCCTTGTCGTACGTACGGTCCTCGGTGAGCAGCCGGCGCACCAGGTCGGGGTGGCAGGCGACGTACGCGTCGAGCGGGCCGAGCCGCAGCCGGACCAGGTCGCCGTGGGCGGCCAGGCCGGCCACGAAGTCGAGCGGGCTGCGGATGAAGGCGGGGGCGTGACCGAGCAGGGGGAGCGCGCCGGGCGCGGTGACCGAGGTGTACTGGGCGGTCGGGTGGTACTGGGTGGTCACGGGCGTCACCTCGGGGAGGGCCGGTTCATCGGGTGATCGGGATCTTTCCCGGTGTCCGGCGGTGAAACGGTCCGTGACCGGCGGGTGGGGTGAACGCGGGGGCGCGTGCCGAACGCCCGTGCGCCCCACAATATTTGACGGCTCGCCCGGGGCCGCCCGGCGCAGGGGTTTCCGGGGGTGGTGCCACGCGCCTACACTGCGAAGCTCCGTACGATTACCGGCTGGTATACCCGCCGGTACGGCTACTTGGTACTACCGGTTGGGAGTTGGGATGGCCGACGAGCGGGCCCACGCGTTCACCGACGACGCCCTCGGCGCGCACGACGCGGTGGCGCTGGCCGCCCTGGTCCGGTCCGGCGCGGTCAACCCCCGGGAGCTGGTCGCGGCCGCCGCCGCCCGCGCCGGGCGGATCGACGGCGCGCTGCTGCCCGTCGCCCACGCCTCGTATGACCGGCCCCGGATCAGCCGTGAGGGCATCGGCGGCCCGCTCTGGGGCGTGCCGACCTACCTCAAGGACAACGTCGACCTGCGCGGCCTGCCCACCACCATGGGCAGCGAGGCCTTCCGCGCCCGTCCGGCCCGCCGCAACGCGCGCTTCACCGACCAGCTGCTCGCCACCGGCCTGGCGGTGCTCGGCAAGACCAGGCTGCCCGAGTTCGGCCTGAACGCCTCCACCGAGTTCGCCACCGCCCAGCCGGTGCGCAACCCGTGGAAGACCTCGCACTCGCCCGGCGCCTCCTCGGGCGGCGCGGCGGCCCTGGTGGCCGCCGGGGTGGTGCCGATAGCGCACGCCAACGACGGCGGCGGGTCGATCCGCATCCCGGCGGCCTGCTGCGGCCTGGTCGGCCTCAAGCCCACCCGCGGCCGGCTGGTGACCAACGCGCAGGGCGGCAAGCTGCCGATCGACCTGGTCACCGACGGGGTGGTGACCCGCTCGGTGCGCGACACCGCCGCCTTCTTCGCCGCCGCCGAACGCCATCACCGCAACCCGAAGCTGCCCCCACTCGGCCTGGTCGAGGGCCCGGGCGAGCGCCGGCTGCGGATCGGGCTGGTCATCGACTCGCCGACCGCCAAGACCGACGAGGCGACCCGCCGGGCCGTCGAGGAGACCGCCGCCAGGCTGGAGGCGATGGGCCACCGGGTCGTGCCGACCACCCTGCCGTTCGGCGAGGAGTTCTCCCGCGACTTCCTCTCGTACTGGGGCTACATCGCCTGGGTGATCGCGCTCACCGGCCGGCTGGTGCTCGACCCCAGCTTCCGGGCCGGGAAGCTGGACGGGCTGACCACCGGGCTGCGCCGCAGCTTCCAGGCCGAGTTCCCGCGCACCCCGGGCGTGCTGCGGCGGCTGCGCCGGGCCGAGGCGGTGTACGCGGGGATCTTCCGCGAGCACGACGCGATCCTCTCCCCGGTGCTCGCCCACACCGCCCCGCCGATCGGGCACCTCAGCCCGAACGTCGCCTTCGACGAGCTGGTCGAGCGGCTGCTGCGCTACGTCGCCTTCACCCCGGTCAACAACGTGACCGGTGGCCCGGGCATCGCGCTGCCCGCCGGGGCGGCGCCGAGCGGGCTGCCGATCGGGGTGCACCTGTCGGCCGCGCACGGGCAGGAGCGGGTGCTGCTGGAGCTGGCCTTCGCGCTGGAGGCGGACCGGCCCTGGCGGCGCATCCAGGACTGAGCGCGGCCACCCGGTCGCGCCGTCACGGGCAGGCCACCGACAGGGCCGCGTGCACCTCGTGGTGCAGCCGGGCCAGCGCGCAGTCCGGTGCCAGCGCGTCCCGATCGCCCCCGGGCGGCGGGGCGCCGGTGCGCAGCGCCTCGGCCAGTTCGGTCAGCTCCCGGGTGACGGCGCCGACCTCGGCCTCGGTCGGCACCGGCGCGCCGTGCTCGATCCGCACCCGGGTGGCGGTGGTGGTGTCCACGATCCGCTCCACCGCGATCACCAGCGGCCACCAGGCCTCCGCCCGGGCGCCGACCGGCGGCGGCTCGGTGAGCGCCCGCTGGAACTCGCTGCGCACCGCCGAGAGGTCCCGGTAGAGCCGCCGCCGGTAGCGGGCCCGGGCCGGCTCGTCCCGCCCCGGTGCGGTGGTGAAGGCCAGCGACACGTAGGAGGCGGTGTCCTGGACGGCGTCGGCCAGCCGGTCGCCGATCCGGGTGTGCCAGGACTCCGGCCACAGCAGGTAGCCGGCCAGCAGCGCGATGCCGCAGCCGATCAGCGAGTCGTAGAGCCGGGGCAGCACCAGGTGGAAGCCCTGGTGGTTGAGCAGGTCGGAGAGCATCAGGATGACCGGGGTGATGGCCGCGGTCTGGAAGGCGTAACCCTTGGCGGAGAGCGCCGGGATGAGCGTGGCGAGCACCGCCATCACGGGCACGTCCCACCAGCCGTGCGGCACCTCGGCCAGCACCGGCATGGCGATCAGCAGCCCGGCCGCCGTGCCGAGCGCGCGCAGCACCGCCCGGGAGAACACCGAGCCGAAGTCCGGTTTCAGCACGAAGGTGACGGTCAGCGCCACCCAGTAGGAGCGCGGCACGGCGATCACCGAGACCAGCACCTGGGCCAGCCCGATGCACAGAGCCAGCCGCAGTCCGTAGCGCCAGGAGGCCCCGGACAGCAGCAGTGCGCGGGCCGCCCGGCGGGTCCGGACCTCCAGGCCGGCGGGCCGGCCGAGCCGGTCGTCGGCGGCGTACGGGTCGGGCGCGGCCTCGTGCACGACGGTGGCGGCGTGCCCGATCGCCTCCGCCAGCGCGCGGGTGGAAGGGCCGCGCGGCTCGGGCAGCGCGGGCGGCGGGGCGGGGCCGGTGCGGCCCTGCTCGACGGCCTCGGCCAGTTCGCGCACGGCGGCCGGGTAGGCGGGCGACAGCGGACCGTACCCGGGTGGGCGCAGCTGGGCCGCGGACGCCCCCTCGACCACCGGGATCAGCGCGTTGAGCTGGGCGAGCAGGCGCACCAGGGTGGCGGAGCGGCCGTGCCGGCGGGCGCGGCGGGCGAGCAGCAGGTCGTAGGAGTGGTTGAGCGCCTGGGTGAGCGCCCGGCGCCGGTCCTCGTAGCCGGGTGAGCCGGCGGCCTCCAGCAGTTCGGCGACGGCCCGGTAGGTGTCGGCGACCACGGCGCGCTCGGGGGTGCCCCCGCGCAGCGGCCAGGCGAGCAGGGTGAGGGCGAGCACGAGCAGGCCGCCGAGCAGCAGCAGGGCGGGTGGCAGCCACCAGGGGGAGGGCATCGGCAGGCCGGCCCCGATCACGGCGTTGAGCAGCAGGAGCAGGCCGGAGACGGAGGCGACCGCGCCGATCGAGGAGATCATTCCGGAGATCAGCGCGACCGCGGTCAGCACGACGACCGCCGTCCAGCCGGAGCCGTACACCTGGGTGCTGACCAGCACCCCGAGGGCGCCGAGCAGCTGCGGCACGGCGATGTTGAACACCCGCATCCGGTAGGCGTCGGCGGTGTCCCCGATCACCCCGGACAGCGCGCCCATCGACACCAGTGCGCCGTAGCCGGTCCGGCCGGTGGCGGTGCCGACGGCCAGCGGGGCGGCGAGCGCCACCGAGGCACGGGCCGCCGCGGCCCAGGGGATCGGCGCGTCCCGGGGCCGCAGGCTCTCGGTCAGCCAGCCGGGCGGGGCCAGCCGGGTGTGTTCCAGCCGGGTGCGTGCCACAGTCCCAACGTACGGCGGGCGGGCGGCGGTGGCCCGGTGTAACGGCCCGCAGGCCGTCGGGGTTCATCGTCTTCACACTTATGCCAATTGCCGAAACATACCCGGCCTTATGTCAATCTCCGAAACATAAAGCGAACCCCCAGAGGCGCCGTGAACTGCGCTGATTTCCCAAGCGGTAACCCGTGGGAAAGGGTTGACACCATTAGTTGGTCTAGTCCAACGTATGGGGAGCGCGGTCCGGCGGAGACTGATGCGGGGTGAGTACCCCTGCCGGACGGGCGAGTTGGCCCCCTGATGTGGCGCAATGCGCTGCTCGGAGGCCGAGGCAAGAAGGAGCGCATGCGGACGGCCGTCCGGTCCGCGCGCCGAATTCCCCTTCCGGCCGCACCCCGGCCGCCGGCTCGCCGTGCCCGCACCGGGCGCCCAGGACGAGCTGCATCGACCACGAACCACGGAGTGACCGCCCATGCCGAGCCCTGACGAACGCCCCGGGGAATATCTGTACCGGGCCGCTTCCGAGCGCCCCTACTTCAGCGCCGACACCGAGAGCTACCTCGCCCGGACCGCCCTGCGCGAACTGCGCAAGAAGCACCCGCTGCGGGTGCTCTCCGAGGAGGACTTCGCGCACTGGCAGACCTACGGCTACGTCGTGGTGAAGGAGGCGATCCCGGCCGACGCCGCGCGGCGACTGCTCGACTTCACCTGGGAGTTCGAGGGCCTGTCGCCCGACCGCCCGCAGGACTGGTACGGCGAGCGCGACTACCGCGACGAACTCGACCAGCACCTGCACATCTACGGCTTCGTCGAGGCCTACCACCACCAGCTCATCTGGGACAGCCGCCAGGCGCAGCGCGTCTACGACGCCTTCGTCGACGTGTGGGACTGCGAGGAGCTCTGGGTCACCCTCGACCGGCTCAACCTCAACCCGCCGAACGTGCGCAACCGCGACCGCGCCCTCATCGAACCCACCGACAAGGGCTTCGACATCGAACTGCACTGGGACGTCGACACCACCCAGGGCATGCTGCCGCAGCGCGTCCAGGGCATCATCGCGCTCAATGACACCGCCCCCGACCACGGCGGCTTCCAGTGCAACCCGGAACTGTTCCGCCGCTACAACGAGTGGCAGGCCGCCCAGCCCGCCGACCGCGACCCGATCCGCCCGGCCGTCGACCGCGCCGAGTATCCGGTGATCCGGCCCGAGTTGAAGGCCGGCGACCTGCTGATCTGGAACGGGCTGCTCGCCCACGGCGTCGCCCCCAACACCTCCGTGGACGGCGTGCGGTCGGTGCAGTACCTGTCCATGATGCCGGCCCTGGAGGAGGCCGAGCCGCTGCGCCGTTCCCGGGTCGAGTCCTGGCACACCCTCGCCACCCCGGACTGGAACCGCACCCTGGTCGGGGACGCCGACCGGCCCGAGGCGCTGCGCTACGGGCGGGCCGAACTGACCGAACTGGGCGAGAAGTTGCTCGGCCTTCGGTCCTGGACCGGCCGTGCCTTCGAGGAGCAGGAGCGGGAATGCGCGCCGTCTGCCTGACCCTGCCCACCAACCGCGAGTGCGCGGACACCATCACCGCCGTCGGCGCCGAAGCCGCCCACGCCGCCCGGCGGTTCGGCGTCCGGGTGCACCTCCTGGTGCTCGACTCCGCCGACCCGGCGGCGCGCGCCCGGCACGCCGCGGCCGCCGCCGCACTTCCGCCCGTCGAGAACGTGGTGGTCCACCACCTGGACGAGGACGCCCAACGCGCCTTCCTGCGCGCGGCGATCGAGCGCGCCGACCTGCCGGGGCCGGAAAAACTGCTCGACCTGATGCTGCCCGACACCGTCTCCTACGGCGCCTGCACCAACCGGGCCTTCCTGCTGGCCGCCGCACTCGGCTGCACCTCGGTGCACCGGCGCGACTCCGACAGCCGCTACCAGTGGCACGACGGCGAACCGGTGTTCCCGATCGAGCACGAACTCGCCACCATCGGGCTCAAGGCCGCCGACGCGGCCGCCGCCGTCACCGAGCACACCCTCGACCCAGAGCACGCCGACAAGCCGGTCGCCCTGGTCGGCGCGTCCTTCATCGGCGAACTCTCCGTCGACCTCGGCGAGATCCGCGACCTCGACCCGGCGGTCTACCACGACGTGGTCGCACTCTGGGCGCCCACCGGTGCCACCGAGGAGGAGCGCCGGGAACTCGTCGCCGAGTCCTTCACCGGCGCCGGCACCGAGCCCTTCACCACCGACCGCGCCGTGCTCGACCACCCCGACATCTGGCGGATCGACATGTGCAACATCGCCCTCGACCACGAGGTCTACGAGCGCGTCCCGCTGCCGCCCGCCACTGACACCATCGGCAGTGACTACTTCCTGCACCACCTGGTGCGCGACGCCACCCTGCCCGGCGTCACCCACAACCGCCACATCGTCAACTACTACACACCGGAACGGCGCACCGGCGCCGGCTTCACCGCCTACCAGGAGCGCTACGCCAAGTTCCTGCTCTCCATGCTCTACCTCCACCCGGTCTACGCCGAGATGGAGCGGGCCGGCGACGCCCTGCTCGACGAGCACCACCACGTCCGCCCCGAGGTGATCGCCGACTCCGCCCGCCGCAGCGCCGCGACGGACCGCGCCGAGAACCACCGGCGACTCACCGAACTCGACCGCTGCTACCGGCAACTGGGCGGAAAGTACGCCGAGTTCGCCGACCACCTAGCGCCCGGGAGGGCGCGTCTGCTCGACGAGGCGCAGGCGGACATCGAGGACTTCGCCCTGCTGATCGACGCGTGGGGCCCGCTGGTGCGGGCGAGCAAGGCCACGCCCGCCGACCGGCTGCCGTGCTAGCCGCCGGGAGTTCACACGTGATACCCCAGACCACCGAACCGCGCTCCAGCGAGCCGCGCCGCTCCGCCGAGGAGCGTTCGATCGACGCCGCGCTCGCCGCCGCCACCGAGGACACCGTCATCTACGACCTGGACGGCATCGGCTGCCAGTACGCCGCCCTGTGCGCCGAACTGCCCGACGTCGCCGTCCGGTTCGCGATGAAGGCCTGCCCGGTCGACGAGGTGCTCGACCACCTCGCCCGGCTCGGCTCCGGCTTCGACGCGGCCAGCCCGCAGGAGATCGCCCAGGCGCTGCGCACCGGCGTCGCCCCCGAACTGGTCCACTACGGCAACACCATCAAGTCCGACCGCAACATCGCCGAGGCCTACCGCCTCGGCGTGCGCGACTTCGCCACCGACAGCCTGGAGGACGTCGCCGCGATCGCCGAACACGCCCCCGGCTCCCGGGTGTTCTGCCGCATCGCGACCACCGGCGAGGGCGCCCTGTGGGGCCTGAGCCACAAGTTCGGCTGCTCGCCCGAGGACGCCCTGCGGGTGCTCGGCGCCGCCCGCGCCGCCGGGCTGGTGCCCTCCGGCCTGTCCGTCCACGTCGGCTCCCAGCAGATGACCACCGAGGCCTGGGCCACGGCGATCGACTCGCTGGCCGCCGTCCTGGAGGCGCTCAACCGGTGTGGCATCGTGCCGGACCGGATCAACCTCGGCGGCGGACTGCCCGCCCTCGGCGTGCTCGACCGGCACGGCCGCCCGCTCGAACCACCGCTGGACAAGATCTTCACGGTGCTCCGCGAGGGCATGGAACGGCTGCGCGCCGTCAACGCCGCCCCGCTGGACTTCCTGCTCGAACCCGGCCGCCACCTGGTCGCCGACCACGGCGCGATCCGCGCCCACGTCGCCCGGCTCACCTCCCGCCACCGCCTCGACGGCACCCGCGAGGACTGGCTCTACCTCAGCTGCGGCAAGTTCAACGGCCTGTACGAGATGGACCAGTTGCAGTACCGGCTGGAGTTCCCCACCCACCCCGGCGGCCAGTTCGTCAACGCCGTCGTGGCCGGCCCGACCTGCGACAGCGACGACGCCTACGCCCAGGAGGGTGGCCCGGTCCGCGTCCCACGCGCGATCGCCTCCGGCGACCCGGTGTGGATCCACTCCTGCGGCGCGTACGCCACCGCTTACGCGACCCAGGGGTTCAACGGCTTCGAGCCGCTGCCGTACACCTGCGTCGGCGGGCACCGCAAAAGGGGAAACGCATGAGCGAGTACCACATCCGGCTGCTCCGCGAAGGCGACTGGCCGGACGTGATCGCGGCCGAGGAACGCGCCTACGCCCCCAGCGGCCTCTCCGAGGGCGGTGCGGCACTGCGCTCCCGGCACCACGCCTCGCCGTCGACCTGCTTCGTGCTGGAGGACGCGGACGGCTTCTGCGGCTACCTGCTCGCCCTGCCGTACCCGCTGTTCCACTGCCCGGATCTCAGCCGGGCCGAGTCCGACGGCGTGGAACGGGGGAGCAACCTGCACGCCCACGACCTGGTGATCGCCGAGCGGGCGCGCGGCCGCGGCCTGGCCGACCGGCTGCTGCGCCACCTGGAGGAGACCGGGCGGGCGGCCGGCTTCCGCACTCTCTCGTTGGTCGCCGTGCGCGGCTCGCAGGTGCTGTGGTCGCGACTGGGCTACCGCGCCCGGCCCGAGATCGGGCTGCCCGCCAGCTACGGCACCGAGGCGGTCTACATGGCCAAGCCGCTGGCACCTCCCTCGGCCGACACCGTCCCGTCCCCCTCCAGAGCCGAAGTGGGCTGATGCACATGTCCCCCGTACGCGACGAGTTCCGCCGGTCCCAACTGTCCATCGGCGCACTGTTCTTCGTCCTCGGGTTCCAGTACGCGACCTGGGTGTCCCGGGTGCCCGCGCTCAAGGCCCGGCTCGATCTCGGCGAGGCTCAGATCGGGCTGCTGCTGATGACCTGCGGGATCGGCGCGGCGGTGTCCTTCCCGCTGGTCGCGGTGCTGATGCGGCGGCTCGGCTCCCGGCTGCTCTCGGTGCTGTCCGCGGTCGCCCTGGGCGTGATCCTGCCGGCGCTGTCGGTGGTGCCGAACTACCCGGTCACCCTGCTGGTGCTGTTCTGCGACGGCGTCGCGGTCGGGTGCCTGAACGTCGCGATGAACGCCCAGGGCGCCGCGCTGGAGGCCCGCTTCGAGCGCACCACCATGTCCAGGCTGCACGCCACCTTCAGCGCCGGCTCGCTGCTGGCCGCCCTGCTGGCCTCCGGCGTCAACGCCTTCACCGGCACCCTCGCCGTCCACTTCGGGCTGGCCGCGCTGCTGCTGGCGGTACTGGTGGCGGCCGCCCGGCCGGGCCTGCTGGCCGAGGGGCCGCAGGACGCCGCCGCTCCGACGGAGAAGAAGCAGCGGCAGCGCCGGGGCTTCGCGCTGCCCGCCGCGGCCACCCTCTGGATGGGCCTGGCGATGGTCTTCGGCACCGTCACCGAAGGCGCCATGAACGACTGGTCGGCGCTCTACCTCAAGGAGGTGGTGCACGCCGGCGCCGGACTCGCCCCGATGGGCATCGCCGTGGTCTCGGTGATGATGGTCTGCGCCCGGATCTTCGCCGACGGCTGGCGCACCCGCTTCGGCGACGGCCGGATCGTCCGCACCGGCAGCCTGCTGGCCGGCCTGGGCCTCGCCCTCGCCCTGCTGGCGGGGGGCGTGGTGCCGACCCTGCTCGGCTTCGCCTGCGTCGGCCTCGGCGTCGCCGCCGTCACCCCGTGCGTCTACGTCGCCGCCGCCCGCCAGGGCTCCGACGCCCTCTCCCTGGTCGCCGCCATGGGCACCACCGGCCTACTGGCCGGCCCCGCGCTGATCGGGTTCATCGCGGGCGGCACCAGCCTGGTCTGGGGCCTGGCCGCCGTCGCCGCCTCCGCCGCGATGGTCTCCGTCTGCGCCACCCGCATCAGCTGGCCCCACCCCCAACGCGGGCACACAGCCCAGCAGTTGGCCTCCGAGGCTGGCTGACCGCCCCTCAGTCCTCGCCCGGTTCGTCCGCGTCCCCCGTCGCGGCGAGCCGGGCGAGCTTGTTCCGCAGGGCGGTGAGGCGGGCGATCTCGGCGTCGAGGGTCGCGAGGCGGGCGGACACCACGGGGGCGAAGGTCTCGGGCCCGGGGTCCGTGGCGCAGCAGCGGCGTGGCGGGTCCTCGTCCAGCAGGTCGAACCGGTGCACCCGGCTGACCAGGTCGTCCACCGTCAGGCCCGCGGACAGCAGTTGGCGGATCGCCCGGACCCTGGCGACCTCGCCGGGGCCGTACTCGCGCTGGCCGGAGGGGGTGCGGGTCGGCGGGGGCAGCAGGCCGCGCTGTTCGTAGAAGCGCAGGGCCCTGGGGGTGGTGCCCGCCGCGGCTGCCGCGTCGCCGATCCGCATTCCGCCTCCTCGGTGCTCAGAGCTCCACGATGGTCGCTCCGAAGGTGTCTCCGGTGAACAGCCTGACCAACGCGTGGGGGGCCCGATCGATGCCCGTGACCGAGGTCCAGGGGAAGGTGACGTCCCCGGCGCGCAGCCAGTCGGCGAGGCGCTCGCGCCATTCGGCGTCCAGGTCCGGGTGGTCGGCGCCGGTGAAGCCGCGCAGGGTCAGGCCGAGGGTGCAGACCCGGAAGCTGTCGATGACCGCGGGTGCGTCGCCGCCCGGCGTTCCGGGGTCGAGCTGCCCGGCCAGGGCGCCGACCACGGCGATCCGGGCGCCGCGGCGGGCCGCGTCCACGGCGGCGGTCAGCTGTTCGCCTCCGACCAGGTCCAGCACCAGGTCGACGCCCTCCGGTGCGGCCTCGGCCAGTTGCTCGGCGAACGGGCGCTCGCCGGGCACCAGGACGGCGTCGTAGCCGAGTTCGGCCGTGAGCCGCTTCGCCTTGGCGGGCGAGCGGGTGGTGCCGATCACCCGGGCGGCGCCGAGCAGCCGGGCGATCTGCCCGGCCATGCTGCCGACCGCGCCCGCCGCGCCGGTCACCAGCACCACGTCCCCGGGCCGAAGCCCGGCGGTGCGGGTCAGGCCGCCGTACCCGGCCGAGGCGATCGACAGCAGCGCCATCGGGTCCGGGAAGTCCGCCGGGACGGGGGTGAACCGGGCGGCTTCTCCGACCAGTTGGTCCCGCCACCCGGACAGGTGGGTGACCAGGTCGCCCGGGCGCAGCGGCCCGCCGCCCGGGGCGGCCAGCACTTCGCCGAGGGCGGGGCCGAACAGCGCGTCGCCGGGGGTGATGTGGGGGACGGGCAGGCCGGCGCCCCCGCCGCCGATCAGGGTGCGCAGGCCGGGGAAGGCCAGGAAGGCCCGGTTGCGGACCAGTACCTCGCCGGGCCCGGGCGCGGGCAGCGGCTCCTCGGCGATGGCGAAGTCCTCGGGTACGGGCAGCCCGTTCGGCCGGGCGGCCAGTCGGACGACGCGGGCGGTGGTGGGCAGGGCCATGGCGGTGCTCCTCGTGGAGGGGAGGGGTGCGGCGGTCGGGCCGCCGCGGGACGCCAGGACGTTAACTCCTGACCTATGCGTCAGGGGCAAGGGCTGGAGCGGACAGGAGGCCTGACGGCGTGTGGGGGATGGCGATCTTCTAGAGTCGCCTGCGGTACGACCGAACGACTGTGCGTGAGAGGGAAGAGAGCAGCATGACCGAGCAGGCCCCCGAGCCCTTCGAACCCGTCGACGAGGACTGGCAGACCGCGGTGGCGATCGTCGCCCACCCCGACGACATGGAGTACGGCGGCGCGGCGGCCGTCGCCCGCTGGACGGCCCAGGGCAAGACCGTGATCTACGTGATGGTCACCAGCGGCGAGGCCGGAATCGACTTGGTGAACCCGGAGGAGTGCGGGCCGCTGCGCGAGGCCGAGCAGATCGCCTCGGCCCGCGTCGTCGGGGTGGAGACCGTCGAGTTCCTCGGCTACCCGGACGGCGTGGTCGAGTACGGGCTGCCGCTGCGCCGCGACATCGCCCGGGTGGTGCGCCGGCACCGCCCGGACATCGTGATCACCAGCAACTTCCGGGAGACCTACGGCGGGGTGTTCCTCAACCAGGCCGACCACATCGCCGTCGGCCGGGCCGCCCTGGACGGCGTGCGCGACGCCGGGAACCGCTGGGTGTTCCGCGAGCTGCTGGACGAGGGCCACGAGCCGTGGAACGGCGTCCGGCAGATCTGGGCGGCGTCCTCGCCGGAGGCCCGGCACGCGGTGGACACCACCGGGACCTTCGACCTGGGCGTCGCCTCGCTGGAGGAGCACAAGGCGTACCTGGCCGGGCTGGGCGGGGCGATGGCGGACGCCCGGGAGTTCCTGGAGGGCTTCGGCCGGGGGGCGGGCACCCGGCTGGGCACGCGCTTCGCGGTGCCGTTCGAGGTGTTCCCGCTCCGTTAGCTAGTCGCCCTCGGAGGAGTCTTCCGACTCGTCGGACTCGTCGGGCTCGCAGGATTCGCCGGTTTCGGCGGAGGCGCCGGTGCCCTCGCCGCGCCGGCGCCGGTAGCGCAGCACCTGCCGCAGCAGGAACGCGGCGACCAGCAGCCCTAGCCCGACCGCGAACCAGAGCTGGTAACGGATGGCCGTGCGGTACACCGTCCCGATGTTGGCTCCGGCGACGTACCCGAAGGTGCCCCAGACGGCCGTCCACAGCGCGGCGCCGAGCAGGTTGAAGAGCGCGAAGCGGCGCCAGGGCATCTCGGTGGTCCCGGCGATGATGCCGTTGTACTGCCGCAGGCCGTCCACGAAGCGGGCGACGGCGACCACCTTGCCGCCGTGCCGGGCGAAGAAGCCGTCCGCGCGTTCCATCCGGGCCGGTGTGAGCAGCACGTAACGGCCCCAGCGGTGGACGAAGGCGCGCCCGCCGGTGTGGCCGATCAGGTAGCCGAGGCTGTTGCCCAGGGTCGCGGCGGCGGCCGCGATCAGCAGGACGGCGGTGAAGTCCAGGTGCCCGGTGCCGGCGTACACCGAGGCGAGCACCAGGATGGTCTGCCCGGGCACCGGGATGCCGCAGTTGTCCAGCAGCACGAGCAGCGCCACCGCGAGGTACCCGTAGTGGTCCAGCAGTGGCGCGAGCCCGGCGAGCGCCCCGGGCAGCGGGGGCGAGGGCGAGGTCACCGCTCCTCACCACCTCGCACTGCTCGGCAGGCGCGGGGTGGCGGGGGAGTCGGTCAGCGTTCCACCCTGCGGGTCTCGATGTTGCAGTCGGGGCCGGGGTAGATCAGACCTTCGTGGCCGTCCTCGAAGCGGACCCAGTACGGCGGCTCTCCGTTGGTGCCGCGCACCTCGAGGATCTCGCCCTTCTGGTCCACCATGCCCACCGACCTGCTGTGGATGTGGAGCTGGTCACCTACCGTTGCGTGCATGCTCGTTCTCCTCGGGTCGTGGCGGCGGCCTTCGCCGCCGGTCCGCCGTTCCGCTATCCACTGTGCTGCGGCCGCGGCGGGCTCGCAACGCCTCGGGCGGACGGGACCGGCGGAGCCCGCCGGGAGCGTGGCTCAGCCGGTGGGCAGTTGTTGCGCGAGGTAACCGCGCACCAGCCGCTTGCATTCGGCGATCAGCGCCGGATCGCCCTGCGGGTCCCCCCGGAAGGCGAGCTTGAGCACCGCGTCGGCCGCCTCCAGGGCGACCCGCAGGGCGAGCGTGGTGGCCGCCGGGTCGCCCGCCTCGAACAGCTCGCCGCCGAGCGCCTGCAGCCGCAGGGCGACCGCGGTGTTGTTGTCCACGCCCGCGTCCAGCAGGTGCGTCTCGTCCCGCACCCCGGACGGCACCGCCGTACCGGCGAGCCCGAAGTCCACCTGGCCGAAGCCGGGCACCGCGCGCTTCATCGCGACGAACTCCTCCACCGCGAGGTCGGTGAAGCCGGCCGGGCCGAGCGGGGCGGACTCGGCCAGCCGGGTGTCCAGGCGCTGGAGGTAGTGGTCGAGGTTGCGGGTGGCGAGCGCGGCCAGTAGGTCCTCCTTGCCGGCGAAGAACTGGTACAGGGTGCCGATCGGCACCTGGGCGCGCTGGGCGACCTCCTTGGTGGTGAGCGCGGTCGCCCCGACCTCGTCCAGCAGCCCGGCGCAGGCGTCCAGGATGCGGCCGTACCGCTCCTGGCTGCGCTGCTGGACCGGCCGCCGCCGGGCCGGTCCGGGGCTGTGCTGGTGACTCCGGGCGTCGACGCTCATGTCGCAACTCTGCCGCATCGGCTGTTCCGACGGCGAATCACCGGGGCGGGGGAGGGCTGGAGTTTCCGGTGGGCCGGGAATCGAGTGATGGCCGGAGCTGAACGGCAAGGTGGCGGGAAGGCGTCCACGGGTTGGCTTTGCTCTTGTCGTGGACGCGAAGGCCGGTTCATACTCCTGGGGCAGATCACTTTGCGTGGTTGACGCGTGTCTCTTCGTGGCCCTTGCGACCCGATCGGGCCCGAACGCGAACCCGAACTCAGCTGTCCGTGGCGACGACGGGCTTCACCGCCGCCACCCGAAGTCTGGACGGACCCGTGTGCCTCCTTTCCCGTACCGCGTCCCGTTGTGTGTCCCGTTGTGTGTCCCGTCGTGCGTCCCGTTGTGCGTCCCGTCGAACGGAAGGAGGGGGTCGGTTCGGTGACCGTACACTTCGCTGGGCGTGAGGCCCTCGACACCGAGCACCGCCGCCAGTTCCTGGAGTCCGGGTACCTCGTCCTGCCCGGACTGCTGCCCGAAGCGCTGCGCGAACGCCTCGTCCCCGAGGTGGACCGCTGGGTGGACGAGGGCCTGCGGGCCCGCTCCATCGCCGCCTGCACCGACCCCGGCCGGCACGGCCCGCCACCGGTGCTGGAACTGGAGCTGCCCGCCCACGGCGAGCTGATCGCCCACCCGCCGCTGCTGCGGGCGCTGACCGGACTGATCGGCCCGTCCTTCGTCTTCCACCACCTGCACAGCGACCGGCAGTCCCCGGGCATCCCCGGAAAGCCCTGGCACCACGACTGCGAGCCCCACGACGGCTCCGACCCGTCGCTGGTGATGGTCCACGCCCTGCACTACCTCGGCGGCCTGGACGAGAAGGTCGGCAGCCTGGCCGTGCTGCCCGGCTCGCACCGCAACACCGCCGGCAAGAACGCCTACGCCCACCACGGCACCGCGGAACTGCCCGGCGAGGTCGTCCTCGGCCGGCTGCCGCCCGGCACCACCGTGCTGCTCAACTCGGCGCTGTTCCACACCCGCAGACCGGCACCCGAAGGGCCGGGCCGCCCCCGCTACTTCATCGACGCCTCCTACTGCCAGGTGGGAGCGCGCTGGCGCCCGGTGAAGCCGCACTGGCGGCAGATGCTCGCCCGGGCCCGCGAACTGGACCTGGCCGACGGCCAGTGGCCCGACCTGTTCGCGGAACACCACTTCACCGAGTACACCGGAACCGTCTGAACCGCGTGAGGAGCACCGCCGTGGAGATCGTCACCGCCGTCGCCTACTCCGAGGTCCACGACGCCTACCTGTGGGACCATCCGGTGGAACGGCCCCACGAGGCGAACACCAACGTGTACGGCGAGGAGAACCTGGAGCGCGCCGACAAGATCGGCGGCGGCTGGTGGCGGGTCCGGCTCACCCGGGCCGACGTCCTCGGCGTCGTGCTGCCCTGGCACCTCAGCGAGGGCGGCGAGCTCGAACTCGTCCCGCGCGCCGGGCTGACCGTCGCCCGGGCGGCCGAGCGCGTCCGTGACGGCGGCGCCGCCTGGGCGGCGGCCAACCCGGTCTGCGCGGCGAAGCTGCACGTGTTGCGCCGGGCGCCGTTCACGCCGCTCTACCTCTGCACCGCGCCGGTCGACCACCCCGACTACGCGGACCTGGCGGTGCGGGCCGGACTGATCCACGTCGACGGCCTGCACCGCATGCTGGCCTGGGAGTTGGCCGGGCGCCTGCCCGAAGGCGCCGAACTGGACGGGTACCTGGCGGGCGACCCCCGGGTGCTCGCCCGACCAGCCGGGACGGCACGGACGGGGGACGAGGCGGCGTGACCTCCGCGACACGGCACGTCCGGTCCACCCCCGCCACCGACTCGCTCACCGCCCTGCTGTCGCACCTCGCCCGCGCCCACCCCGACCGGCCCGCCGTCGCCGACGGCGTCCGCAGCCTCGACCACCGCACCCTGGACTCCGCCGCCGGGCGGATCGCCGCCCGGGTGGCCGCCGGCGGCACCGGACGCGGCGACCGGGTCGCCCTGCTCGGCCCCCGGGACGCCCGGATGCTGGTGCTGCTGCACGGGGTGCTGCGCTGCGGCGCGGCCGCCGTGCTGACCGATCTCGACTGGTCCGCGGCCGACCTCGCCCGGCGGCTGGCGGCCGTCCGGGTCGGGCGGGTGCTGGCCACCGAGGGCGGGCCCGGCGGGTTCGGCGCGTTCGGTGGTCTCGGCGTGGAGGTGGTGGACGTCCTGGCGGGCGGCCCCGGCTGGCAGGGCGCCGAGCCCACCGGGGAGGACCCGGCGTACCTCTCCTTCACCTCCGGCTCCAGCGGCGAACCCAAGGCGGTGGCCGTCACCCACGCCAACGCCGTGCACTACGCGCGCTCGCTGGCCGCCCGGCTCGGGCTCACCGAGGCCGACGCCCCCAGGACCGCGCACGTCACCACCCTCGCCGCCGACCTCGGACACACCGCCTGGCTGCTCGCCCTGGCCACCGGCGGCTCGGTGCACCTCGTGCCCGACCGCGAGGTCCGCGACCCCGCGGCCTTCTGGGCCACGCTGCGCCGCGCCGGGGTCGACACCCTCAAGACCACCCCCTCGCACCTGACCGCCCTGCTGGAGGGCCGCCCGGCCGGCACCCCGCCGCTGCGCACCCTGCTGCTCGGCGGCGAGGCCCTGCCGCGCCCGCTCGCCGCCGCCCTGCTCGACGAAGGCGTCACCGAGCGGCTGGTCAACCACTACGGGCCGACCGAGACCACCGTCGGCGCGACCTGCTTCCTGGCCACCAGCACCCGTCAACTGCCCATCGGGGAGCCGACCGTACCGATCGGCAGCGGGATCGGCGAGGTGCTGCTCAGCGTCGTGGACGGCGCGGGGCGGGCGGTGTCCGACGGTGCGGTGGGGGAGCTGCTGATCGGCGGCCGGGGCGTCAGCGCCGGGTACTTCGGACGGCCCGAGGAGACCGCCCGGGGCTTCGTCCGGCACGACGGCCGGCGGACCTACCGGACGGGCGACCTGTGCCGTCGGCGGGCGGACGGGAACCTGGTCTTCCTCGGCCGGGTGGACCGCCAGGTGAAGGTCCGGGGGTACCGGGTCGACCTCGCCGAGGTCGAGCGGGCCATGGACGGGTACCCGGGCGTGGCCGGCTCCGCGGCCCTGCTACGCGAGACCGCCGTCGGCAACCAACTGCTCGCTGCGGTACGGCTGTTGGACCCATCCGCCGAGGTGGGAGGATTGCCGGAGTACCTGCGCGACCGGCTGCCGGGATACTCGGTGCCGCAGCCGATCCTGGTGCTGCCGGAGTTCCCGGTCGGGCCGAACGGCAAGCTGGACCGGGCCCGGCTGGGCGAGCTGGTGGCCCGACTGGTCGAATCCCGCGCGGAGTCGGCCGGGCAGCCCGGTCCGGCCGAGGACGGCCTGGCCGGGGAGATCGCCCGGTTCTGGGCCGGGGCGCTCGGCCTGCCCGGCATCGGGACGCGGGCGGACGTCATCGGCCTCGGCGGGGACTCCATCCTCGCCATGCGCACCATCGCCCTCCTGCGGCGCTCCGGACTGCGGGTCGCCTACGAGGACTTCTACCGGCACCCCACGGCGGCCGCGCTGGCCGGGGTGGCGGTACCGGTGGGCCCGGCCGTCCCGGCCCCGCGATGCGGCGACACTTCAGAAGGTGGCCAACTCGCGCCCGCCCAGCGCTGGTTGTACCGGCAGCGGTCCCTCCGAGACCTGCGGCACTGGAACCAGTCGGTGCTGCTGCGCTGCGGCACCGCCGTCGACCCGGCCGCGCTCTCGGCGGCGGTCGCGGCCGTCCTGGAACGCCACCCGGCACTGCGCCGCCCCCTCCGCCCGGACGGCTACGGCGAACCCCTGGCGGTAGCCGACCTCGACCCGGTCTCCCACTCCCGACTCCCGCGCGAGGCCGGTGCGATCGCCGACACCGTCGCCGGGGTCTGCACCGAACTCCACCGCAGCCTCGACCCGTTGGCCGGACGACTGCTGCGCGCCCACCTGTTCACCGGCCCGCCCGGCACCGAAGACCGGCTCGCGCTGATCGCCCACCACCTGGTGGTCGACGGGCTGTCCTGGCGGATCCTGCTGGACGACCTCGCCCACGCCTACCGGTCGGCGCTGGAGCGCAAGCCGGTCGACCTGCCACCGACGGCGGACTTCTACCGGTGGGCGGCGGCCGCTCCACCGGCCGCTCCGGAGCTCGCGGTCCCTGAGCCTGCCGCGCCCGCCGAACCCGGCGCGCTCAGCTGGGCGTTGGACGCCGAAACCACCGCCCGGCTGGTCGCCCGGCACGGCGGCGGCGCCGGACTGGAGGCCGTCCTGCTGGACGCCTTCGCCGGAGCCGTCGCCCACTGGCGCGGCGAGCCCCGGCTCGCGGTGGAGGTCGAGACCCACGGGCGGGACACGGCCGGCGACCCGGGCGAATTCCTGGACACCGTCGGCTGGTTCACCGCCGTCAAGCACATCGAGCTGGACCCGTCCGCAGGCCCGGAAGAGACGGCGCGGCAGCTGCGCGATGCACCCGTCCGGCCGATGGACGCGGCAGGCGGGGCCGGCGGGCAGCCCACGGTCGGGTTCAACTTCCTCGGCACCTTCCGGCTGCCCGAGGAGCCCGCGCTCGACTGGACCGTCGCCGACGAGCAGGCCGGGGCGGCCCGCTGCGCCGGGGGCGACCCGCTGTACCAACTACGGCTCACCGCAAGGGTGGTGGAACAGCGACTGGTCGTCGACCTGGTGTACGGATGGCCCGCGGTGGCGCACCACGCCGCCGAGCTGATCCTCCGGCGGTTCGCCACGGCGATCGCCGGACCGGCGGCCGCCCGGCCGCAGCGCTCGCCGCTGTCCACCTCAGGGCAGCTGCTGCACGCCCGGGTGGCGCCCACCGCCCGGGCGAGCGTCCGCGAGCCCGCCCGGGTGCTGCTCACCGGCGCCACCGGCTACCTCGGACGGCACCTGCTGGACGCCTTCCGGCAGCGCGGCGCCGTGGTCACCTGCCTGGTGCGGGCCGCCGACGACGCCGGAGCCGTACGGCGGCTGGCCGGCCGGCGGGCCCAGGTCGTCGCCGGGGACATCGAACGGGACGGCCTCGGCCTCTCCCCGGCCGGGCTGGAACGGGCCCGGGAAGCCGGGATCGTGGTGCATGCGGCGGCTGACGTCCGGCTGGTCGCCTCGCCCGACGAGCTGGAACGCGCCAACCACACCGCGGTGCGCCGCCTGCTCGGCTGGGTCGACGAGCACACCCCGCACGCCCGGCTGCACCACGTCTCCACGCTGGCCGTGTCCGGCGGCGTGGACGGGCCGCCGCGCCGCTTCAGCGAGGCCGACCTGTGGATCGGCCAGCACTTCCGCACCCCGTACGAGCGCACCAAGTACCGGGCCGAGCAGGCCGTCCGGGCCTGGGCGGCCACCGGGCACGCCGCCTACCTGTACCGCAGCGGCCACATCGCCGCGCACAGCCGCACCGGCGCCTTCCAGGCCAACGTCGGCGACAACCGGATCTACCAGCTCGTCCGCGGCTACCTGCTGGCCGGCGCCGCCCCCAGCCGACCGGACACCGCCTTCGCGTTCTCGCACGTGGACACGGTGGCCGCCGGGATCGCCGCGATCGCCCTCGACCCGTACGCCGCCCCCGGCGCCTACCACGTCGAGACCCCTTACACCACGCCGCACGACGAACTCGTCGACTGGCTCGCGGCGTTGGGCCACCCCGTCCGGCTCACCGACGACGCGGCCTTCGCCGCCGCCATCGCCCGCGCCGAGCGGCAGCACCCGACGGCCGCCCGGCTGGCCGCCGCCTGGGCCCAGCAGGAGGAGCGCAACGTCCGGGTGGACAGCGGCTACACCACCGCCGTGCTGGACCGACTGGGCGTCCGCTTCACCGCGCCGACCCCGCAGTGGTGGTCGGCCGCGCTCGCCTGGGCCGCCGAGGCCGGCTACCTGCCGCCCGCCGACCCGACCCGCCGACCCTGATCCGACAGCCCTTACCCGTCAGCTCCGATCCCAACCGCCCCGATCCGACAGGCCCTTGAGAGAAGGCAGACTCCGTTGTCCCAGCTCTCCCCAGTGCTGAAGCAGGCCACCCCCGTCGTCGCCGTGCGCGGCGAAGGCCTCCACCTCTACGACGCCGACGGCCGCCGCTACCTCGACTTCACCTCCGGCGTGGGGGTGACCAGCACCGGCCACTGCCACCCGAAGGTGGTCGAGGCCGTCCGCGAACAGGCCGGCCGGCTGCTCCACGGCCAGTACACCACCGTCCTGCACGACCAACTCCTCACCCTCACCGAGCGCTTGGGCGACGTCCTGCCGCCCGGCCTGGACTCGCTGTTCTACGCCACCGCCGGGACGGAGGCGGTGGAGGCGGCCCTGCGGCTGGTCCGGCACGCCACCGGACGGCAGAACGTGATCGTCTTCGAGGGCTCCTTCCACGGCCGCACCATGGGGGCGGCCTCGCTCACCACCGCCGGGACCCGCTTCCGCGCGGGCATCGGCCCGCTGGTGCCCGGGGTCGCGGTGGCGCCGTTCCCGGCCGCCTTCCGCCTCGGACTGTCGGAGGAGGAGGCGGTCGCACACGCCCTGCGCGGGCTGGACGAGGTGCTGGCCACCGTCTCCGCGCCCGCCGAGACGGCCGCGATGTTCGTCGAACCGGTGCTCGGCGAGGGCGGTTACGTCCCCGCCCCGGCCGGGTTCCTCGCCGGGCTGCGCGAGCGCGCCGACCGGTACGGCATCCTGCTGGTGGTGGACGAGGTGCAGACCGGCTTCGGCCGCACCGGCCGGTTCTGGGCCCACCAGCACGAGCCCGGGGTGCTGCCCGACGTGCTGATCACCGCGAAGGGCCTGGCCAGCGGCTTCCCGCTGTCCGCCATCGCCGCACCCACCGAACTGATGAAGCGCGCCTGGCCCGGCTCACAGGGCGGCACCTACGGCGGGAACCCGGTGGCCTGCGCCGCTGCCCTGGCCACCCTGGACGTGCTGCGCGAGGAGCGGCTGGTGGAGAACGCGGCCGAGCAGGGCACGCGGCTGCTGGACGGCCTGCGCGCGGTCGCCGCCGGGGCGCCGGAAATCGGCGACGTCCGGGGCCTCGGCCTGATGGCGGCCGGAGAGTTCTGCCGACCGGACGGCTCGCCGGACCCGGACGCCGCCCGGCGCGTCCAGCAGGCGGCGGCCGACCTCGGCCTGCTGCTCCTGACCTGCGGGATCCACCTCAACGTGGTCCGGATGGTCCCCGCCCTGGTCGTCACGGCCGCGCAGATCGACGAGGCGCTGGCGCTCTGGTCCAAGGCCGTCGAGGCCGGGGCCCGGTCGGAGGAGGCGTTGTGAACGAGCACACCGTGACCGAGATCGGCTGGAGCAGCCTGGAGCTGGAGGCCAGGCGGCAACTGTGGTCGCTGCCGCTGGGCGACGAGGAGCGGCGGCTGCTCTGGGCCGACGCCCGGGCCGGACGCTGGGGCGCGGGCGAGCCGGTGCGCGAGCGGCTGCGGTCCTTCATGCGGGAGAGCATCGACTCGGTCGGGCTCACCCACGTCGCCAACCTGGTCGACCCGGCGCAGCCGGAGCAGGAGATCACCGAGGTGCTGTCCTTCCTGCTGCGGGACCACGGCCGGATCGTGCCGCAGAACGGGCGCGGCGACCTCACCTCGGTGCTGCGCGACCAGGACGGCGACGGCAACACCGAACTCGGTTTCCACTGCGACACCTGCGACCTGCTCGTCCTGCTCTGCCTCCAACCGGCCTACCACGGTGGCGGCTTGACCAAGCTGGCGAGCGCCCGGCATGTCCACGACCTGATCGGGCGGGAGCGGCCGGACGCGCTGGCCACCCTCAGCCAGGACTGGACCTTCGACCGGACCGGCCGAGCGGGCCCGCAGCTGGTCGTCACCCCGATCCTGTACCCGAGGAAGGACGGGACGATCGGCTGCTACTACCAGACGCGTACCGTCCGCTCCTCGCCGGACCGGGGTGGACCGGAACTGACGGATCGCCAGTGGGAGGCGCTGGGCGTGCTGGACGAGGTGCTGTACCGACCGGAGATCGCCTTCGGGCTGCCGATGGCCGCGGGGGACCTGCTGATCATCCGCAACAGCCGGGTGCTGCACGGGCGTTCGGCGTATATCGACGAACCCGGCCCGCACGCCCGGCGGATGCTGCGGATCTGGCTCAACGAGGGGGAGGCGTGGGCGCCGTGACTCAACCCGCAGTGACTCAACCGGCCGTGACTCAACCCGCAGTAACTCAACCGGCCGTGACTCAACCCGCAGTGACTCAACCGGCCGTGACTCAACCCGCCGTGACTCAGCCGCACGGGAAGGTCGCACTGGTCACCGGTGGCGGCAGCGGGCTCGGCCGGGCCTCCGCGCTGGCCCTGCTGGACGCCGGCTGGACGGTGGTGCTGGCCGGGCGCCGCAAGGACGCGCTGGAGGAGACCACCGCCCTCGCCGAGGTCGACCCGGAACGGGTGCTGGCCGTGCCGACCGACATCCGCAGCCCCGAGGAGGTGGCCCGGCTGTTCGACGCCGTCCGCGACCGGTACGGCCGGCTCGACCTGCTGTTCAACAACGCGGGCGCCGCCGCCCCTCGCCGTCCGATCACCGAGACGCCGTTCGGCGACTGGAACCGCGTCCTGGACACCATCGCCACCGGCAGTTTCCTGTGCGCCCGGGAGGCCTTCCGGCTGATGAGCACCCAGACCCCGCAGGGCGGCCGGATCATCAACAACGGCGCGCCCTCCGCGTACGTGCCCCGCCCCAACTCCCTCGCCTACACCGCCGCCAAACACGCCGTCCTCGGCCTCACCAAGGTGCTCGCACTGGACGGCCGCCCGTACGGCATCTCCTGCGGGCAGATCGACGTCGGCAACGTCGCCCCGCTGGACGGGAGCCCGCAGCCCGCCGCGATGCAGGCCGACGGGACGATGGCGGTGGAGGCGACCATCCCGGTGGAGCGCTTCACGGACGCCCTGCTGCTGATGGCCTCCCAGCCACCGGACACCAGCATCCAGTCACTGGTGGTGCTGCCGGCCACCATGCCGTTCGTCGGGAGGGGGTGAACCGTGCTGGTCAGCGCCCGCTCCTTCGCCGAGTACCGCGCGATGTTCGCGCTCACCGACCGCGACCTCGACCAGCGCATCCTGGACTGCCCGGGCGGCGCGGCGAGCTTCGTCGCCGAAGCCGGGCAGCGGGGGATCGACGTGGTCGCCGTCGACCGCGAATACGCCCTGCACCGCGAGGAGTTGGGCCTGCTGGTCGAGCGGGAGACCAGCTTCAAGCGCGAGCTGCTGGCGCAGGAGACCGCGGGCTACGCCCGGGCCTGGTACGCCGACGCCGACGACATGATCCGGCAGTGGACCGCCAACTCCCGGCTGTTCCGGGCCGACATCGCCGCCCGCCCGGAGCGCTACCTGGCCGGGTCACTGCCCGAACTCCCCTTCCCGGACCGCTCCTTCGACCTGGTGCTCAGCTCGCACCTGGTCTTCTCGTACGGCAACCGGCTGGGCGAGGAGTTCCAGCGGTCCGCGCTGCTGGAACTCGCCCGGGTGGCACGGCGGGAGGTCCGGCTCTTCCCGCTGATGGTGTACGACACCGGCGAGCGCTACCGGGGCCTGGACCGGCTGCGCGAGGAGCTGGCGGGCTTCGGCATCGGCAGCAGGGTGGAGCGGGTGGCCTACGAGTTCCAGCCGGGAGACGACGAGATGCTGGTGCTCACCTGCGCCGGCTACCGGGCTCCGGCGCCCACCGCCCCGGGCGCCGGCCGACGCGGCGAGGCGGTGGTCGACCCGGTGCGATGGCGGCACCGGGAGCGGAGCGCCTGAGCGCCCCATGGGATATCCGGACGACGGCCGCCGGGCCTAGGGTGCGGGAATGGTGAACTTCGTACTGGTGGCCGGCGCCCGGCTCGGGGCCTGGGCCTGGCAGGACGTGGTCCCGCACCTGCGTGCGGCCGGCCACGGCGTCCATCCGCTGACGCTGTCCGGGCTGGCGGAGAAGCGGGGCGTCCCGGCCGGGCAGCAGACCCACGTCCAGGACATCGTGACCGAGGTCGAGCGCCGGGACCTGTACGAGGTCGTGCTGGTCGGCCACAGCTACGCGGGTGTCCCGGTCGGCCAGGCCGCCCAGCGGATCGGCGACCGGCTGGCCCGCATGGTCCTGGTCGACGCGGGCGTGCCCGTCGACGGCGAGTCCTTCGCCGCCGGCTGGCCGGACGGCGGTGCGGCGCTGGAGGCGGCGATCGCCGAGAACGGCGGCTGGTGGCCGTGCGCGAAGCGCGAACACTTCACGGGCCACGGCCTCACCGACGAGCAGACCGCCCGCATCGTCGCCGGTGCGACCCCGCACCCGGGCGCCACCCTCACCGAACCCGCCGTCCTGGCGGGCCCGCTCGCGGACCTGCCCACCACCTACCTCAAGTGCCTCCTCCCCGACGCCGAGCCCGACGAGGAGGTGGCCGAGCTGCTGACCGGAGAGCACTGGCGGCTGGTCGAACTGGACACCGGCCACTGGCCGATGTTCTCCCGCCCGCGCGAGCTGGCCCGGATCCTGCTCGACGCCGCAGGGGAGTGACGGACCGGTGGCGCCGCTGTCGGGCGGCACCACCACCCGGCCCGTCCTCACAGGTCACATCGCACATCCATGGCTTCCGGGCACCCCCGCCGGTGATCATTCGGTAGCCCAGGGTTCAAATATCGTGCACGTGTTTCACATATCCCCCTCTTCGGGTGGTCTGGATGCTCTAGATTGATTTCGACTCCGCAAGGTTGGGCGCGAGGCGCGAGAAGTCATGATCTACGGGTCCGGTGCTGCGGACGGTACGTAGTCGCGTCCCCGGCGGCAGGCGTTGGGTGATCAATTCTTGGTGCCCGAAAACGGGCCTTGAGTGTGGCCGGATGTTCAAGTAGCGCGGCAGTGGCCGGTTTTGCCATGCGCGGGAGGCGGGGGCCTTCCGGAGCCAGGAACAGTGCGGCACGGGAGGCGGAGCCTTCCGGGGGAGGAACGAACAGGTGCGGGAGGCGCGGGCCTCCCGGGGGGAGGAACCGTGTGGAGCGAGCACGTCGAACCCACTGGCGACCTGGACGGGGCTGTCGAGCAAGGGGAGGGGGAATTAGTCAGCCCGTTTCCACCGGCGTCGAGGCGCCGGAGAAACGGGAAATTCAGCCGGCCCGAGATCGACTGGGAGCAGCAGTACCGCCGTACGGTGATCATCGGCGATACGGTGGCCACCGCCTTCGTGGTAGCGGCGATAGGCGGTTTCTTCGGGGTTCGGGACGCGGCCAACTGGCACGAGAAATGGGGAATTCTCGCCTTCGGCACCGAGCTGCTGGTGCTGGGTGCGCTGGCGACGACCCGCTCGTGGGCTCCGGCCGTGCTCGGCGAGGGCGCCGAGGAGTTCCGCCGGCTCGGGCGCTCGCTGTTCACGGCGGCCGTCGTGCTGGCGCTCGGCGGGATCGCCCTCACCTCGCACAACATCAAGCTCTGGATCTTCGTCGCGATCCCGGCGATCACGCTCGTCACCATGACCGAGCGGTACCTGCTGCGGCTCTGGCTGCACAGACAACGCAACCGGGGACGGTGCCTGCGCCCGGTGCTCGCCGCCGGGAGCCCGGCCACCGTGCGCGACCTGATCACCCGGACCCGCAAGTTCCCGCACCTCGGCTGGCGGGTGGAGGCGGTGTGCACGCCGTACGCCCTCGGTCCGGGCGGTGACCGGCTGGACGGGGTGCCGGTCGTCGGCCGGC
The DNA here is from genome assembly GCF_044546945.1 of Kitasatospora sp. NPDC053057. Lineage (NCBI taxonomy): Bacteria > Bacillati > Actinomycetota > Actinomycetes > Kitasatosporales > Streptomycetaceae > Kitasatospora > Kitasatospora sp. NPDC053057. The sequence continues at coordinate 111,297 of NZ_JBITZP010000014.1, read as the reverse complement.
TGACGGACGTCGCCAACCACGTCCGCCGCGACGGCTACCGCGTCGTCGCGATCACCCCGGACCCGTACTGGTCACCGGACCGGCTGCAGCGGCTGGCCTGGAACCTGGAGGGCGGCGACGCCGAGATGGTCGTCGCCCCCGTGCTGATGGAGGTGGCCGGCCCGCGGCTGCACGTCGACGCGGTGCTCGGCATCCCGATGCTGCGGGTCAGCATGCCCGCCTTCACCGGGGGCCCGCGGGCGGTCAAGGCGGTCGTCGACCGGCTGGGCGCCGCGGTGCTGCTGGTGCTGTTCGCGCCACTGATGGTGGCCGTCGGGCTGCTCGTGCTGGCGGACAGCCGGGGCGGGGTGTTCTACCGGCAGCACCGGGTCGGCAAGGACGGCCGCCAGTTCACCCTGGTCAAGTTCCGCACCATGGTCGCCGGGGCGGACCGGGCCCGGGCCGAGCTGGCCGACCGCAACGAGGGCGCGGGCCTGCTGTTCAAGCTCCGCCGGGATCCGCGGGTGACCCGGGTCGGAGGGGTGCTGCGCCGGTACTCGCTGGACGAGCTACCGCAGCTCCTCAACGTGCTCACCGGCTCGATGTCGCTGGTCGGGCCGCGGCCCCCGCTGCCGGAGGAGTCCGCCGCGTACGGCCCGGACATCCGGCGGCGACTGCTCGTCAAGCCCGGGCTCACCGGCCTGTGGCAGATCAGCGGGCGCAGCGACCTGCCCTGGGAGGAGGCGGTCCGGCTGGACCTGCGGTACGTGGAGGACTGGTCGCTCGCCCTGGACGCGGTGATCTTGTGGAAGACGCTGCGTGCGGTGCTCCAGGGGCAGGGGGCCTACTGATGGGTGGGGGGCGTCGTCGTCCGATCGGCGCGCGGATGGCCGGCCGAAGGGGCCTGCCCGAGGGGAGGAACGGGTCATGAGGATCAGCGTCCTGGGGCTCGGCTACGTGGGCTGCGTGTCGGCCGCGTGCCTGGCCAGTCTGGGCCACGAGGTCATCGGGGTGGACGTCAACCAGGTGAAGGTCGACTTGGTCAACGACGGCAAGGCCCCGGTGGTCGAGGAGCGGATCGGCGAGCTCATCGCGGGGGTCGTGCGGACCGGAGCGCTGCGCGCCACCGGCGACGTCCGCGAGGCGATCACGGGCAGCGAGGTGTCGCTGGTCTGCGTGGGCACGCCGTCGGAGCCCAACGGCAGCCTGTGCACCACCTACCTGGAGCGGGTCACCGAGCAGATCGGTGCCGCGGTGGCCGAGCGCGGCGGGCGGCACACCGTCGTGTTCCGCAGCACCATGCTCCCGGGCACCTGCCTGAACCTGCTGGTGCCGATCCTGGAGAAGCACGCCGGCGGCACCGCCGGGGCGGACTTCGGGGTCGCGGTCAACCCGGAGTTCCTGCGCGAGGGCACCAGCGTGCGGGACTTCTTCGACCCGCCCAAGACCGTCATCGGCGAACTCGACCCCGCCAGCGGCGACGTGGTCGCGGCGCTGTACGAGGGACTGCCCGGCGAGGTGTTCCGGGTGCCGGTCCCGACGGCCGAGGCGATCAAGTACGCGGACAACGCGTTCCACGGCCTCAAGATCGGCTTCGCGAACGAGCTGGGCGCGGTCTGCCAGGCGCTCGGGGTGGACTCGCACCAGGTGATGGACGTGTTCCTGGCCGACCGCAAGCTGAACATCAGCCCCGCCTACCTGCGGCCCGGCTTCGCCTTCGGCGGCTCCTGCCTGCCCAAGGACCTGCGCAGCCTGGTCCACGCGGCGCAGCGGGCCGACGTCTCGGTGCCGATCCTCTCCCACGTGCTGCCCTCCAACTCCGACCACCTGCGGCGCGCGGTCGAGCTGGTCGAGCGCACCGGCAGGCGCCGGGTGGGCCTGTTCGGCCTGTCCTTCAAGCCCGGCACCGACGACCTCCGCGAGAGCCCGCTCGTCGAACTGGCCGAGCGGCTCTTCGGCAAGGGCTACGACCTGCGGATCTACGACCCCAACGTGAACCTCTCCCGGCTGCTCGGCGCGAACCGCGAGTACATCGAGACCCGGCTGCCGCACCTGGCGCAGCTGCTCGCGGAGTCCGTCGGCGAGGTGCTCGAACACGCCGAGGTGTGCGTGGTCGGGACCAGGGACCCGGCCGTGCTGTCGGCCCTGCCCCACGGCGACGGCCCGATGATCGTCGACCTCATCCACCTTCCCGACGCCGACGCGCGCCGGACCGAACCGGGGTACACGGGCCTTGCTTGGTGACACATCGTTCGATGACACGGTCGGCGGCCACGGGCGGACCCGTCGCGCGCTGATCCTGGTGGAGAACCTGTCCGTTCCCTTCGACCGGCGGGTGTGGCAGGAGTGCACGACGCTGCGCGACGCCGGCTGGACGGTCGACGTCATCTGCCCGCGGGGGAGTAAGCGGGACACGGAGCCGGAAGCGGTGATCGACGGGGTGCGGATCCACCGCTACCCGCTGCGCGCCGCCACCGGAGGGCCGGCCGGCTACCTGCAGGAGTACGGATCGGCGCTGTGGCACACGGCGAGGCTGGCCCGCAAGGTCGGCCCGGTCGACGTGGTCCACGCCTGCAACCCGCCCGACCTGCTGTTCCTGCCCGCCCTGTGGCTGAAGCGGCGCGGCGCGCGGTTCGTGTTCGACCAGCACGACCTGGTGCCCGAGCTGTACCTCTCCCGGTTCGACCGCGGCGAGGACCTGCTCTACCGCGCCGTGTGCGCGCTGGAACGGTGGACCTACCGGGCCGCGGACGTCGTGCTCGCCACCAACGAGAGCTACCGGGACGTCGCGCTGAGCCGCGGCGGCCGGCGGCCCGAGGACGTCTTCGTGGTGCGCAGCGCGCCCGACACCGACCGGTTCCAGCCGGTGCCGCCCGAGCCGGAGCTGAAGCGCGGCAAGCCCCATCTGCTGTGCTACCTCGGCGTCATGGGCCCGCAGGACGGCGTCGACTACGCCCTGCGGTCCCTGGCGAAGCTGCGTGACGAGCTCGGGCGGAGCGACTGGCACGCGGTGTTCGTCGGCGGCGGCGACACCTTCGACGCGATGGTGGAGCTGTCCCGGCGGCTCGGGCTCTCCGACCAGGTGCAGTTCACCGGGCGCGTTCCGGACGCCGACCTGGTGCGCTACCTGTCCACCGCGGACGTGTGCCTGTCCCCGGACCCGCGCAACCCGCTCAACGACGTGTCGACCATGAACAAGGTCCTGGAGTACATGGTGATGGGCCGGCCCATCGTCTCCTTCGACCTGCGGGAGGCGCGGGTCTCCGCCGGTGACGCCGCCCTCTACGCGCCCGCCGACGACGAGGGCGAGTTCGCCAGGCTCATCGCGGAGCTGATGGACGATCCGGAGAAGCGGGCCTGGATGGGCAAGCTCGGCCAGGAGCGGATCAACGGGCCACTCGCCTGGCGGAACTCCCAGCGGTCGCTGCTCGCCGCCTACGCCGCCGCCTGCCGCCCAAGGCCGCGCCGTTGAGCGACGACACGATACGCCTGGTCACGATCGGCCGGATCCTCCGCCGGCGCTGGCGGCTGCTCGCCGTCCTCGCCGTGGTGGGTGCGCTCGTCGGGTACGGCGGCTCGCTGCTGTTCCCGCCGAGCTACACGGCGTCGGCATCGGTCCTGCTGCCCGGGGTGTGGCAGGACCGCGAACTGCTGACCCAGGCGGAGATCGCGACCAGTTCGGTGGTGGTCGACCGCGCGGCCGCCACGCTCGGCTGGGCCGGGGTCAGCGGCAGCGCGCTGCGGGACCGGGTGAGCGCCACGGCCGCGGACGGGAACATCATCAAGATCTCGGGCACGGCCGACACCCCGGAGCGCGCCCAGCAGCTCTCCGACCAGGTGGCCCAGCAGTTCGTCACGTTCGCCGGGCGGATCGCGGGCGACAGCGCCGACCCCGAGGCGGCGCAGCCCGAGGCGCTGCGGCAGCTGGTGGTGCAGGCCAGCCGCCGCATCACCGACCTGGCCGCCGCGGCCGATCCGGGGCAGACCGTGGAGAGCGTGCAGACCCGTACCGAACTGGAGAAGCTGCGCACCACGCTGCAGGACGCCATCACGAAGCTGGACCAGGTCGACCCGGCCGCCAACAGGGCTAACATGGTCGTCATGGGGTCGGCGCCCCGGCCGTCCGGCGAGGCGCCGCCGACGAGGACCCAACTCGTGGGCGCCGGGGCGCTGTTGTTCTTCCTGCTCGGGGTCGTCGGCCATCTCGCCGCGGCCCGGATGAGCCGCCGGCCGCGCACCGGGCCGGAGATCGCCGCGGCGCTGGGCTCGGCGCTGCTCGGCACCGTCGACGTCCCCGGTGGACGGGGCGCGCACCGGCCGCCGGGCCGTGGCCGTGGCCCGCGGGCAATGGTCCGCCGGTTGCTGGGCCTCGACGTCCGGTGGGACCTGCCGATCCCGCAGGCGTCCGGCGACGAGGCGAGCCGGCAGCTCCGCTACCGGCGGGTGTGCGCCCGCCTGCGGGATCAACTGCCGGACCCTCGGCGGCTGTTGGTGCTCGTCCCGGACGGCGACGAGACGGCCCGCCGGGCCGCCGGGCAGCTCGCCGCCGAGGCGGGGAGCGATCCGCAGCTGCGGGTGGTGGGCGTACCGGTGGACCGGCCGCTGGTGCCGGACGGCGAGGACGAGTCCGGCGTCCTGGTCGTGCTCAGCGCGGGCAGCTGGACGGCGGAGGAGCTCGCCGGGATCGCCGAGGCGTGTGCGGACGCCGGGCAGGAGGTCGTCGGCATCGTCGTCGCCGGCCCGGTCCGGGACCGCCCGGCGCGCTCCGGCGGCCGCCACCCGGACGGCGCCGAGCCGGCGGCCACGGCCGCCGCGCCAGCGCTCGCGGTCGGCGACGACGCGGGGAGAGGGTCGGGGTGACGACGAGTACGACCTCGGAGTCGTCGGCCGCCGCTCCACTGCTGGACCTCCAGGCCCTGGTGGTCGCCGTGCGCAGGCGCCGCCGCCTCTGGTGCTCCCTGGCGCTGGTCGGGCTGCTGCTCGGTGCGGCCGTGGCGGTCCTGCGGCCGCCGCCGCCGACCGCGGTGGCCAAGGTGCTGGTCGCGCACCAGGCGGACCAGCCGAACGACCCCGGAACACTGATCCGCACCGACGTCGCCCTGCTGCAGACCACGGGGATCGCCGGCCAGGCCCTGAAGTCCCTCCGGTCCCCGGAGAAACCGGAGGACTTCATGCGGGACTACGGCGGGACCGGCTTGACCAACAACCTGCTGCAGATCACCGTGACGGGCCCCAGCGACGCGGAAGCGGTGGCCCGGGCCGAGGCGCTGGCCGACGCCTTCGTCGCGGACCACGTGAAGCGGCTCCGGGATGCCGCGGACGCCGAGGCCAAGGCCCTGCTCGACCAGCGGGACCGGATGCGGGACGAACTCGCCCAGGTCAACCAGTCGATCGGCGACGCCGCGAAGCAGAGCGGGCCGAACGCGTCGGCGAACCTGGAGTCGCTCTACGCCAACCGGGCCGAACTCACCTCACGCATCACCGACTTCGGCCAGCGCGCCGCGGAGGCGCAGGTCGGCACGCCCCGGCTCGTCGCCGGCACCCAGATCGTGGACGCCCCGCGCGCGGTGCGGCAGTCCCTGCCCACGACCGCCGCCACCGACGCCGGGATCGGGCTCGTCCTCGGGCTCGTCCTCGGCATCGCGGTGGCCGCCGTCGGCGCGGTGGTGGCGGACCGCCCCGTGCTGCGCCGGGAGATCGCGGCGAACCTCGGCGCCTCCGTCATCGCGGAGCTGCGCCGCGTACCCCGCCGGTCGGCCGGCCGCCTACAGCTCCGACGGACGCGGACGGCACGGACGAGGGTCGTCACGACCCTGGCCCGCACCGTGCGAGGCTCCGCGGAGGCGGTGTCGCTGCTGGAACTGGGCTGTGCGCGCAGCGCCGGCGCGATCGCCCTGGACCTCGCCGGCGCCCTGGCGCAGGAGGGGCCGGTGGTCGTGGTCGACGGTCTGCCCGGCCCGCGGCTCGCCGGGCGCCGCCCGAAACCGGGGGACCCGACGGTGGTCGACGGCGAGCGGGCCGCGGCCCTGCCGCCCGAGGAACGCCGGCTCGGCGTCGGCTCGGTGGCGCCCGGCACGGCCTGGACCGACCTGCGCCACCTCGGCACCCGGACCGTGCTCGTGGTGCGCGCCGGGCACGGCAGCGCCGCCTGGCTGCACACCGTGGCACGGCAGCTCGCGGACCAGCGCATCCCGGTGCTCGGGGTGGTGCTGATCGACCCCGATCCGCGGGACCGGACCGACGGCACCCTGTGGGACGGCCCGCACACCGCGCTGCGCGGCCGGGACGGCCTGGCGGCCCGGCAGAACCGGACGGGCCGGCGGCGGCCAGAACGACCACCGATGCGGACCGCACCGGTCCCGGACAGCGACCAGGAGGCGAGGTAGGACATGTGTGGCATCGCGGGCACGTACCGATGGCCGGACGGCAAGGCCGTGACCGACCTGCTCACCGACACCCTCGCCCACCGCGGCCCGGACGGGGCGGGCCGGTACGGCCACCCCCTCGGCGACGGCGAAGTGCACCTGGGGCACCGCCGGCTGGCCATCATCGACCTGTCCAGGACCGGCGCCCAGCCGATGGTCTCGGACGGCCTGGTCCTGACGTACAACGGCGAGCTGTACAACGCACCCGAGCTGCGCGCCGAACTGACGGCCGCCGGGGTGCGCTTCCGCGGCACCTCCGACACCGAGGTGCTGCTGGAGGCCTGGCGGCGCTGGGGCACGGACTGCCTGCCACGGCTGCGCGGCATGTTCGCGTTCGGGATCTTCGACGAGCGCACCGGTGAGCTGGTGCTCGCCCGCGACCAACTCGGCATCAAGCCGCTCTTCCTGGTGCGGCGCGGCGAGGGCCTGGTGTTCGCCTCCGAGCTCAAGGCGCTGGCCGCCGCCACCGGCGGCTCCCTGGAGGTTGACCACGCGGCGCTGGTGGCCTCCCTGCTGTACTACTGGGTGCCGGACTCGCGCTGCGCGTTCCGCGAGGCGGAGAAGCTGCCGCCGGGGAGCTGGCTGCGCTGTCGGCCCGACGGCCGGGTGGAGCGCGGCCGGTACTGGCACCTGCGGGAGGTCGCCGCCGAGGGCCGGGAGCGGGCCCGGGCCGGCGAGCTGCCGGACCTCGCCGCCATCGTCGAGGAGTCGACGAGGCGTCACCTGCTCTCCGACGTCCCCGTGGCGACCTTCCTCTCCGGCGGGCTGGACTCCAGCTACCTGACCGCGCTGGCCGCCCGTGACCACCCCGGGATCTCCGCCTACACGATCGGCTTCCGCGCCGAGGACGCCAGGTTCGAGGCGATGCCGGACGACCTGCGCTACGCCCGGCAGGTGGCCGAGCGGTTCGGCGTCGACCTGCACGAGATCGAGATCGCCCCGGACGTGCTCGACCTGCTGCCGCGGATGACGTACCACCTGGACGAGCCGATCGGCGACCCGGCCGCGATCAACACCTTCCTGATCTGCTCGGCGGCCCGGGAGGCCGGGGTGAAGGTGTTGCTCTCGGGGATGGGCGCCGACGAGCTGTTCGCCGGCTACCGCAAGCACCTGGCCAACCAGCTCGCGCTGCGCTACCAGCGCATCCCGCGGCCGCTGCGGCGCGGCCTGTCCGCCGCCGTGGACCGGCTGCCGGTCGCCACGGCCAACCGGGGGCTGCGCTCGGTGCGGTTCGCCAAGCGGTTCCTCTCCTTCGCCGACCTGCCGGAGGAGACCGCGTTCCGGCGCAGCTACACCATGTACGACCAGGACGAACTGCTCGCCCTGATCGATCCGGACCTGGCCGGGACGGTCGAGGACGTGCTGACCGAGCACGCGGACGTCTACCGGGACAACGACCTCGACGACTTCGTCAACCGCATGTGCCTGGGCGACGCCCGGATGTTCCTGCCGGGCCTGAACCTCGCCTACACGGACCGCTCCAGCATGGCCGCGTCCACCGAGGTGCGGGTGCCGTACGTGGACGTCGAGGTGGTCAGGGCGGCGTTCGCCGTCCCCGGCGACCGCAAGATCGTCGGACGGCAGGGCAAGGCCGTGCTCAAGGAGGCGGCCACCTCGGTCCTGCCCCGGGAGATCGTGTACCGGCCCAAGGGCCTGTTCAGTGCCCCGCTGCGGGCCTGGATGAGCCGGGACCTGGCACCGCTGGTGCGCGAGGTGATCAACGACGGCGAGCTGGTGCGGTCCGGGTTCCTGCGCCGCGACGCGCTGGCGCGACTGGTCGCCGAGGACGCCGCCGGGCAGCGGGACTTCTCCAAGCACCTGTGGCACGTGCTGACGCTCGAGTACTGGTACCGCGGCGCGACCTCCGGCTCCGGCCACAGCGATCACCTGACGGCGTAGGGCTCATTTTCCGGCATAGAGGCAACCGGCTCAGAAGCAAGGGGACTTCCGGTGAAACAGGTTGTGCAGAACTACAAGAGCGGCGAACTGTCGGTGCTCGACGTGCCGGTGCCGGGGTGCAAGCCGGGCGGGGTGCTGGTCCGCAGCACCTTCTCGCTGATCTCCACCGGGACCGAGCTGATGAAGGTCTCCGAGGCCGGCATGTCGATGCTGGGCAAGGCCCGCTCCCGTCCGGACCAGGTGGCCAAGGTCATGCAGAGCGTGGCCACCAACGGGCTGCCCGCCACCTACCGCAAGGTGATGGGCAAGCTGGACTCCTACACGCCGCTGGGCTACTCGCTGTGCGGGGTGGTCGAGCAGGTCGGCACCGGGATCGACGACGTGAAGGTCGGCGACCTGGTGGCCTGCGCCGGGAACGAGCACGCGCTGCACGCCGAGTCGAACTGGGTGCCGAGGAACCTCTACGCCCCGGTGCCGGACGGCCTCGCGCCGCGGCACGCGGCCTTCGGCACCGTAGGGTCGATCGCCCTGCAGGGCGTGCGCCAGGGCGAGCCGCAGCTCGGCGAGGTGGCGCTGGTCATCGGCCTCGGTCTGATCGGGCAGCTGGTGGTGCAGCTCCTCACCGCCTCGGGGGTGCGCGTCGTCGGGGCCGACCCCGACCCGGTGCGCTGTGAACTGGCCGAGCGCCTGGGCGCGGTGGCCTGCGGCGACCCCGGGTCCGCGGCCGTGGAGAACGCCGTCGCCGAGCTGACCGACGGTCACGGCGTGGACCAGGTGTACCTGGCCGCCGGCGGCGGCAGCAACCAGCCCGTCGAGCTGGCCGCCCGGCTGAGCCGGGACCGCGGCCGGGTCGTCGACATCGGCAAGTGCCGCCTGGACCTGCCGTGGAACGCGTACTACGAGAAGGAACTCGACGTCCGCTTCTCCCGCTCCTACGGCCCCGGGCGCTACGACCCGGAGTACGAGCTCGACGGGCGGGACTACCCGATCGGCTACGTGCGCTGGACCGAGCGCCGCAACCTGGCCTGCTTCCTCGACCTCGCCGCCCGCGGCCGGGTCGACGTGGAGCCGCTGATCTCCCACATCGCCGACTTCGACGACGCGGTCGAGACGTACCGGCGGCTGAAGGACGGCGAGTTGAAGGCCGTCGCCGTGCTGTTCCGCTACCCCGGGGCGGCGGGGGAGGTGAAGGCGCAGGCCCCGACGGTGGCGGTGCCCGAGGTGCGCCGCGGCGCGGCGTCCGCCCCGGCCCGGCCGTCCAGGTCGCCCGTGCGGCTGGCGTTCGTCGGCGCCGGGAACTACGCGACCTCGATGCTGCTGCCGCACCTGGCCCAGCGCGACGGCGTCGCACTGTCCACCGTCGTCACCACGACGGCGCTGTCCGCGGCCAACGCCCGGCGGAAGTTCGGCTTCGCCCGGGCGACCACCGACCTCGACGCGGTGCTCGGGGACGCGTCCATCGACGCGGTGTTCGTGGTCACCCGGCACAGCTCGCACGCCGAACTGACCCGCCGGGCGCTGCTGGCCGGCAAGGCGGTGTTCGTGGAGAAGCCGCTGGCCCTCACCGAGGACGAACTGGCCGGCGTGCTCGCGGCGGTGGAGGAGTCCGGCAACGACCGGTTGCAGGTCGGCTTCAACCGCCGGTTCGCGCCGCTGCTGAGGGAGGCCAAGGCCCGGTTCGGCGCCCGCACCGGCCCGGCGAGCCTGCGCTACCTGGTCAACGCGGGCCGGCTGCAGCACGGCAGCTGGTACCTCCAACAGGGCACCGAGGGCTCGCGGTTCGCCGGCGAGGGCGGGCACTTCATCGACACCGCGAGCTGGCTGCTGGAGGCCGACCCGGTCTCGGTGTACGCGGTCGCCCCGTCCGGCAACGAGGACCTCCAGATCGTGCTGCGCTACCCGGACGACTCCACCGCCACCCTGAGCTACGTCACCACCGGCGCGCCCGGCTTCCCCAAGGAGACGCTGGACCTGGTCGCGGACGGCAAGGTGCTGAAGCTCGACGACTTCGTCCGCGCCTCGGTGTACTTCGACAACACGGCCGGCCGCAAGCGGTGGGTCAGCTCGCGGCTGCCCAAGGCCCGGGACAAGGGCCAGTCCGCCGAACTGGCCTCGTTCATCAAGGCCGTGCGCACCGGCGGGCCGATGCCGGTGCCGCTGGAGTCGCTGGTCGCCACCACGGCGGCCACCCTCGCCGTGCAGGCCGCCCTGGTCGGCGGCGCGCCGGTGACGCTGGCGGGCGCCCGATGACCATGAGCGCGGGCTGGTACCTGCGGCGGCTGTCCCGGATGGGGCCGCACGAGGTCGGCGGCCGGGTCGGCGACGCGGTGCGCAGGCAGCGGTGGCGGTCGGCGGTGCCGCCGCACGGCCCGAGCGTCACGGGCGCCCGGTTCACCGCCGTCCTGCCCGCCGGCACGATGGCCTCGGTGCCGCCGGACGCCGCGAAGCGCCTCCTCGCGCAGGCGGACCGGCTGATGGACGGGCACGCCGAGTTCTTCGGGGTGGAGCGCGACGACCTGGCCGCCCCGGACTGGTGGCGCGACCCGAAGACCGGGCGCCGGGCCCCGGCCGGCTACGCATTCGACGTGCCGTACCGCGACGAGGACGCGGTCGGGGACATCAAGCAGATCTGGGAGCCCTCCCGGCACCAGTACCTGACCGTGCTCGCCGCCGCCTACGCGATCACCGGCGACGAGCGGTACGCCGAGCGCGTGGCCGAGCACCTGCGGTCCTGGTGGGCGGCCAACCCGCCGCTGCGCGGCGTGCACTGGACCAGCGGCATCGAGCTGGGCATCCGGCTGCTGTCCTGGGTGTGGATCCGCCGGCTGCTCGACGGCTGGCCGGGCGCGGCCGCCCTGTTCGAGGGCAACCCGGTGGCGCTGGACCAGATCTGGCACCACCAGCGCTGGCTGGCCGCCTTCCCCAGCCGGGGGTCCTCGGCGAACAACCACGTCATCGCCGAGGCCGCCGGGCAGTTCGCCGCGGCCTGCGCCTTCGGCTGGTTCCCCTCCTCGGCGCGCTGGCGCTCGGGCGCGCTGCGGTCGCTGGAGCGGCAGCTGCGCGCCAACACCTTCCAGTCCGGCCTCAACCGCGAGCTCGCCACCGAGTACCACGGACTCGTCCTGGAACTCGGCCTGGCCGCGCTGGCCGAGGCGGACGCCGCCGCCGTGCCCGTCCCCGCGACCGTCCGGCCGGTGCTGCTGCGGATGACCGACGCGCTCGCGGCCGTCGTGGACAACCGCTTGCGGCCGCCGCGCCAGGGGGACGCGGACGACGGGCACGGGCTGGTCCTGGACGGCGCGGGCACCGACCGCTGGGCCTCGCTGCTGGCCACCGGGGACGCCGTGTTCGGCCGGCTCGACTGGTGGCCGGCGGTGACCGGCACCGATGTGCGCACCCCGCTGCTGGCCGCGCTGATCCGGCCGTACCGAAAGGACGGATCCGTGGCCCGCCCGGCGAGCCGGCCGGTCCACTTCCCCGACGCGGGGATGACCGTCCTGCGCGGTCCGGGGGAGATCTGGTGCCGTTGCGACGGCGGTCCGCACGGCTTCCTGTCCATCGCCGCGCACGCCCACGCGGACGCGCTGTCCGTGGAGGTCCGGCACGACGGGGTCGACGTGCTCGCCGACCCGGGGACGTTCTGCTACCACGGGCAGCCCGAGTGGCGGCGGTACTTCCGCTCGACCCTGGGCCACAACACCCTGCAGGTGGACGGCGAGGACCAGTCCCGCTCCGGCGGCCCCTTCCTGTGGACCCGGCACGCCCGCACCCGCGTGCTGGTCGCGGACACCTCGGACCCGGGGCTGGCCCGCTGGTGCGCCGAGCACGACGGCTACCAGCAGTCGGTGCACCGCCGGCGGGTGGAGCTGACCGCCGCGAGCCGGGAGCTGCGGGTGGTCGACGAGCTGCGCGGCCCGCGCCGGGCCGTGCGCCTGGCGTTCCACCTCGGCCCGGCGATCACCGCGGACCTGACGGGCAACCGGGCCGTGCTGACCTGGACCAGGGACGGCGAGGACCGCTCCGCCGTGCTCGACCTGCCCGGGCAGCTGTCCTGGCAGGCGCACCGCGGCGAGACGGACCCGCCGCTGGGCTGGTACTCCGCCGGCTTCGGACGCAGGGAACCCGCCACCACGCTGGTCGGCACCGGCTTCGCCGACGGCGCGCAGGGGTTCACCACCGTCCTCGGGTTCCGGGGCTAGGGGGGAGGGTGGGGATCAAGAGGCGGCACCGGGGGGCGTTGGCGGCGGCGCTGCTGACGCTCGCCCTGCTGACGGCGACGGGCTGCCCGAGCGGCTCGGACGCCCCGCCGGAGCCGACCGCCACGCCGACCGGTTCGGCGGCCGTCGCCCGGGTGTGCGCCGGCCCCTCGGCCGGGCCGGCGCAGGCGCCGGCCGGCGCGGTGACGGTCGACCCGGCGGTGGTCGGCGACCTGGCGGCGAAGACCAGGAGCAGCCCCCCGCACACCACCTTCTGGCTCCAGCCGGGAACGCACACGCTCGACTCGGACCGGTACGCCCAGGTCGTCCCCAAGGAGGGGGACAGCTACCTCGGCGCGTCGGGCGCGGTGCTCGACGGCCGGAAGACCAACGAGTACGCGTTCAGCGGTGCCGCCGCCGACGTCACCATCCGCTACCTGACCGTGCGGGGCTTCGTCGCGCCGCAGAACGAGGGCGTGGTCAACCACGACTCGGCCGACGGCTGGGTGATCGAGCACGCGACGATCCAGGACAACTCCGGCGCCGGGCTGATGGCCGGTGCCCGCCAGCGGGTCCGCGCCAATTGCCTTCGCGGCAACGGACAGTACGGCATCAACGCGTACAAGTCCGGTGCCCCCGTCAGCGACCTGCTGGTCGAGGGCAACGAGATCACGGGCAACGACACCGACCAGTGGGAGCGGCGGCAGCCGGGCTGCGGCTGCACCGGCGGCGTCAAGTTCTGGGCCGTCAACGGCGCCGACGTGCGCGGCAACTGGGTGCACGACAACCGCGGACCTGGGCTGTGGGCGGATACCAACAACAACGACTTCCGCATCGAGGACAACGTCCTGGAGGCCAACGACGGTGCCGCGCTGATCTACGAGACCAGCTACAACGCGGTCATCCGCGACAACACCATCCGGCGCAACGACTGGGTCGAGGGGCGCAACGCCGCCGACCGTGGCGACGACTTCCCGTACGCGACCGTCTACCTGTCCGAGTCCGGCGGCGAACCACGGATCCCGGCCCGCACGGACAGGATCGAGATCTACCGGAACGTGCTGGAGGACAACTGGTCCGGGATCACCCTGTGGGAGAACGCCGACCGGTTCTGCAACAGCCCGGCCAACACCTCGACCGGTGACTGCACCCTGCTGGTCAAGAAGACCGACAGCTGTTCCCAGCCGACGATCGCCACCCCGCCGCTCTACGCCGACTGCCGATGGAAGACCCAGCGGGTGGACATCCACGACAACCGCTTCGAGCTGGACCCGTCCGTCGTCGGCTGTACCGTCAAGTGCGGCCGGATGGCGGTGCTGGCCAACTACGGCACCTATCCCGACTGGTCGCCGTACAAGGGCGAACCGGTGGCCGAGGCGATCACCGGCAAGCAGCAGAACCGCTGGCACGACAACACCTACCTCGGCCCGTGGAGCTTCGTCGCCCACGACCCGAGCCGCGCGCTCGACTTCGGGCAGTGGCAGGGCCGGCCGTACCAGCAGGACGCGGGCAGCACCTTCCGGCCACGGACCGGTGGTTGAGATGGGCCGGGACCTGACCCGTGAAGGGCTCGACGAGGACACCGGACAGCCGCGGCCCGGCGCCGGACCGCGCCGCGCCGGCCCGCCCAGGACCGTCGAGGTGATCTGGGGGCTGCTGATCCTCAACACCCTCGGCTCCGCCGGGGCGGTGACCATCATCCCGCTGCCCCGCTCCCTCATCCAGATGGCCACCATGGGCGCGCTGGTCTGCGCGTTCACGCTGGCGCTCGTCCTCAACCCGCGGCTGCGCATCCGGGCCAGCGCCTTCCTGTGCCTGCTCACCCTGCTGCTGGTGCTGAGCGTGGTCTCCAGCGCGCACCTGGAGTCCGGGTTCGGCGCGCTCTTCCGCTGCTTCCGGCTGGCGCTCTTCGTCGGCACGCTGTGGCTGCTCAGCCGCTGGTGGGACGGCGGACCGACGTTCGTCCGCTACCACATCCGGATGTACTTCGCGGTGCTCGTGTCGGTGGCCGCCGGCCTGGTCGTCTCACCGGGCGCGGCCATGCCCGAGCTCTACGGCGGGCGGCTGGTCGGCGCGCTGTGGCCGCTCACCCCGCCGCAGATCGGCCAGTACGCCGCGGTGATCACCGGCCTCACCGTGCTGCTCCTGCTGGGCCGCCGGACCACCGGGGCCAGTGCGGCCGCGATCGTCGTGCCCTCACTCGTCCTGCTCGCGCTGACCCACACCCGCACGGCCACGCTCGGCCTGATCATCGGGCTGGCGCTGGCGATCGGCTCGCTCGTCCTGACCAGCGCCGCCGCCCGCAGGTTCTTCGGCTGGGCGGTGCTGTGCGCCACCGTGGCCGCGGTCGCGCTGAGCTCGCTGCTGGAGGCGTGGTTCCTGCGCGGACAGAGCCAGGAGAACTTCTCCAACCTCACCGGCCGGGCCAAGGTCTGGGACGCCCTGCTGGCAGCGCCCCGCACGACCCTGGAGCAGCTGTTCGGCACGGGCCTGGGCGACAAGTCCTTCGGCGGGCTGCCGATCGACAACAGCTGGCTGGCCGTCTACAACGAACAGGGCCTGACCGGCACCGCCATCGTGGCGGCGGTCTTCGTCGCGCTGGGCGGCGTCGCGCTGCTGCGGCCGCCGTCGCTGTCGAGGGCCTGCGCGATCTTCCTGATCAGCTACTGCGCGATCGCGTCGTACACCGAGGCCGGGCTCGGCGACGCCTCGCCGTACCTGCTGCACCTGACCGTGGCCGCCTCGCTGCTGGCGGCCCCTGCCGCTCCCCGCCCGACGCGTGAAGAGGTGACCTGAGATGCACGTCCTCGTGGTGCACAACCGCTACGGCTCGGCGCAGCCCAGCGGGGAGAACAAGGTCGTCGACCAGGAGGTGGCGCTGCTGCGCGAGGCGGGCCACCGGGTCGAGGTGTTCGAGCGGCGCAGCGACGACATCGCCGCCCGGTCCCTGCTGGGCAAGGTCGCGGTGCCGCTGCTGGTGCCGTGGAACCCTGCGGTCCGCGCGGAGCTCACCGCCCGGCTACGCGCCGAGCGGCCGGACGTGGTGCACGTCCACAACGTCTTCCCGCTGCTGTCGCCCGCGGTGCTGTCCGCCTGCGCCGACGCCGGGGTGCCCGCCGTCGCCACCCTGCACAACTACACCCAGGTCTGCCCGCCGGGCACGCTGCAGCGGGACGGCCGGCCGTGCACCGAGTGCGTCGGGGGGTCACCGCTGCCCGCCGTCCGGCACGGCTGCTACCGCGGCTCCCGGCTGGCGACGGTGCCGCTCGCGGTCAGCCTGGCGGTCAACCGGCGGCGGTGGTGGTCCGGCGTGGAGCGGTTCTTCTGCATCTCCGCGGCGCAGCGCGATGTCCTGGCGCGGGCCGGCCTGCCGCCCGAACGGCTCGCGGTGAAGCACAACTTCGTGCCCGAGCCGGGCGTCGGCCGAACCGGCGCCGGTGAGCACCTGCTCTACCTCGGCCGGCTCGCGGAGGCCAAGGGCGTGCGGCTGCTGATGGCCGCGTGGGACCGGCTCGCCGCGGACGGCGGGGTGGGCGTGCCACTCGTGATCGCCGGCGCGGGGCCGCTGGAGCGGGAGGTGACCGCCTGGGCGGCGGGCCGGGACGACGTGCGGTACGCGGGCCTGTACGACCCGGCCCGGTGCCGGGAGGCCGTCGCGCGGTCGGTCGCGGTGCTGGCGCCCTCGACCTGGCTGGAGGCGTTCGGTCTGGTGGTCGTGGAGGCGATGGCGGCCGGGGTGCCGGTCGTCGCCGCCGGTCACGGCGCCTTCGTCGAACTCGTCGAGGACGGGGTGACCGGACTGCTGCACCGGCCGGGCGAGGCGGCCTCCCTCGAGTCCGCCATCCGCCGGATCGCGGCCCTGCCGGACCGCAACCAGGAGATGGGCCAGGCGGCCCGGCGCCGCTACGAGCAGGGGTTCAGCCCGGCCGTCGGGCTGGAGCGCCTGGTGGAGGGGTACCGCACCGCGATCGCGGGTCGGTCCGGCGGCGCGGACGGCGCGCCGCCGGTAGGGAACGCAAACGCTGGCCCGCGGCGGGGAACCCGCGCGGGCGGGAATGGGGGCACCACATGACACGATGCCGACTCTGCGGCTCGGCGGCGCTGGAGAGCGTCGTCGACCTGGGGGCGACCCCGCCGTGCGAGAGCTTCCTCGCCGCCGACGAACTCGACCGGCCGGAACCGGCGTACCCACTGCACCTGCGGGTCTGCACCGACTGCTGGCTCGCGCAGATCCCCCCGCTGATCACGCCGGAGGAGACCTTCACCCAGTACGCGTACTTCTCCTCCTACTCGACCTCCTGGGTGGAGCACGCCCGCACCTTCGTCGACGGCGCCGTCCAGCGCCTCGGCCTCGGCCCCGACGCCTTCGTGGTCGAGGTCGCCAGCAACGACGGCTACCTGCTCCGGCACGTGGTGGACCGGGGGATCCGCTGCCTCGGCATCGAACCGTCGGTGAACGTCGGCGCCGCGGCGCGGGAGGCGGGCGTGCCCACGCTCACCGAGTTCCTCTCCCCGGACACCGGCTCGGCCGTGCGCGCCGAGCACGGCCCGGCGGACCTGGTGGTGGCCAACAACGTGTACGCCCACATCCCCGACGTGGTCGGGTTCACCCGGGGACTGCGCGCCCTGGTGGCCGACGACGGCTGGGTCTCCATCGAGGTGCAGCACCTGCTGACCCTGATCGAGGAGAACCAGTACGACACCATCTACCACGAGCACTTCCAGTACTACACGGTCGCCTCCGCGACCCGGGCGCTGGCGAGCGGTGGACTCACGCTGGTGGACGTCGAGTTGCTGCCCACCCACGGCGGCTCCATCCGGCTGTGGGCCCGCCCGGCCGGGGCGGCCGGCGAGCCGAGCCGGCGGGTGGCCGAGGTGCTGGACCGGGAGAAGGCCGCCGGGCTCCAGGAGCTGTCCGGGTACACCGAGTTCTCCGCCCGGGTGGCCAAGGTGCGCCGGGACCTCCTGCGGTTCCTCATCGACGCCGCCGAGCGCGGCGAGACGGTCGTCGGCTACGGCGCCCCGGGCAAGGGCAACACCCTGCTCAACCACTGCGGCATCCGGCCCGACCTGCTCCCGTACACGGTCGACCGCAACCCCTACAAGCACGGCCGGTTCACCCCGGGCACCCGCATCCCGATCCTGGCGCCCGAGCAGATCGGCACCGACCAGCCGGACTACGTCCTGGTCCTCCCGTGGAACCTGCGGGCCGAACTGGTCGAGCAGTTGTCCTT
Source organism: Kitasatospora sp. NPDC053057 (assembly GCF_044546945.1). NCBI lineage: Bacteria > Bacillati > Actinomycetota > Actinomycetes > Kitasatosporales > Streptomycetaceae > Kitasatospora > Kitasatospora sp. NPDC053057. The sequence goes on along the minus strand of NZ_JBITZP010000014.1, from coordinate 93,564 downwards.
CGTGCACGAGTGGGGCGGCCGACTGGTCTTCCCCATCCCGGAACTGAGCATCGTGGAGGCGAAGGCGTGAAGGTCGTCCTGTTCTGCGGCGGTTACGGGCTGCGGATGCGCAGCGGAGCCTCCGACGACATGCCCAAACCGATGGCGATGGTCGGCCCCCGGCCGCTGATCTGGCACGTCATGCGCTACTACGCGTACTTCGGGCACACCGAGTTCATCCTCTGCCTCGGGTACGGGGCCCATCACATCAAGGACTTCTTCCTCAACTACGAGGAGACGACGTCCAACGACTTCGTGCTGCGTGGCGGGCGGACCGAGCTGCTGTCCACGGACATCGCCTCCTGGACGATCACCTTCGCGCAGACCGGCATCGAGTCGCCGATCGGGGAGCGGCTGCGCCGGGTGCGCCACCACCTGGACGGCGACGAGATGTTCCTCGCCAACTACGCCGACGTGCTCACCGACGCCCCGCTGCCGGAGATGATCGACCGCTTCGCCCAGCGCGACGCCGGCGCCTCGATGATGGTGGTGCCGCCGCAGTCCTCGTTCCACTGCGTGGAGCTGGGCGAGAACGGCCTGGTGGGGGGCATCACCGCGGTGAGCGAGCTGCCGCTGTGGGAGAACGGCGGCTACTTCGTGCTCCGCCAGGAGGTCTTCGACCACATCCCGGAGAACGGCGACCTGGTCGCCGACGGATGCACCCAACTGGCCAAGCGCGGACGGCTGGTGGCACACCAGCACCGCGGCTTCTGGAAGCCGACCGACACCGTGAAGGAACGGGCCGCGCTCGATGCCGCCTACGTCCGGGGCGACCGCCCGTGGGCCGTGTGGGAGAAGGACGGCGCCGGGGTGAGGACCGCGTGATCCGGCTCGGCGCCGGGCGCCTGGACCGGATCGTCGCGCTGGGGGCGCACTGCGACGACATCGCCATCGGCGCCGGCGGCACGCTGCTGACGATGTGCCTGGCGCGTCCCGGGCTGAGGGTCGACGCGCTGGTGCTCTCCGGCGGTGGCGGCGAGCGGGAGCAGGAGGAGCGGGCCGCGCTCGCCGCCTTCTGTCCCGGGGCCGAACTGCGCCTGACCGTCCTCAAGTTGCCGGACGGCCGACTGCCCTCGCACTGGGGCGAGGCCAAGAGCGCCGTCGAGGAGCTGCGCGGGCAGACCGAGCCGGACCTGCTCCTGGCGCCGCGCACCGACGACGCGCACCAGGACCACCGCGGCCTGGCGAAGCTGGTCCCCACCGCGTTCCGCGACCACCTCGTGCTCGGCTACGAGATCGTCAAGTGGGACGGCGACCTCGGCCGCCCGTCGGCGTACCAGCCGCTGTCCCCGGAGACCGCGGAACAGAAGGTGCGGCTGTTGCAGGAGCACTACCCCTCGCAACGGCACCGGCCGTGGTACGACCGGGAGGCCTTCCTCGGGCTGGCGCGGATCCGTGGCATCGAATGCCACGCCCGCTACGCCGAGGCCTTCGCCGTCACCAAACTCACTCTCAATTTGGGGGGCTGAACCTTGCGCGTACTGCTGACCGGACACCAGGGCTACCTGGGCACCGTGATGGCCCCGGTCCTCGCGGCCGCCGGGCACGAAGTCGTCGGGCTGGACGCCGGCCTGTTCGCGGACCGCGTCCTCGGCCCGGTGCCCGTGGACCCGCCCGGGCACCGGGTGGACCTGCGCGACGTCACCGCCGACCACGTGGCCGGAGTGGACGCCGTGATCCACCTCGCCGCGCTGTCCAACGACCCGCTGGGCTCGCTGGCGCCGGACCTCACGTACGACATCAACCACCACGCCTCCGTACGGCTGGCCCGACTGGCCCGCGACGCCGGGGTGCGGCGTTTCCTGTACGCGTCGACCTGCTCCGTCTACGGCGCCGCCGGCGGCGACGAGCTGGTCACCGAGGACGCCCCGCTGCGCCCGGTGACGCCGTACGCGGAGTCCAAGGTGCGGGTGGAGGACGACCTGCACGCGCTGGCCGACGGCGACTTCAGCCCGGTGTACATGCGCAACGCCACCGCCTTCGGCTACTCGCCCCGGCTGCGCGCCGACATCGTGCTGAACAACCTGGTGGGCCACGCGCACCTGTCCGGCGAGGTGCTGGTGCTCTCCGACGGCACCCCGTGGCGCCCGCTGGTGCACGCCGCCGACATCGCCCGGGCCTTCGCGGCCGCGCTGACCGCGCCGCGCGAGGCGGTGCACGACCGGGCGTTCAACATCGGCACCGAGGCCAACAACGTCACCGTCGCCGAGATCGCCGGGCAGGTCGCCGAGGCGGTGGCCGGCGCGCGGGTGGTGATCACCGGGGAGACCGGCGCCGACCCGCGGTCGTACCGGGTGGACTTCTCCCGGTTCCGCGCCGCGCTGCCCGGTTTCGACTGCGAGTGGACGGTCAAGCAGGGCGCGCTCGAACTCGCCGACGCCTACCGGAAGTTCGGGCTGACCCGGGAGGCCTTCGAGCGGAACTTCACCCGGCTGGCCGTGCTGCGCCGGGCGTCCGAGGCCGGCGCCGTCGACGACACCCTGCGGTGGCGCCGATGAGCGCGGTCGGGGAGGAGATGCACGCGCTGGTGGAGCGGCTGTACCCGCTCTGCCGGAGCATCACCGGCGACGGGGTGCGCGCCACCCTGGAGATCGTCGGCGAGTACCTTCCGCTGCAGGTGCACGAGGTGCCGACCGGGACGCGGGTGCTCGACTGGACGGTGCCGCAGGAGTGGAACATCCGGGACGCGTACATCGCCGACGTCTCCGGCCGCCGGGTCGTCGACTTCGCCGCGTCCAGCCTGCACGTGCTCGGCTACAGCGTGCCGGTGGTGGCGACCATGCCGCTGGCCGAACTGCGCGGACACCTCCACACCCTGCCCGACCACCCGACCTGGGTGCCGTACCGCACCAGCTACTACACACCGGAATGGGGGTTCTGCCTGGCCCAGGAGACCTTGGACGCCCTGCCGGACGGCGACTACGAGGTGCGCATCGACTCCACGCTCGCGGACGGCCACCTCACCTACGCCGAGCACGTCGTCCCCGGGCAGGTCGCCGACGAGGTGATCGTCTCCTGTCACGTCTGCCACCCGTCGCTGGCCAACGACAACCTGGCGGGCATCGCGGTGGCGACGTTCCTGGCACGGGAGTTGGCGCAGCGGTCGCCCCACTACACCTACCGCTTCCTGTTCGCCCCCGGCACCATCGGGGCGATCACCTGGCTGGCCCGCAACGCGGAGCGGGTGGAGCGGGTCAGGCACGGGCTGGTGCTGGCCTGTGCCGGTGACCCGGGACAGCTGACGTACAAGCAGAGCCGGCGCGGTGACGCGGAGATCGACCGGGTGCTGCGGCACGTCCTGGCCGCCTCCGAACGCCCGCACCGCGTCACCGAGTTCACCCCGTACGGCTACGACGAGCGGCAGTTCTGCTCACCCGGGTTCGACCTCGGCGTCGGCTCGCTCAGCCGCACCCCGTACGCCGGGTACCCCGAGTACCACACCTCGGCGGACGACCCGGACTTCGTCAAGCCGGAGGCGATGGCGGACACCCTCGCCGTCTGCCGGGAGGCCTTCTCCCTGCTCGACCGCAACCGGAGCTACCTCAACCTCTGCCCGTACGGCGAACCGCAGTTGGGCCGACGCGGACTGTACGACTCGCTCGGCGGCCGCAGCGACGCGAAGCAGGCCCAGCTGGCCATGCTCTGGGTGCTCAGCCTCTCCGACGGCCGGCACAGCCTGCTGGACGTCGCCGAGCGGTCCGGGCTGCCCTTCGACACGGTCGCCGTCGCGGCCGGCGCCCTCCAGGGCGCCGGGCTGATCAAGGCGTGACGCCGATGACCACCGAGGGGGTGAAGACGACGACACCGGCGACCGCGCCGGGAGCGGCCCGGCCGACCGGCAAGCGTGGCGTCGTCGGCCGGCTGTCCTGGGGGCTGGCCGACCAGGCGGCCTCCAGCATGACCAACTTCGCGGTGGGCATCTACGTGGCCCGCGAGCTGGGGGTGAGTGCCTTCGGCGTGTTCAGCCTGGCCTGGCTGACCTACGGCGTGGTGCTCAACGTCGCCCGCGGGCTGGCCACCGACCCGCTCGTGGTGCGCTTCAGCGGCGTGCCGAACGCGCCCTGGCGGGCCGCCGCGGCGCGGGCGACCGGGGCCGCGCTCGCCGTCGGCGCCACCCTCGGCGCGGTGTGCCTGCTGGTCGGGCTCGGCCTCGGCGGCCGGGTCGGGCCCGCCTTCGCCTGCCTCGGCGTCGCCCTGCCGGCGCTGCTGCTCCAGGACGCCTGGCGGTTCGCGTTCTTCGCCGCCGGCACCGGGAAGAAGGCGTTCACCAACGACCTGGTGCAGGGCGTCATGCTCGTCCCGGCCATGGTCGTGGCGGCCCGGGTGGGCACCGTGGCCGCCTTCCTGCTCGCCTGGGGCGCCTCCGCCGCGGTCGCCGCGGCGTACGGCTGCCTCCAGTCCGGCCTGCGGCCCCGGGTGACCAGGGCCCGCGGGTGGCTCCGCGAGCAGCGCGACCTCGGCAGCCGGTACCTGGTCGAGAACGTCAGCCTCAGCGGCGCCGGCCAGCTGCGGGCGTACGGGCTCGGCGCGATCGCCGGGGTCGGCGCGGTGGGCGCGGTCCGGGGCGCCGAACTCCTGCTCGGCCCGTTCCTCGCCCTGCTGATGGGGCTGTCGCTGGTCACCGTGGCCGAGGCGGCCCGGGTGCTGCGGCAGGCACCGCAACGGCTCGGCAGGTTCTGCCTCCTGCTGGGCGGCGGGCAGGCCGCCGCCGCGCTGCTGTGGGGCGCGGCGCTGCTGCTGATGCCGGACCGGGCGGGCGAACTCGTCCTCGGCGACGTCTGGCACTCCGCCTCGCAGCTCATCGTCCCGGCCACGCTCGGCGTCGCGGGCGCCGGCCTCGGCAGCGGCGCGGCGGCCGGGCTGCGCGCGCTCGCCGCGGCCCGGCGCAGCCTGCGCTGCCAGCTGTTCGCCTCCGCCTGCTACCTCGGCGGCGGGCTCGGCGGGGCGGCCGCGGCCGGCACGGTCGGCTCGGCCTGGGGCGTCGCCGCCGCGACCGCCTGCGGCTCGGCCCTGTGGTGGCTGCAGCTGCGGAGCGCCCTGCGCGAACGCCCCCGCAGGCCCGAAATGAGCGACCCCATCCCCGAAGTGAGGACACCGTGACCGCCGTTCCCCGACTGAGCATCGGCCTGCCCGTCTACAACGGCGAGGAGTACCTCGCCGAGTCGCTCGACGCCCTGCTCGGCCAGACCTACGAGGACTTCGAGCTGGTCATCACCGACAACGCCTCGACCGACGCGACCGAGTCCATCTGCCGCGCGTACGCCGCCCGGGACTCGCGGATCCGTTACCTGCGGCTGCCCCGGAACATCGGCGCCGCGCCCAACCACAACTACGTCTTCACCCAGTGCCGCGGCGAACTGTTCAAGTGGGCCTCGCACGACGACCTCTACGCCCGGGACCTCCTGCTGCGCTGCGTGGAGGCGCTGGACGAGCGGCCGGAGATCATCCTCGCCCACTCCGGCCAGGCGGTCATCGACGAGCACGGCCGGGTGAAGGTCCCCTACGAGTACGGGCTCGCCACCGAATCGCCGTACGCGCCGGAGCGCTTCCGCAGCCTGCTGTTCGAGCCCGGCGGCGACGACTTCTACGGGGTGATGCGGGCCGACGTGCTGCGCCGGGTGAAGCCGCACGACAGTTACCACCACGCGGACCGCACCTTCGTCGCCGAGATCACCCTGCACGGGCCCTTCCACCAGGTGCCGGAGCTGCTCTACTTCCGCCGCGACCACCCCACCCGCGCCGAGCGGGCGAACCCCTCCAAGCGGTCCCGGTGCGTCAACCTGGACCCGCGTCGGGCCGGGCCGCTGCACCCGACGCCCCGACTGCTCGCCGAGTACGTCTGGGGCTTCGCCTCGGCGATCCGGCGGGCGCCGCTGTCCCCGGACGACCGGCGCGCCTGCCACCGCCACCTGGCCTCCTGGATGACCAGCCGGCTCCGGCCGGGCGCCGGCGAGCGGGTCGAGGACCGCGCCCCGGCCGACCCGGCCCGGCTCACGGTCTCCGTCGACGCCCTGGTGGCCGGACGCGAGGGGAGGCGGGCATGAAGCAACCCCCATTGCGGGTAGGGGTGTTCGGCCTGCTCGGCTCCGGCAACCTCGGCAACGACGGGTCGCTGGAGGCCGTGCTCGGCTACCTGCGCGCCGAGCACCCGGAGGCGGTCGTGGACGCCCTGTGCGGCGGACCGGAGGTCGTCGCGGCCCGGTACCGGATCCCCGCGACCCGGCTGCACTGGTACCGCGGCGAGTACCGGACCGCGTCGCGGGTGGGCGCGATCGCGGCGAAGGGCCTGGGCAAACTCGTCGACGCCGTCCGCACCGCCGCCTGGGTGCGCCGGCACGACGTGGTGATCGTGCCGGGCATGGGCGTCCTGGAGGCCACACTGCCCCTGCGGCCCTGGGGCTTCCCGTACGCGCTGTTCCTGCTCTGCGCCTCCGGGCGACTGGTCGGCACCCGGGTGGCGCTGGTCGGCGTCGGCGCCGCCGCGATCGCCGACCGCCCCACCCGGGCCCTGGTGCGCTGGTCGGCACGGCTGGCCGCGTACCGGTCCTACCGGGACACGCTGTCCCGCGACGCGATGTGGGCGATGGGCGTGGACACCGCGCGGGACGAGGTCTACCCGGACCTCGCCTTCGCCCTGCCGACGCCCGCCGCCCCGGATCCCTCGCCCGGGCGGGTCTGCGTGGGCGTCATGGACTTCCACGGCGGCAACGACGACCGTGCCCGCGCCCGCGAGATCCACCGGCGCTACGTGGACGGGACGACCTGCTTCGTCCGCACCCTGGTCGAGGACGGCCGGCAGGTGCGGCTGCTCATCGGCGACGGCGCCGACGCCGCGGTGGTCACCGCCATCATCGAGGCGGTCGGCTCACCGTTGGTCACCGCCTCCGATGCGGCCTCCCTGGCCGAGCTGATGGAGGAGACGGCGGCCGCCGACTCCGTGGTGGCGACCCGCTACCACAACCTGATCTGCGCGCTGAAGGTCGGCACCCCGACCCTCGCCCTGAGCTACGCGGCCAAGAGCGACGCGCTCATGGAGCGGATGGGCCTGGGCGCGTACTGCCATCCGGCGCGCGAGGTCGACGCCGACCGGCTGCTGGAGCAGTTCCGGGAGCTGGAGAAGCGGTCGGCGGAGCTGCGGCTGACCCTCGCCGAGCGGAACCTCGCGGCCGGCCGACGCCTCGGCCACCAGTTCACCGCCCTGACCGCGGCCCTCTTCCCGAACTTGCCTAAGGACCACTCTTGAAGGTCACCGAAGTCCCGGCGATCGCCGGCGCCTACCTGTTCACCCCGACCCCGTACACCGACGAGCGCGGCTTCTTCTGCCGCACCTTCGACGCCGAGGTGTTCCGCTCCGTGGGCCTCGACCCCGACGCCTTCGTGCAGCACAGCGTGTCCCGTTCGGTGAAGGGCGTCCTGCGCGGCCTGCACCTGCGCTCCGGCGCCGGGGAGGCCAAGATCGTGCGCTGCTCGCACGGGGAGGTGTTCGACGTGGTCGTGGACCTGCGCCCCGACTCGCCGACCTACCGCAACGTGGCCACCTTCGAACTGTCCGGCGAGACGCAGGCCAGCGTGTACATCCCGGCCGGGTGCGCGCACGGCTTCCAGGCGCTGACCGACGCCGACGTCTCGTACCGGATCGACCGCCCGCACGACCCGAGCGAGGACGTGACCATCGCCTTCGACGACCCGGAGCTCGCCATCGCCTGGCCGCTGCCGCCCGTGTCGATGTCCAAGCGGGACCGGGAGGCGCGGAGCCTCGCCGAGGCCCTGCGTTCTGAGGAGAACTGAGTCCCATGACCGTTGACGACTTCCAGCTCCCCAAGTCGCGGGCGGCCAACGAGCGGCTGCACGCCCTGATCCCCGGAGGCGCACACACCTACGCCAAGGGCGACGACCAGTACCCCGAGCACCTCGCACCGGTCATCAGCCACGGCCGCGGCGCCCACGTCTGGGACGTCGACGGCAACCGCTACGTCGAGTACGGCTCCGGCCTGCGGTCGGTCAGCCTCGGCCACGCCCACCCGCGGGTGCTGGAGGCGGTGCGGCGGGAACTCGACCGCGGCAGCAACTTCGTCCGGCCGTCCGTCGTGGAGGTCGAGGCCGCGGAACGCTTCCTGGCCACGGTGCCGACCGCCGAGATGGTGAAGTTCGCGAAGAACGGCTCCGACGTCACCACCGCCGCCGTGCGGCTCGCCCGCGCCGCCACCGGGCGCCCGCGGGTGGCCATCTGTGCGGACCACCCGTTCTTCTCAGTTGACGACTGGTTCATCGGCACCACCCCCATGGACGCCGGCATCCCCTCGGCGATCACCGACCTCACCGTCTCCTTCCCCTACGGGGATCTGGCCGCGACCGAGGAACTGCTCACCCGCCACCGGGGCGAGATCGCCTGCCTGATCCTCGAACCCGCCGGCCACACCGAACCGCCGCCCGGATACCTCGCCGGCCTGCGCGAACTGGCCGACCGGCACGGCTGCGTGCTGATCTTCGACGAGATGATCACGGGCCTGCGCTGGTCCGAGGCCGGCGCCCAGGGCTTGTACGGCGTCGTCCCCGACCTCTCCACCTTCGGCAAGGCCCTCGGCAACGGCTTCGCCGTCTCCGCCCTGGCCGGGCGCCGCGACCTGATGGAGCGCGGCGGGCTGCGCGGAGACGGCGACCGGGTGTTCCTGCTCTCCACCACCCACGGCGCGGAGACCCACTCGCTGGCCGCCGCGATGGCCGTACAGGCCACCTACGTCGAGGAGGGCGTCACCGCCCGGCTGCACGTCCTCGGCGAGCGGCTCGCCGCCGGTGTCCGTGAGGCCGCCGCCGCCATGGGGGTCGGCGACCACGTCGTGGTCCGGGGCCGGGCCAGCAACCTGGTCTTCGCCACCCTCGACGAGAACCGCCAGCCGTCGCAGCGGTACCGCACCCTGTTCCTGCGGCAGCTGCTAGCGGGCGGGGTGCTGGCCCCGTCGTTCGTGGTGAGCAGCGCGCTGGACGAGGCCGACATCGCCCACACCGTCGACGCGGTGGCCGCGGCCTGTGCGGTGTACCGGAAGGCGCTGGACGCCGCCGACCCCACCCCCTGGCTGGGCGGGCGGCCGGTGAAGCCGGTGTTCCGGCGCCAGGCCTGACCTAAGGGTCCGCTACCCGATCGACCAGCCACGCGGTCGCCGGACCTGACCAAACCTCGGTGCAACCAGCCAGGAGCGGCCGTACGCTGTGCGGATGGAGCGAGCTGCAGTGACTTCGTTTCGTGCGGTGGTCTTCGACTTCTTCGGCGTCCTGACGTCGAACATGGTCGAGGTCATCACGTGGTTCGAGAACCGGGAGCGGATCGCCCCGGGGACGTTCCTGCGTGCCTGGTCCGACCCCCGGGGGCAGGACCTGTTCCGGAATCTTGAACTCGGCCGGATCAGCCAGGAGGACTGGAACACCGGGTTCGCGGCCCTGATGGGCGTGAAGCCGGACAACCTGCTGGCGAGGTACCTTCACGACGCTTTTCCGGCGTACCAGGTTCTCCAGGTCGCGCGGCAGGCTCGTGCGGAGGGGGTGCGGACGGCGGTACTGTCCAACAGCCTCGGGCGGCAGCCCTACGACCCGTACGCGGGTTTCGATCTGCACGGCACCTTCGATGCGGTGGTGCTGTCGGCGGAGCATGGTGTCCGCAAGCCCGAACCCGAGGCGTTTCAGGTCGTGCTGGAGCGCCTCGGTGTCGGCGCCGGGGAGTGCCTGTTCGTGGACGACAGTGAGGAGAACCTCGTCGCTGCCCAGCGGCTCGGCTTCACCCCTGTGCTGGGGCTGGACGAGGATGTGGTCGCCCGACGGCTACGCGAGCTCCTGCGCCTGCCCGGCTTCTAGGAAGTCGCGGACCCCTGCGTGGTGGCGACGGACCGGGTACCCGCGCCCTGCAACGGGACCTCGCCCGCCGCTGGAACGCTCCCCTCGAACGCCCCACCTGGTGGCAGGACTGGAAGAACGCCAAGAGCAATCTGACCACCTACCGCTTCCACCGCTCCGGCCAGCCGACCGCCGGATGGCTCTCCCTCACCACCAACCGACGAGAGCACCACGGCACCGACCTCACCGTCCACGACTTCTGGGCAGACGACCACGACTGCGCTGCCGCGATGCTCGCCTTCCTCGGCCGCCACCACAGCCGCACCGAGACCATCCACTTCCGCCGCGGAGCCCTCCCACCCGCACACCTGCTGCTGCACAACCTCCACCGCTACCAGGTCACCACCCAAGCCTGGCACCCCTGGATGCTGCGCATCCTCGACCCCCAAGGCGCGGTACGCCTGCGCGGCTGGTCCCACGACATCGACCTCGAACTGCCCATCGAGATCGGGCAAGCAGCCCCCCGCACGACGCCCCACCGCTACCTGCTACACATCTGCGCCGGCACCGGCGACCTCACCCCCACCCCGGACGAAGGCCACGTGACCCTCACCACCGGTCAGTTCGCGGTGTGGTACGCCGGAGGCTGGCGCAGCCCCGAGACAGCCCGACTCTCCGGCGTCCGCATCCGTTCCAACGCTGCCCTCGCCGGGCTTCTCAAGGCAACAGCCGGTGAGGCCCCCTGGCTGCCCGACCACTTCTGAGCCCACGGAAGAAGGCGATCCGGACTGCCCGCTACCAAGACCTCCGCTCCCTCACGCCGTCGAGGTCCGAAGAGTCTCGACGTCCGACGGTATGACGCTGCCGAGCCAGAGGGTGTCGCGGGCGCGGGTCATGGCGACGAAGAGCTGACTCCGGGCGAGTTCCGCTCGTTCCGCCGCCACTTCCCCGCCGTCCTCGGCCCTGCACCGGAGGGCCTGGTCGTGGCACGGCAGGTAGACGTGCTTGAACTCCAGCCCCTTGGCCTTGCGATAGGTCCCGACCTTCACCGCCGCGACAGGGCAGCCCTCGTACTGTTCGAGCGAGACGACGGGCACTCCCGCCTCGGCGAGAAGCCGCTGGTAGTGCTGGAGCTGTTGCCGGTTCGAGCAGAGAAGCGCGGCATCGCCCCAGTTCCCCGGGAAGTTGACGTGGTTCTCCGGCGGCCCCGAGGCCGGGTCGCCAAGGTCTCGTTGCAGCGCCGCGAGCAGCGCCGCGTCGTGCTCGACACGGGTCGGGGCCTCTACCCGTGCGACCCGGCCGGCCCGGTAGGACTGTTCGACGTCGCGCTTGCCCGGGGTGCGCTCCCCGTCGAGGTCCTCGAAGTCGTCGCCCTGGACGATGCTGAGAGCAGTGTCCAGGATCTCCTTCGCATTGCGATAGTTGGTGCGCAGCACCTGGCTCCGGTCGCCCCGGATGTCGATGCCGGCGTCGCTGAGGCGGAATCCTCCCGGGTAGACCGCCTGTTGGCCGTCGCCGATCAGCAGCAGACCGTTGGGAACGCTTCCGGCGAGGTTCCGCAGGACACGCAGGCCGGTGAGGGACAGGTCCTGGATCTCGTCGGTGATCACCGCGGCGTACGGCGGCGGGGCGGCCGTGACGCGCAGTTGCTCGGCGGCCAGCGAGAGAACGTCGTTGAAGTCGTGGATCCCGCGCTCGACGCGCAGCCGTTCGTACTCCTCGTACAGGGCCCAGACGGCTTCGCGGTGGTTGCGGCGCAGTACGGTCCGACGGCGGCGGCGCGGCAGGACGGCGTACTCGTCGAAGCTCGTGATTCCACGACCCTTGATGACGTAGTCGATCTCCTCACGCCAGTAGTGGGACGTCGCGTCGAGAGAGGCCAGTACGGTGTCACGCCCCGACCGGAGCCAGGCGAGGCTGTAGGCGGATCGAGCACGGTTCCCGTGCAGGCGTGTCTCGATGCCGTGCTCGCGCAGGTACGACTGGACCCAGCCGTGCAGACTGCTGAACTCGACCCGGTCGGCGATCGCCGGGGCCATCGCCTGGAGGAAGGTGCGTTGCACCCGGGGGAGGTTGTTGGCGAAGGTGACGTAGAGAATCCGGCCGGTGGTGCGCTGGGCGAGGTAGGCGGCACGGTGCAGGCCGACGACGGTCTTTCCGGTGCCCGCCGGGCCGGAGATGCGTGCCGGGCCACCCCAGTTGCGGCGGACCAGTGCCGCTTGGTCCGGGTGGAGGAAGGTCATCCACTGCTCGATGGGCGCCTGCCGCGCGGCGGCCATCTCCGCTTCACGCAGGGCCTCTCCGTCGAAGAGCGTGTCCGGCTCGGGCGGAGCCGGCTGCGGGACGGTGGTGCGGGCCGCGGGAACCTCCGCGGACTCGTACGCGGGGAAGACACGGGACAGGTGATCGGAGATCGCCCGCACTGCGGCGGGTCTCAGCCGAGCGGGCTCGGAGGCCAGTGCCGGAGCCACCTCCGGTTCGCCCAGCAGGTGCACGACGCCGAGCCGGAGGTTCACCCGGTGTCCGGCGAAGACCATGACCGGCCGTACCGCCACCGGGGACAGGCCCAGCTCTCCCACGGCCCGTTCAGCCACCTGTGTGACTGCAAGCAGCTTGGCCACCTCGTTGTCCCGATTCTGCCCGGCCGCGTACAACTGGCCGTTCACCAGGGTGGGTTCGGCTCTCCAGTTCTTGACGCCGATGACGAACACACCACCGGGTCCGACCAGCAGCATGTCCACGTTCGCCGTACGCGTCCCGGGCCAACGGCGGTCCACGAGCAGCCGCCACCCGCGCGCGGTGAGGAACAGCAGCCGTGCCGCGACCTGTTGCTCACCGTCGCTCGCCGCCTCCCACCGGCCCGCCTCGCGCCGGGCGGCCTGCCATTGTTCACGCAGGTCACGTTCCCGCCGCCGAGCGTCCTGCGCCCGCCTCCCCGCCGATCCACCCGCAGCCATGCACATCCCCCAATCGACACGCAGCGTGACGATCATAGTGCGAAGCGCGAGATTGCACAGGGTGTGAGGGCGAACGAATCCCCCCGGCACCACAGTCGCCGCCGAGGGCGCACGCGCCGGAGGCCCCCAGGGGAGGCCGACATCGACCACACCGTCGACGTGGTGGCCGGGGCGTGCGCCGTGTACCGGAAGGCGCTGGATGCCGGCGACCCCACCCCCTGGCTGGGCGGGCGGCCGGTGAAGCCGGTGTTCCGTCGCCTGACGTGAAGTGACGTGGTGTGTCGTGAGGTGCCGACGTCAGCGGTGCTTCCGCCGACTGACGTCGGCCATCCGGTCGGCCGTCCGGTCGACCAGCCGCGCTGTCGCCGGTACCACCGCCAGGGCGGTGCACCAGCCGGCGAGGGCGTCGGTCGGGTAGTGCGCGCCCAGCGCGACCTGCGCCCAGCCCATGGCGGCGCCGGCCACCAGCGCCGCTAGCGCCGCTAGCCCGAGCCCGACCGCGGGCCCGTTCCGGCCCTGGCGGCCCGTCGCGAGCATCGCCACGACGAGGGCGAGTGCGGTGGCGAAGGCGGTGTGCCCGCTCGGGTACGACAGGTTCTCGCCGTGGATGGTGCGCCCCACCAGGTGCTTGAGCAGCGTCGCCGCCCCCACGGTCAGTCCGACCGCGGCAACGGTGAACACTGCCGCGCGAGGACGCCGCAGCAGCAGGCAGCCCGTCACGGCGGCCACGACCAGCGCCGTGGATCCCACCGGCTCCCCCAGGGAGTCCAGGGCCAGTGCGACGGACCGCCACGGCGGCCGCACGCCGTCCAGCGCCGCCCCGATCCGCGCGTCCACCCTCCCGGGCCCGCCCTCACCGGCATACCGGACCCCGAGCACGACGACCACCAACGCGGCGAACCCCGCAACCAGCCCGAGCCACCCGTGCCACGACGCCGGCAGCACCGCCGCGCCCGCCCGCCGGCCGCTCACCCGCCCACCGAAGTTGTCCGTATCATGCCTCAACATACCTTTATCGCAGTGTAGTTGAGCAAGATGGAAGCCCCGGTCGGCATCGGCCGGGCGTCCGTCGGCGGAGCCGGGCCGGTGCTGGCTGATCCAGATCGCGCCGTGACCGTGGGTGGTCACGACTCCTGGCTGTCCGGCGCCGGAGAGGCCGGAGAGTTCGACCCGGCGTTCCGCATCCTGCCGCTGTTCAGTCGCGCTGTTGGCTCGGCCTCGTCGGCGCAGAGGCGTCTGTCGCGTCAAGTTTTGGCAATGATTTCCATCTCCTGCTTCAGGCATCTAGTTATGAAAACCGTTTCCATCTAGGCTGAGGGCGTCCACCGGAGCTGGCCCCTGCCTGTGGGGGCAGGGGTCAGCAGGTTTGAAGGAGTAGTCGCCATGCGTGCCGCCCTGTCCAGCAAGGCCCGTCGCAAGCCCGCCAGAGTCGTTCCCGTCAGAGCCGTTCTCGCGGCCACCGCCGTCGCGGCGCTCGCCGCCACCAGTGCGTGCTCGACCGCCTCGTCGGCGAAGAACGCCTCCGGTGGTTCGAGCAGCGGCGGGGGATCGAAGGTGATCCAGGTCGTCGCGGCGGAGAACTTCTGGGGCAGCATCGCCACCCAGCTGGGCGGTGACCACGTGAAGGTCACCAGCGTCATCACCAACCCGGACACCGACCCGCACTCCTACGAGCCGACCGCCGCCGACGGCCGGACGGTGGCGGGTGCGGACTACGTGATCAGCAACGGGATCGGTTACGACGCCTGGTCGGACAAGTTGCTGTCTGCGAACCCGGCATCGAGCCGTACCGCCCTGAAGGTCGGCGACCTGCTGGGCAAGAAGGAGGGCGACAACCCGCACCAGTGGTACTCGGCTGAGAGTGTCACCAAGGTGATCGACCAGATCACCGCCGACTACAAGAAGATAGACCCGGCCGACGCGGCCTACTTCGACACCCAGAAGCAGACGTTCACCACCCAGACGCTGGCCAAGTACCACCAGGTCGAAGCCGACATCAAGGCCAAGTACGCGGGCACCCCGATCGGCGCCTCGGAGTCGATCGTGACCCCGCTCGCCGAGAGCACAGGCCTGAAGATGCTCACCCCGGAGACGTTCCTGGACGCGGAGAGCGAGGGCACCGACCCGACCGCCGCCGACAAGGCCGCCATCGACCAGCAGATCTCCGGCAAGCAGATCAAGATCTACGTGTACAACACGCAGAACTCCAACCCCGACGTGGTCGCGCAGGTCAACGCCGCGAAGGCGCAGGGGATTCCGGTCGCGCAGGTGACGGAGACCCTGGCTCCGGCGAACGCGACCTTCCAGGACTGGCAGACCCAGGAGCTGCAGGGCATCGCCGACGCGCTGAAGCAGGCGACGGGCAAGTGAGCATCCACCCGGCCGAGAAGGTCCGTACGGAGATGGAGCGCACCGTTCCCGGCGCGGAGCCGGTGCTGTCGCTGCGTGGGGCCGCTGTGCGCGTGGGCGGGCGGACCTTGTGGTCGGGTGTCGATCTGGCTGTGGGGGCCGGGGAGTTCACCGCGGTGCTCGGCCCGAACGGGGTCGGCAAGTCCACGCTGGTCAAGGTCCTGCTGGGGGTCCTCCCGGCGGCGGCCGGTGAGGTGCGGGTGCTCGGCGCGGCGCCCGGGGAGCGCAGCGCCGCGGTGGGCTACCTGCCGCAGCGCCGCAACTTCGACGCGAGCGTGCGCATCCGCGGGGTGGATGTGGTGCGGCTGGGCCTGGACGGGGATCGGTGGGGGATCCCCGTCCCGGGTCTGGGCCGGGCCAAGCGCCGGGCCGCCCGGGAGCGGGTCGATCAGGTCATCGAGTTGGTCGGAGCGAGCAAGTACGCGCACCGGCCGATCGGGCAGTGCTCGGGTGGCGAGCAGCAGCGGCTGCTGATCGCCCAGGCGCTCGTGCGGCGTCCGCGCGTGCTGCTGCTGGACGAGCCGTTGGACAGCCTGGACCTGACCAACCAGGCCGCGATCGCCTGCCTGTTGGGCAAGATCTGCCACCTGGAGGGGGTGTCGGTGGTGATGGTCGCCCATGACGTCAACCCGATACTCCACCACCTGGACCGGGTGGTGTACATCGCCGAGGGTGGCGCCGTCTCCGGCACCCCGGAACAGGTGATCACCTCCGAGACGCTGACCCGCCTGTACCGCACGCCGGTTGAGGTGCTGCAGACGTCGGACGGGCGGCTGGTGGTGGTCGGCCAGCCGGAGGCTCCGGCCGTCCACACTGACCGGCACGGCACAGGAGGCCGCGATGTCACTGGCTGACACCGCATCACCGGTGTTCTCCTGGAACCTGCTTGCGGACTTCCAGGACATGTGGTCCTACCTGTCCATGGTGAACGCGTTCCGGGCCGGGCTGGTCGTGGCGGTGGTGTGCGCGGTGGTGGGCTGGTTCATGGTCCTGCGCCGGCAGACCTTCGCCGGGCACAGCCTCTCCGTCGCGGCCTTCCCCGGCGCTTCGCTGGCGGTCCTCGCGGGCTTCTCCACGACGCTCGGCTACTTCGGGTTCTGCATCGCCGCCGCGCTGGTGATCGCCGCGCTCGGGCGCAAGGGCAGGGAGAACGGGGCGGAGGAGACCGCGGTCACCGGTACCGTGCAGGCGTTCGCGCTGGCCTGCGGGTACTTGTTCATCAGCCTCTACAAGGGCCTGCTGGAGGGGCCGACGGCGCTGCTGTTCGGCGACTTCCTGGGGATCACCACCGGCCAGGTCGTTGTGCTCGCGGTGGTCGGCGCGGTGGTGCTCGCCGTGCTGGCGGTGATCGGACGGCCGCTGCTGTTCGCCTCCGTCGACCCGCAGGTGGCTGCCGGGCGCGGGGTGCCGGTGCGGCTGCTGGGCGCGGTGTTCCTGGTGCTGCTGGGCGCGGCGACGGCCGAGGCGAGCCAGATCACGGGCACGCTGCTGGTGTTCGCGCTGATGGTGATCCCGGCCGCGACCGCCCAACAGCTCACCGCCAGGCCGGGGCCCAGCTTGCTGCTGTCCGTGGTGCTCGCGCTGGCGGCGTGCTGGGCGGGGCTGATCACGGCGTACTACCAGCCCTATCCGCTCGGCTTCTTCGTCACCGGCTTCGCGTTCGCGGGCTACCTGCTCGCCCACCTGATCCGCTACATCCGCGGGGCATTCGACCGCGCCCGCGGGCCGCTCGCGATCGGAGGAACCGCATGAACGCGGTGATCACCCAGGCGTTCTTCCAGCACGCGGTGCTGGCGGGGACGTTCATCGCGCTGGCCTGCGGGCTGGTGGGCTACTTCCTGGTCCTGCGGGCCCAGATCTTCACCGGTGACGTGCTCAGCCACGTCGCGTTCACCGGAGCGATGGCCGCCCTGGCCGGCGGCTACGACCTGCGGCTCGGTCTGTTCGCCGCGACCATCGGCGTGGGTCTGCTGATCGGCGGGCTCGGCCGCCGGGGCCGGGCGGACGACGTGGTGATCGGCAGCGTCTTCGCGTGGATCCTCGGCCTGGGCGCGTTCTTCCTGACCGTCTACACCACCTCGCGCAGCGGCGCCCAGGGCGGCGCCGGAACCAGCGTGCTGTTCGGCTCGATCTTCGGTCTGCACGGCAACCAGACCACCGTCGCCGTCGTGATCGCGGGTGCGGTGTGCCTGCTCCTGCTGCTGATCGCCCGCCCGCTGCTGTTCGCCACCCTGGACGAGGCCGTGGCCGGCGCCCGCGGCGTACCCGTACGGCTGCTGGGCTTCGCCTTCCTCGCCCTCGTCGGCGCCACCGCCGGCGAGGCCACCCAGGCGGTCGGCTCGCTGCTGCTGCTCGGCCTGCTCGCCGCCCCGGCCGGCGCCGCGATCCGCCTCACCGACCGCCCGTACCGCGCCCTCGCGTTGTCCGCCGCACTCGCCGTCGCCGAGATGTGGGGCGGACTGCTGCTCAGCGCGGCCGCCCCCAAGCTCCCGCCGAGCTTCGCCATCATGGCCACCGCGAGCGCCGTCTACGCCGCCACCTTCCTGGTCCGTCCACACCGCGCCGTCCGCCCGGCGGCGGCCTGACCGCAGCGCTGAACGGGGGAGAGGATGACCGACACGAAGCCCACTGCCTTCGTGGCCGCCGCCGGCCGTACGCCTGC
Source organism: Kitasatospora sp. NPDC053057 (assembly GCF_044546945.1). Taxonomy (NCBI): domain Bacteria; kingdom Bacillati; phylum Actinomycetota; class Actinomycetes; order Kitasatosporales; family Streptomycetaceae; genus Kitasatospora; species Kitasatospora sp. NPDC053057. Next base: position 75,672 of record NZ_JBITZP010000014.1, on the reverse strand, counting down.
TCGCCCGGCCGCCGGTGACGTCGAGTTGCTCGGCCGGCCGACTCCGCGCCGCGCCGAGGTCCTGCAGGCGCTGGTCGATTCAGAGGAGTTCGTCAGCGCCCAACTGCTGTATGCCCGATTGGTCCAGGCCGGTTCGCGGGTCGGCCTGAGCACCGTCTACCGCACCCTTTCCGCTCTCGCCGCCGTCGGCCGCGCCGACGTCGTGCGCGACGCCAACGGCGAACGGCTCTTCCGCTACCGGCCGGGCCCGGACCACCGTCACTACCTGATCTGCCGCGAGTGCGGTCTGAGCCTGCCGGTCGACTCAACGGCCGTCGAGGCCTGGGCCGAGCAGATCGCCGAGATATCCGGCTTCACGCAGGTGCACCACACCGTCGAGCTGGCAGGCGTCTGCCCCAACTGCCGCACCACCGCCTGACCGGCGCTCGACCTCAAACAACTTCCTTACCGAGGAAGGCATTCGCCATGCCCAGACCTGCCACTCCGCGCCTCGCGGCGCTGTCGACCGCTCTCAAGAGCCGGACCCGGGAACTGCTCGCGCTGACCGATGACGACATCGTCATGATCCGCCAACTCGACTGCACCGAACCCGGATGCCCACCGGTGGAGACGGTGGTCGCGGTGCTGCCGCCCTCGGGTGCCACCAGGCGCTGGACGCTGCACCACCCACTGGACGAGATCACCCCGGAACTGCTCGCACACGCCCTGGCCGAATCGCCGGGCACCGATGAAGGAGAACGACCTTGACCACCACCGAAGTTGAAGATACCCGCGTCCCCGTGACCGTGCTGACCGGCTTCCTCGGCTCCGGCAAGACCACCCTGCTCAACCGCATCCTCACCGAGCAGCACGGCCTGCGGATCGCCGTCATCGAGAACGAGTTCGGCGAGGTCGGCGTCGACGACGCCCTCGTCCTCGATGCCGAGGAGGAGATCTTCGAGATGAACAACGGCTGCATCTGCTGCACCGTCCGAGGAGACCTCATCCGCATCCTCGGCGCCCTCATGCGCCGCCGCGAGACCTTCGACCGCATCGTCATCGAGACCACCGGCCTCGCCGACCCCGCCCCCGTCGCCCAGACCTTCTTCATGGACGACGAGATCGCCTCCCACCTGCGGCTCGACGCCATCGTCACCCTCGTCGACGCCGCCCACATCCTCGACCACCTCGACGAGGACAAGCCCGAAGGCGTCGAGAACGAGTCCGTCGAGCAGATCGCCTTCGCCGACAAGATCGTCCTCAACAAGACCGACCTGGTCACCGAGGAGCACCTGACCCACGTCATCGGCCGGATCCGCCAGGTCAACGCCCTCGCCGAGATCCTGCCCGCCCAGCAGGCCAAGGTCGAGCTGACCCAGGTCCTGGACGTGCACGCCTTCGACCTGGACCGGGTGCTGGAGGGCGACCCCGCCTTCCTCACCGAGACCGAGCACCAGCACGACACCACCGTGACCTCCGTCGGCATCGACCTGCCCGGCGAGGTCGACGAGGACCGCCTGAACTCCTGGCTCGGGCAGTTGCTGCGCACCCAGGGCGCGGACATCTTCCGCTCCAAGGGCATCCTCGCCATCGCCGGCTCCGAGCGGCAGTATGTCTTCCAGGGCGTGCACATGCTGCTCGAAGGCGATAACGGCCGCGAGTGGCGTGACGGCGAGACGCGCCGCAACCGCCTGGTCTTCATCGGGCGCAACCTCGACCGCGACGCCCTGAACAAGGGCTTCGCCTCGTGCCTCGCCGGAGTCGCCGCGTGATCACCGATACCCTGACCGCCCAGTGGACCACGGAAGTTGACGATGCTCCGGTCGCCGTCGCCGTCGCCACCGGCGCCGGCTTGGTCGCCATCGCCGGCGCCGCCGGCACCGCGTGGATCCTGGACGCCGCCTCCGGTACCCCGGTCGGCACCGTTACCCTGCCCGGAGGCCTGCTCGCTCTCGAGTTCTCCCCGGACGCCGCCCACCTCGCTCTGGCCGGGCCGACCGGCTACGGCCTGTGGCGGCGCTCGGACGGCCGGTTCCTCAGCTCGGAAACCGGGTCCTGGTCAGCGGCCGTACGGTGGGCCTCGCCGGACCGGGTCGCCGTCGCCTGCGGCCGACGGGTGCAGGTCCTGGATCCGGACGGCGTGCGTCAGTGGGGCACCGACCTCGCGCCCAGCACCGTGACCGATGTGGCCTGGCTGCGTGAGGGCCGACGCCTCGCCAGCTCCGCCTACGGTGGCGTGCGCTGCCACGAGCGGCACAGCGAGAAGCCGGTGGCCGAGTACAAGTACCTCGGCTCGCACCTCGCCATCGCCCTCAACCCGAACGGCCGGTGGATCTGCACCGGCAACCAGGACGCCAGCATCCACATCTGGCGTACCCGCGACGGCGACGAACTCGCCATGCAGGGCTACCCGGACAAGATCGCCCGCCTCGCCTTCGACGGTTCCGGCCGCTGGCTCGCCTCCGACGGCGCCCCCGACATCACCGTCTGGGACTTCTCCGGAAAGGGGCCGGCCGGCACCAAGCCGCGCGCCCTGCGCGCCCACGAGACCGTCACCGCCCTGGCCTGGCGGCCCGGCAACGGCGCAGTCCTCGCCAGCGCGGGCGCCGAGAACAAGGTCGCGCTGTGGCGGGCCGACGCCGGCCGGGCCGGCGCGCTGCTCCGTCCCGTCCACGAACGTGAACTCCCCGAGCCGGTCACCGCGCTCGCCTGGGCGGGACCGGACGTGCTGGTGGTCGCGGACTACGAGGGGCGGGTGGAGGCATGGCCGGTTCCGGACAACCTGGCCCGGTGACCTTGCGGGCCGGCGGCCGGCCGTGCACCGTGGTCGTGTGCCGGGGCTGCTGCTGCGGCAGCGCCCGCAAACACCCCGACACCGACCACGACGGCCAACTCGCGAGCCTGCGCGCGGCGGCCGAGGCCTCCGGCGGCGCACTGGCGGTCCGGACCACGGACTGCCTGGACGCCTGCCCGCAGTCCAACGTCATCGTCGTCCAGCCCTCGACCCGTGGCCGCACCCGTGGCGGCCGCGCGGTCTGGCTCGGTTGGGCGCTGGACGACGACGGCATCGACCTGGTCATCGGCTGGGCCCTCGCGGGCGGTCCGGGCATCGCGGACCTGCCCGCCGCCCTCGAACTGCAACGCATCGCACCGCCCAGGCCGCTCGGCACGGCCCGACGCCGATGACGCACTCGGGCGCCTGCCGGCGGCACCCCGCCGGCAGGCGCCCGGGCCTACAGGGGAGGATCAGCCGATGGGGCACGCGCCGCCCGGCACACCGGTGACCGCACCCGCCCTCCTGGACGCCGGCACCGCCGAGCAACTGGCCGTCACCCTCCAGGCCCTCGCAGCGCCCTCCCGACTGCTCATCCTTGCGCGGCTGCGCCAGAGCCCGTGTCCGGCAACCGAGTTGGCCGAGTCGGTGGGGATGGAGCAGTCAGCCTGCTCCCACCAGCTGCGCCTGTTGAGGAACCTCGGCCTGGTCACCAGCGAACGCCGGGGCCGGCACATCGTCTACGCGCTCCACGACCACCATGTCGCGGTCCTGCTCGACCAAGCCCTCGCCCACGTCGAGCATCTGCGTCCGAGATGACCGCACGCCGAGGCCCGGGCACTCCCTTCGCGGGAGTGCCCGGGCCTCGTCCGTTATCCGTGGCTCAGCCCCGGCGCCGGGCGGCCTCGGTGCCGTAGCGGCGTTCGAAGCGCTCGACCCGTCCTGCGGTGTCGATGACGCGGGCGGCGCCGGTGTAGAAGGGGTGGCTGGCGGAGGAGATCTCCACGTCGATCACGGGGTAGGTGTTGCCGTCCTCCCACTCGATGGTGCGGTCGCTGGTGGCAGTCGAGCGGGTGAGGAAGGTCAGGCCGCCGACGCGGTCGCGGAAGACGACGGGGCGGTAGGCGGGGTGGATACCGGGCTTCATCGGGTTCTCCTTGGCTGGGTGGGGTCGGGTCAGCGTTCTTCGCGGAACTCGGTGTGGCGGCCGAGCACCGGGTCGTACTTGCGCAGCACCAGCCGGTCCGGGTCGTTGCGGCGGTTCTTGCGGGTGACGTACGTGTAGCCGGTGCCGGCGGTGGAGCGGAGCTTGATGATCGGGCGCAGGTCGTTGCGGGCCACGGCGTCCTCCTGGAGCGGATCGGCGATCGGTGAGCCATCATCATAGCGAAATGGTTTTCGTTTCCATCTAGCTGTAGGGTGGCAACGCGGTTCGCGGCCACGGCATTCCCGGTGCCGTGGCCGCGAGCAGCCCTATCCACCTGCCGCCGCCCGCGACGCGACCTCAATCCGTGCGAGTCCGTACGGAAGTCGCAAACGCCGAAAGGAAGACGATGTCCGACGACACCCGGCTGCCGGTGGTGGTCGTCGCCGGCCTCCACGAGGCCGAGCGACGCCGAGCGGTCCTGGAACTGCTGAGCGGGGGCGGAAACGCCGTCGTCCTGCACCACGATCTCACCGACGCCGTCCATGGCCGGGTCCGACGGGACATCCTGGACGCCGCCGGCTCGCGCAGCGAGTCCGACGTTCCGCTGACCGACGACTGCCCGTGCTGCGCACTGCGGGAGGACCTGCTTCCCGAACTCCTGCGGATAGCCGACGCCGGCCGGCACAGCCTGGCGGTGGTGGAGCTGTGGGGCGGAAGCGACCCGCACCCGGCCGTCGAGGTGATCGCGGAGGGCGAGGTCGACGGCCGCTGCCTCTCCGAGGCGGTGGTGGTGGCCGGGGTGGTCGCCGCCGTCGATCCCCTGCGGCTCGTGCCCCAGCTGTCCGTGCCCGATACGCTCCGTGAGCACGAGGCCCATACCTGTGCCGATGACACCCGGACCCGTGCCGAGGCGCTGACGCAGCAGATCGAGTACGCCACCGTCCATGCGGTCCCCAGGGCGGGTGATGTCGCCGGTTCGTCCGAGCTCCACGCCGGCCTCGCCATGCTCCGCCAGCTGCACCCGTCCGCCCGCACCGTCACCCTCGGCACGGGCGCACTCGCCCCCGCGGCGCTGGCCGGGTTCGACGTGCCCGCCGCCCGGGACCGGGTCAACCCGGCGCTCGCCCTGCTCCCGTACCCGCAGGACGAGGCGGGCGTCGCGACCCTGGTGTGGGAGCGCCGGCGCCCGTTGCACCCGGCCCGGTTCCATGCGGCGCTGGACCTGCTCGTCCCGGCCGCCCAGCGCAGCCGGGGCCGTTTCTGGCTCGCCAACCGGCCCGATCTACTGCTGGGCTGGGATGCGGCGGGGGCGAGCCTGGTCGTCGAGGAATGCGGACCCTGGCTGGTGTCACTCTCGGACGCCGACTGGGAGCTCTACCCGCCGCAGCGGCGGGCGGCGGCGGCACTGGACTGGGACCCGGTCCACGGCGACCGGGTGCAGCAGCTCTGCTTCACCGCCGAGGGCCTGGACGCCGACGGGATCGTCGAGCTGCTCGACTCCTGCCTGCTCACCGAGGACGAACTCGCCTCCGGCGAAGAGGGCTGGAAGCAGCTGCCGGACGCCTTCGACGACATGCTCGACCCGGTGGCCTGAGCGGCTGCGTCCCGGTCGCCGTGCGCTGAGGCCGGCTGGGTCAGTGGTCGTCCCAGTGGCCTCCGTGGGCGGCGTGGCGGTGACCGTCGTGGACGTAGTCGACGTGGTCGCCGTGGGGGACCGCCGCGTGGCCGCAGCCCTCGCCGTGGTCGTGAGCGTGGCCGGAGTGCTCGACGTGGGTCGGCGGCTCGCACTCGTCGACATGGCCCTGGTGGACGCGGTGCAGATGGCCGTCGTGGACGTAGTCGACGTGGTCGCCGTGGGGGACCGCCACGTGCCCGCAGCCCTCGCCGTGGTCGTGGCCGTGCGCGCCGTGGGTCTGGTGCTTGACCGGGGTGCTCATCTCGCCTGTCCCTTCCTTCGATGCTTCCAAACCTACGCATGAACGGCGAAAGCGGGCAACGTATCGCCGAGCGCGCGCCTGAACTGCCTTCTCCCGCCAAGTTATTGAAAAGCATTATCGTTTCGCTCTAGGGTTGGGCGACGTCCATGAGTGAGGGCAATATGACTGATCGTCAGATATCTCGGAGAGCCCTGCTGGGTGCGATCGGCGCGGGCACCGTGCTCGGCAGCGGCCTGCTCGCGGCCTGCAGCAGCGGATCGACCGCCCGTGCGCCGCTCGCCGCGGCCACGAGTGCGACCGCCTCGGTCGCGCCCCGGCGAGGAGGCAGGCTGCGGGCGGCGTTCGCCGGATCCAGCGCCGAGTCGACCAGTGTGATCCAGGCGACCGGCAGCGCCGTCGACTACGTCAGGGCGCGCCTGATCTGGGACACCCTCGGCGAGATCGAGGGCAGCAACCCGGTCTGGCGGCTCGCCGAGTCCGCCGAGCCCAACGCGGATGCCACCCGTTGGACCGTGCGGGTACGCGACGGCGCCACGTTCAGCGACGGCCGCAAACTCGCCGCCCAGGACGTCCTGTTCAGCCTGCGCACGCTCGCCTCCAATCCCACCGTCCAGAGCGGCCTGCTCGGCGGCCTCGACCCCGCGGCCTCCGCCGTCCGCGACCCGCGCACGCTGGAGCTCCAACTCAAAGCCCCCGACGGCTTCTTCGACCTGGTGCTGGCCCAGTCGATGTTCGTCTTCCCGGACGGCACCACCGACTTCGCGCACGCACCCGGCTCGGGGCCGTTCGTCCTCAAGAACTGGACCGCCGGCAGCAGCAGCCTGCTCACCGCCCGCACCGACTACTGGGGTTCGGCCGACGGCGGCCCCTACCTCGACCAGATCGAGCTGTTCTCCGTCTCGGACGCCGGCGCCCGGCTCAACGGCCTGAAGGCCGGCCAGTTCGACTACGCGGGCGGGCTCACCCTCACCGCCGCCCGCGCGGAGCAGAACAACCAGGCCCTGCGCATCCTCACCGCGCCGCAGGAACTGTGGAGCGAGCTCTCGTTCACCATGAATCTCGGCGCCGACCCGTTCACCAGGCCCGAGGCTGTCCAGGCCGTGAAGTACGCGATCGACCGCGAGGCGATGGTCCGTACCGTCACCCTCGGCTACGGCGAGGTCGCCGACGATGCCCTCGGCCGTCACCAGTCCTGGTACGACACCTCGCTGCCGCGCCGGGCGCACGACCCGGACCAGGCGCGGAAGCTGCTGCCGGGCGGGACGCTCTCGGTGCGCACCAGTGACTACGAGTACGGGATGCTGGAGAGCGCCACCGCCTTCGTCCAGCAGGCCCGGGCCGCCGGGCTGTCGGTGTCGGTCGACAAGATCCCCGCCGCCGACTACTACGCGGACATCAAGACGCTGCTCAGCACCCCGCTGCAGACCAACCTGTACCACGCCATGCCGCTCCCGCTGCAGCTGTCGATGTACTACGGCTCCAAGGCGTCCTACCCCTTCACCGGGCCGGCCGGCGCCACCCTGGACGGGCTGATCACCGCCATGCACGCCGCCGTCGGCGATGCCAGGCGCACCGCCGCCGTGCACGATGTCCAGCACCACCTGTACGACCACGGCGGGGACGCCGTCTTCGCCCGCATCCCCCCGGTCGCGGCCTCGACGCCCGCCGTCCACGGCATCCAGTCGCGCGGCTTCTTCGACTACCCGTGTCTGCGCGACGCCTTCCTGGCTTCGTGACGGCGGTCCTGCGCCGGCTGGCCATGGCGGCGGGCACCCTGCTCGCCGCCTCCGTCCTGGTCTTCGCGGCGACCGCACTGGCACCGGGCGACGCGGCCGCGGCCCGGCTCGGCGGGAAGGCCGGACCCGAGCAGATCGCCGCGCTGCGGCACAGCCTCGGCCTGGACCGGCCGCTCTGGAGCCGCTACGCCCACTGGCTCTGGCACGCCCTCCAGGGCGACCTCGGCACCTCCTACGCCAGTGGCCGGCCGGTGTCGGAGCTGATCGCCGAGCGGGCCGGGAACTCCCTGCTGCTCGGGGCCGTGGCGGCGGTGCTGCTGGTACCGCTGGCGGTCGGCCTCGGCCTGTGGGCGGGGATGCGGGCCGGGCGGGCGGCGGACCGTGTGGTGTCGACCGCGACGCTCGCGCTGGTCAGCCTGCCCGAATTCGTCATCGGGACGCTGCTGGTGCTGCTCCTGGCGGTGGGGCCCGGCTGGCTTCCCGCCGTGTCGGTGCCCTCGGCCGGGCGCGGCGTGCTCGGCGAACCGCGGATCCTGGTCCTGCCGGTGCTGACGCTGCTGTCGGTCTGCCTGGCCCAGAACGTCCGGCTGGTGCGTGCGGGGGTGATCGCCGCCACCGACTCGGACGCCGCCCGTACCGCCCGGCTCGGCGGTGTCCCCGAGCACCGCGTGGTGCTGCGCTGGGTGCTCCCGGCCGCCGTGGTGCCCGTCGTGCCGGTGCTGGCCCGCTACCTCGCCTACCTGCTCGGCGGGACCCTGGTGGCCGAGACGCTCTTCGGCTACCCGGGCCTGGCCGCCGCCCTGGTGAACGCCACCGCCGCGCGGGACGTCCCTGTCGTCCAGGGCGTGACCCTGATCGTCGCCGCAGTCACCGTCGCCCTCAACCTGTTCGCGGACCTTCTGGCTACGGCGCTCAACCCTGCTGCCAGGAGGATGAGTTGACCAAACAGCGATGGCGCTCCGCGGTCGCGGCGCTGATCCTGGCCGCGACCGTGCTGCTCGCCCTGCTCGGGCCGTTCCTCGCCCCGCACGGATCCGGCGAGGTGCTGGACATGCCGTACGGCCCGGCCGGCGGGGCCGCGCCGCTGGGCACCGACCACCTGGGTGCCGACGTGCTCAGCCGCTTCCTCGCCGGCGGCCGATCCCTGGTCCTGCTCTCGCTGGCCGCACTCGCCGCCGCGTACACGCTGGGCGCGACGGCCGGCATGCTGGCGGCGCTGCGCGGCGGACGGACCGACACCGTGCTGCTGCGCGGCGCGGACGTGCTGCTGAGCCTGCCCGCGTTCCTGCTCCTGAGCCTGACGGTCGTCGCGCTGGGCCGGGGCGTGACCGGGGTGGGGGCGGCCGCCGCCGTCGTGCTGCTGCCGGAGATCGTCCGAGTGGTGCGGGCCGCGACCCTACAGGCGCTGCAGCACGACTACGTCGAGGCGGCCCTCGCGCGGGGCGAGCGCACCGGGTACGTGCTGCTGCGCGAGGTGCTGCCCAACCTCGCACCGGTGCTCGCCGCCGACGCCGCCGTGCGCTTCGTCGGCGCGGTGTTCATCGTCTCCACCGCCGGATTCCTCGGCTACGGCGCGCAACCTCCGGCTGCGGACTGGGGGTTGATGGTCCTGGAGAACCGGGACGGGCTCTCGTTGCAGCCGCTGGCGGTTGCCGTTCCCGCAGCCGGCATCCTCGCCCTTCTGCTGTCCGCCAACCTGCTGGTGGACGCCGTCTTCCCGGCCGCCCGCCGCCCGCGCTCCCGGTGGCGGCCGGTACCCGTCGTCGCCGACCTCGCGGCTGGATCCCCGGTGCTGCGGCTGCGCGGCCTGACCGTGCGGGCGCACGGCCCGGACGGGCCGCGTACGGTCGTCGCCGCGGTCGACCTCGACCTCGCCCCCGGTCGCATCCTCGCGCTCGTCGGGCCGTCGGGCAGTGGGAAGACCACGGTGGCCCTCGCGGCCCTCGGTGAACTGCGGCCGGGACTCTCCCTGCTGGGAGGTGAGGTCCACCTGGCGGGCCGGTCCGTCCTCGGCCTGTCCGAACGGGCGCTTCGCCGACTGCGCAGCCGCCACGCCGGCTACGTCCCGCAGGACCCGCGCACCTCGCTCGCCCCGACGATGCGGGTGGGCGACCACATCGGGGAGTTCCTGCGCGCCCGCTCGGTGCCCAGGCAGCAGCGTCCGGAGCGCATCCGCGCCGCACTGCGCATGGTCCGACTGCCCTGCGACGACGGCTTCCTGCGGCGCCTGCCGCATCAGCTCTCCGGCGGGCAGCGCCAGCGGGTCGCCCTGGCCGCGGCCCTCGCCCACCGGCCGGACCTGCTGGTCCTCGACGAACCCACCAGCGCTCTCGACCCGGTGACCGCGACCGCGCTGCTCGCCGACATCAGACGGCTGCGTGAGGACGGCGGCCCCGCCGTGCTGCTGGTGGCCCACGATCTCGCCCAAGTCGCCTCGGTGGCCGACGAGGTGGCCGTCCTCGACGCAGGGCGGCTGGTGGAGCACGGACCGGTCGCCGAACTCCTCGCCCGTCCGGTGAGCCCGGCCGCCCGGCGGCTGGTCGACGCCGCACGGGGAACCGGACTGCCGGGGCCGCGCGAGTCCGCCGACCTCGCCGGTCCGACGGCCCTGGCCGTGCAGGGGCTGGAGGCACGCAGGGACGGGCACCGCGTACTCGCCGCCATCGACCTGTCCGTCGAACCCGGCGGCTGCCTCAGCGTGGTCGGCCCCTCGGGTGGCGGAAAGACCACCCTGCTGCGCTGCCTGACCGGCCTGCACTCCGATTGGTCGGGCACCCTCCGCCTGGCGGATCAGGACGTGGCGCACGGGCTGCGAGGCCGGTCCCGGGAACAGCTGCGCCGGCTGCAACTCGTGCCCCAGGACCCGCACTCCTCGCTCAACCCCCGCCACACCGTCGGCCGGATCATCGCCCGCCCGCTCAGCCGGATCCGCCCCGAGCTGGACCCGAAGGGGCTGCGCAGGGAGGTGGAACGGCTGCTGGAACGGGTCGGGCTGGCATCCGAGCACGCCGGGCGCAGACCCGCCCAGCTGTCCGGCGGTCAGCGCCAACGAGTCGCCGTGGCAAGGGCCTTGGCCTCCGATCCCGCGGTGCTGCTGTGCGACGAGGTGACCAGCGCCCTGGACGCGCCGACCGCCCACACCGTGATCTCCCTGCTGGCCGAGCTGCGCCGCGACCTGGGCGTGGCCCTCATCGTCGTCACCCACGACCTCAGCGTCCCCGCACGGCTGGGCGGCCGGCTCGCCGTGCTCGCCGACGGCCGGATCAGGGAGAGCGGTCCCAGCGAGCGGCTGCTCACCGCGCCCGCCGATCCACTCACCCGTGAACTGCTCGCGGCCATACCGGCGTTGCCACCGTCCGCCATCACACCAGCCGGGACCACCGACCGACCTTGAAGGACCTACCGATGACCTCAGCGCGCTGGCTGCGCCGACCCCGACCCCGCCCGAACGCCGCGCTGAGGCTGGTCTGCCTGCCCCACGCGGGCGGTTCTCCGGGGCTCTACCGGACGTGGGCCGCCCTGTTCCCGCCGGAGGTGGAACTGCTGCTCGTCTGCCCGCCGGGGCGCGAGGACCGCCTGGACGATCCCCTCCCGGCGGACCTGTCCGCACTCGTGGGCGGGCTGGCGGCCGCATTGGCGCCGCTCCTGGACCGGCCCTGGGCGGTCTTCGGGCACAGCATGGGGGCGAGCGTCGGCCATGAACTCGGCCTGGAGCTGGCTCGGCGGGGGTGCCGCCCGCCGAGGCACCTCTTCGTCTCGGCCCGCGAGGCACCGCAGTACCACCGTGGCGGCACCACGCACCTGCTCGACGACGATGCCCTGTGTGCGGAACTCGTCCGTCTCGGCGGCACCGACGCCGCTCTACTGGCCATGCCCGAGCTGAGGCGGCTGGTGCTTCCGGTGGTCCGGGGGGACTACCGGCTCATCGAGACCTACCAGCCCCGTCCGGCGGGCCTGCTGAGCTGTCCGGTGACCGCACTCATCGGCACGGAGGACACCGAGCTCACGGTCGAGGAGGCCGACGGCTGGCGGGAGTGGACCTCCGGCCCGTTCCGGCGGTTGGCCTTCCCCGGCGGGCACTTCTACCTCTCGGAGCACCCGCAGGAGGTGGTGGGCGCGGTCCGCCGGCAGCTCGTCCGGTACCCGACGGCCCCGGCGTGAGGTGCGGGTGAGGCCTGTTGCCAGGTCTCACCCGCCGAACCCGGTCATGTGGTGTCGAGGTTGTCCTGCTCGCGGACCAGGAGAAGGCTCGCGACGGCGGCGAGCAGCCCGGCGATGCCGGCGATGAGGAAGATCGCCGACAGCGCCCCCGTGTAGGCGCTGTGCGCCAGATCGAGCACCTGGCCGCGGACGGCCTCTGGGCTGGCTGCCGCGAGTGCGTCGAACTGGCCCGCGGTGACGAGCTTGCGCAGGTATCCGGAGTCGCCCGGCGGGAGGCCGATGCGGTCGAGCGCGGCAGCCGACATCGCGGAACCGACCTTCCCGTTCAGTACCACGCCGAAGGCGGCGACGCCGGTCGCGGTGCCGAGCGGGAAGAAGCTGTTGGCCGCGCCCGAGGCGGTTCCCGCCCGGGAGGCCGGCACCACGCCCACGGCCAGCGCCAGGAGGTGGGGGAGCGTCAGACCGGCGCCCGCGCCGAGCAGGAGCAGTGCGGGCAGGACGGCCGTCCAGCTGTCGTGCGGGCCGATCCCGACTGCCAGGAACATGCCGACCGCGACGACGGCCATGCCCAGCGCCAGCACCCTGGAGACGGGCATCACCTTGGTGAGCAGACTGCTCAGCGGTGCCGCGATCACCAGGGCCACTGACTGTGCGAGCAGCACCAGGCCGATCCGGAACGGGCTGAGTCCCAGCATGCCGCCGAGCCAGAGGGTCAGGAACGGCAGCAGGCCGAAGCTGAAGATCCGGGCGGCGAAGCTGAGCAGCACCGCGCCGCTGAAGGTGGGTATGGCGAAGAGCCGCAGGTCCAGCATGGCGTTCGAGCCGAGCCTCCACTGCACGGCGATGAACGCGGCCGCCAGCACCGCACCCGCGACGAGCCCGGTGAGGACGTCCGGCGCCGACCAGCCCTTCTCCGATCCGGCCAGCAGGCCGTAGTTGAGGGCGAACAGGGCCAGCACGGCCAGCACCGCGCCCGCGTAGTCGATCCGGTCGGGTGCGTCGGTGGCCACGCTCTCCGGTACCTTGCGGGCGGCGGCGATCAGGATGAGCAGGCCGACCGGCACGTTGACCGCGAACAGGAACGGCCAGCTCAGCCACTCGACGATCGAACCGCCCACCAGCGGGCCCAGCGCCGCCGAGACGGCTCCCCCTGCCGTGAACAGTCCGATGGCCGTGGTCCGGGAACGGGCCGGCGCGCCTTCGAACGCCCCCGCGATCAGGGCGAGCGAGGTGCCGAGGACCATCGCACCCCCGGCACCCTGGACGGCGCGGGCCGCGATGAGGACCCCGGCGTCCGGCGCCAGCGCACACACCGCCGACGCGAGCGTGAACAGCGCGACGCCGGCCAGGAAGATCCTGCGGCGGCCGATCCGGTCGGACACCGAGCCGGCGGTGAGCAGCAGGGCGGCGAAGGTCAGGGTGTAGGCGTTGACGATCCACTGGAGGCTGTCCAGTGAGGCGTCCAGATCAACGCCGATGCGCGGCAGCGCCACGTTGACCACGGTGATGTCCAGGGTCATCATCGCCGCCGCGAGCGAGGTCACAGCGGTCGTCCAGCGCCTTGCGGTTCGGACCTCGGGCGGGATCGCCGCCTCCACCGCGTCGGCTTCGGTCGTACTCATGAGTGTCCTCTCTGTCTGCGTCATCGTGACGGTCTGTCAGATCCACTCCCCCCGGCGGCTTCCTCGGATTTGGACCGGTGTTTGCGCGTTGGGGCTTGCCTGCCGGAGAGGCTTAATGCATATGATAACCACTACCGATAGCAACATGGCCGTAATACTCGCATTCCGCCGGGCTGTCGGGTCGCGGTACGCGTTCCGGCGCCCCAGTGCCTCCAGGGCCGACGTCGTCGTCACCGCCGCGTGCTCGTTCACATCCCGAGGAGGGGAACCCACTTGTCGCAGGATCACGGGACCGCTGCCGTCGACCTCCCGGGAGTCGTGGCGGAGTTGCTGGCGCTGTCGGCGGAGGAGATCGGGGAACAGGACAACCTGATCGCCCTCGGCCTGGACTCGCTCGCGATGATGCGGCTGGCCGGTCGGCTCCGGCGCTCGGGCCGGGAGATCGGCTTCGCCGAACTGGCCACCGAACCCACCCTCGCCGCCTGGCGCGAGCTGATGGCCCGAGCCGGGGCCAGCCTTCCGGCGGACGCCCGCAGGGTGGACGAGTCGGCACCCTTCGAACTCGCCCTGATGCAGCACGCCTACTGGGTGGGCCGCAGCGAGATCCAGCAACTCGGCGGCGTGGCAGCGCACTTCTACAACGAGTTCGACGGTGCGGGGGTCGAGCCGGCCCGACTGGAGGCCGCCGTACGGGCCGTGTTCGCGCGGCACGGGATGCTGCGGGTGCGGATCCTCGACGACGGCCGTCAGCAGATCACCGAGCGGAGTGTCTGGCCCGGGCTGCGGGTGCACGATCTGCGCGGGCTGAGCGCGGCCGACGCCGAGCGGGAGCTGGCGGAGATCCGGCGGCTGCTGTCCCATCGCAGCCTGGACATCGAGTCCGGTGAGGTCTTCGACGTCCAACTCTCCCTGCTGCCGGATGAGATCAGGCCGGGCGGCACCCGCGTCCACGTCAACCTGGACATGGTCGCGGCCGACGCCCTGAGTCTGCGCGTCCTGCTCGCCGACCTCGCCCGCGGCTATGCGGACCCCGACACTCCGCTGCCCGAACTCGGCTACAGCTACCCGCGCTACCTCGCCGAGCGCCGCGCGGCCCGGGCGGAACCGACCCGCGCGGCGGCCCTCGACGCCGACCGCGACTACTGGCGCCGCCACCTGCCCGACCTGCCCGGCGCGCCTGAACTTCCCCTCGTCGCACCGTCGGAGCAGGCCACGGTGGTGCGCAGACACCGGTGGCTGGACGCCGGAATGATGCGACGGCTCGGCGAGCTGGCCCGCGACCACGGGCTGACTCCCGCGATGGCGCTGGCCTCGGTGTTCGCCGAGACCCTGACGGCCTTCAGCGCCGAGCCGCGCTTCCTGCTCAACCTCCCGCTCTTCGACCGCGAGCCGCTGAACGCCGAAGTCGGCTCCCTAGTCGGCGACTTCACCTCATCAGTGCTGCTGGCCTGGGACGGTGCCACGCCCGGTACGTTCGCCGAACGGGCCGCCCGGCTCCAGGCGCGCTTCCACGCCGACGCGGCCCACGCCAGCCACTCCGGCGTCGAGGTCCTTCGTGACGCCTCCCGCCTGCACGGCGAGCGGATCCTCGCGCCCGTCGTCTACACCAGTGCCCTGGGCCTGGGCGAGCTGTTCCCGGACGAGGTCCGGGACGCGTTCGGCGAGGCCGCCTGGATCATCTCGCAGGGCCCGCAGGTCTGGCTGGACGCCCAGGTCACCGAGCTCGACGGCGGGCTGCTGGTCAACTGGGACGCCCGTGAGGACGCATTCGCACCCGGAGTGCTCGACGGCATGTTCGACGCCTACACCCGGCTGCTGGACCGGCTGCTGTCCGACGCCGACGCGTGGGCCGAGCCGGTTCCGGCGCTGCTTCCCGCGCCGCAGCTCTCGGTACGCACGCGCGTCAACGACACGGCGGGACCGACGCCGGGCGCCCGCCTGCACGACGGCTTCTTCGCGCAGGCCGCCCGTAACCCAGAGGCCACCGCCCTGTACTGGGGAGCGGGCGGATCGCTCGGCTACGGCGAGTTGGCCCGGCGGGCGCTCGCACTCGGGGCGCACCTGCGGGCCCAGGGCGTCGGCGCGGGAGACCTGGTCGCCGTGACGCTGCCCAAGGGCCCGGACCAGATCACCGCCGTCCTGGGCGTGCTCGCCGCGGGCGCGGCCTACCTGCCGATCGGTGTCGACCAGCCCGAGCTGAGGCGCGAGCGCATCCACCGCACCGCCGGGATCCGGCTGGTCCTCGACGACGTCACCCTCCCCGCGGACGCCGTGCCGCTGGCCCACCCGGTGCCCGGGAGTGACGACGACCTCGCCTATGTGATCTACACCTCCGGCTCCACCGGCGAACCCAAGGGCGTCGAACTCACCCACGCGGCGGCGATGAACACCGTCGCCGACCTCAACGAGCGCTTCGCCCTCGGCCCCGACGACCGGACGCTGGCCCTGTCCGCCCTCGACTTCGACCTCTCGGTCTACGACATCTTCGGCCCGCTCTCCTGCGGCGGCGCCGTGGTGTGTGTCGAGGAACCCGAGCGCCGGGACGCCCACGCCTGGGCCGCACTGGCCCGCCGCCACCACGCGACCGTGGTCAACTGCGTTCCCGCACTGCTGGACATGCTGGTGACGGCGGCGGGCGGCGAGCTGCCGCTGCGCGTCGCACTGCTCGGCGGTGACCGGGTGCCGCTGGAGCTGCCGGGCAGGCTGGCCACCGTCGCGCCGGCCTGCCGGTTCGTCGCGCTCGGCGGCACCACCGAGACCGCGATCCATTCCACGATCTGCGAGATCGGCGACCTGCCCACAGCGTGGACCTCCGTCCCGTACGGCACTCCGTTGCGCAATGTGGCCTGCCGGGTGGTCGATCCGCTCGGCCGTGACTGCCCGGACCTCGTACCCGGAGAGCTGTGGATCGGCGGTGCCGGTGTCGCTCGCGGCTACCGTAACGACCAGGCTCGTACGGCCGAACGGTTCCTGGAGATCGACGGCCGCCGCTGGTACCGCACGGGCGACCGGGCCCGCTACTGGCCGGACGGCACGCTGGAGTTCCTCGGCCGGGCCGACCACCAGGTCAAGGTGCGCGGCCACCGGATCGAACTCGGCGAGATCGAAGCCGCGTTGACCTCCTTCCCGGGAGTCGGCCAGGGTGTCGCGGTGGTCTGCGAGGACGGCAGACTCGGTGCCGCGATCACGCGTGACACGGCTCTTGAAGTGCCGGACTGGACCGCGCTGGCAGCCGTCGCGGGAGGACGGCCCACGGCCCGCCGCAGCGAGGAGCCGGACACCGCCGCGCTACGCGGGTTCCTGGCGGACCGTCTGCCCCGCGCGATGGTGCCCGAGCGGATCGTCCTCCTGCCCGCGCTGCCGCTCACCCCCAACGGCAAGATCGACCGCGCGGCCCTGCGTCGCACCCTCGCCATCCACGACGCCCACGGAACCGGATCGGTCACCGCGCCTGCCGGCGAGATCGAGCGCCGCGCGGCCGCGGCCTGGTCCGAGATCCTCGGTGTGCCGGAGATCGGCCGTGAGCACGACTTCTTCGCCCTCGGCGGGGACTCCCTGCTGGCGACGCGGCTGGTCGGACGGCTTCGCGTGGACGGATTCGCCGACCTCAAACTCGCCCAGCTCTTCGCCCATCCCGTGCTGGCCGACTTCGCCACCACCCTGCGGCTCGACGACCGCGCCGCGTCCCGGGCCGTCCTGCCGGCCGATCCTGAGCACCGGCTGGACCCGTTCCCCCTCACCGACGTCCAGCGTGCCTACTGGCTCGGCCGCGGGGAGGACTTCGTCCTCGGCGGGACCGGCTGCCACTTCTACCGCGAGTACGACGTACCGGACCTCGACGTCGCCCGCCTGGAGGCCGCCGTCGACCGGCTCGTGCGGCGGCACGAGATGCTGCGCGCCGTCATCGACGAGCGCGGCGAGCAGCGGATCCTCCCCGAAGTCCCGCACTACCGGGTCATCGTCACCGACGCCGGATCCGACCCGGAGGCCGCGTTCCAGGACCTGCGGGACACCGCCTCCCACCAGCGGTTCGACCCGGCGAGCTGGCCGCTGTTCGCCATCCGTGCCGTCCGCGCCGGCGAGCGCACCCGGCTCGGCATCGGCATGGACAACATCGTCCTCGACGCCCTGAGCATCCTCACCTTCTACGCCGAACTCGGCGCCCTCTACGAGGACCTGGAGCGCGAACTGCCACCGGCGGGCGTCTCGTTCCGCGACTACGTACTCGGTGCGGCGCCCGATCCGGCCGCTCTCGCCACCGCGCGGGAGTACTGGACCCGGCAGCTTCCGGTGCTGCCACCCGCGGCTCAACTCCCGCTGGCCATCGACCCGTCGGAGGTGCACCGGCCGCGGTTCACCCGGCGCCAGACCGTGATCGGCGCAGCGCAGTGGCGCCCGATCGCCGAGCGCGCCCGGGAGCACGGCCTCACCCCGTCGGCCGTCCTGCTCACCGCCTTCGCCGAAGTGCTCGGCCGCTGGAGCTCCCGCGCCGATCTCACGCTCAACCTCACCCTCTTCGACCGCCAGGACGTGCACCCCGACATCGCCAACGTGCTCGGCGACTTCACCTCGCTGCTGCTCGTCGCCGCCCGCCCGCAGCCGGGCGAGAGCTGGCTGCCCCGGGCGCGACGGGTGCAGCAGGAGCTGTGGGACGCACTCGACCACCGGGAGGTCTCGGCCGTCCGGGTCCTGCGCGACCTCGCCCGGTACCAGGGCGAACCCGGGACGACCATGCCGGTGGTGTTCACCAGCGCGCTCGGCGTGGGCGGCGAACCCGACTCGGGGCTCTTCGGCGACTACGTCTGGGGCGTGTCGCAGACCCCGCAGGTCTGGCTCGACCACCAGGTCACCGAGGCCCCCGGCGGTGGCGTACGGCTCAACTGGGACGCCGTCGAGGAGCTCTTCCCGGACGGCCTGCTCGACGAGATGTTCGCCGCCTACCTCCGGCTGCTCGACTGGCTCGGCTGGGGCGACTGGGACGCGCCCGCACCCGACCTGCTCCCCGACGGCCAGCGCCGGACCCGCACCCGGGTCAACGCGACCGGAACCGAGGCCCCGGACCAGCTGCTCCACACGCGCTTCTTCCAGCGCGCCCTCGAACAGCCCCACCGCATCGCGCTGCGGTGGGGTGATGACGGGCAGCTGGCCTACGGCGAACTCGCCGACCGGGCCCTGCGGTTGGCCGCGATGCTGACCGAGCGGGGAGTCGGCCGTGGGGAGCCCGTAGCGGTGACCCTGCCCAAGGGACCCGACCAGATCGCCGCCGTGCTCGGCGTGCTCGCGGCGGGCGCCGCCTACCTGCCGGTCGGCGTGGACCAGCCGGCGGTCCGGCGCGAGCGCATCCACCACCTGGCCGGCGTCCGCCTCGTCGTCACCGACCAGGCCGGCAAGACCGCCTCGACCTGGTCCGACTCCCTCCGGCCGATCGTGACCGACGACCTCGGGACCGTCGAACCGGCGGCGGCACCGGCCGAGACCGATCCGGACCAGCTGGCGTATGTCATCTTCACCTCCGGCTCGACCGGCGACCCCAAGGGTGTGGAGATCACCCACCGTGCGGCCGCGAACACCGTCACCGACGTCAACGAGCGCTACGCGATCGGCGAGGACGACCGCGTCCTGGCCGTCTCGGCCCTCGACTTCGACCTCTCCGTGTACGACGTCTTCGGCCTGCTCTCGGCCGGAGGCTCGGTCGTCCTGATCGAGGAGGAGTCCCGGAGGGACGCCAGGCGCTGGCTGGAGCTGGTGCGACGCCACGAGGTGACGGTCTGGAACACCGTGCCGGCGCTGCTGGACATGCTCCTCGTGGTGGCCGAAGGGACGGAGCCGCCGGCCTCGTTGCGGCTCGCGCTGGTCTCCGGCGACTGGGTGGGCCTGGACCTGCCCGGCCGGCTGTCCGCCCAGCGCCCCGGCTGCCGGTTCGTCGCCCTCGGCGGCGCGACCGAGGCCGCGATCTGGTCCAACGCCTTCGAGGTCGCCGAGGTCGAGCCGGGCTGGCGCTCGATCCCGTACGGCCACCCGCTGCGCAACCAGCGCTACCGGGTCGTCGACGAGCTGGGCCGCGACTGTCCGGACTGGGTGGCGGGGGAGCTGTGGATCGGCGGTGCGGGAGTCGCCCGGGGCTACCGGGGCGCACCTGCGCTGACGGATGCTCAATTCATCACGCTGGGCGGTGAGCGGTGGTACCGGACCGGTGACCTGGGGCGGTACTGGCCGGACGGCACGCTGGAGTTCCTCGGCCGGGCCGACCAGCAGGTCAAGATCCGCGGTCACCGGATCGAGCTCGGCGAGATCGAGGCCGCCCTGAAGGACCACCCGGGCGTCGGCCAAGCCGCCGTCACGGTGGTGGGTGAGGCGGCGGCCCGACAGCTGGCGGCCGCCGTCGTCCCGGCCGTGGCCGCGGATGCGTCGGCGGTCGAGGGCGTGGAGCCCGGCGCCGACCTCCTGGCGGCCCGCGCCAGGGCCGCCCAGGTGGAGGCCGAGGCGGCCGAGGCGGCGCTCTGCGGGCTGCTCCGCCTGGACGGGTTCACCGGCGCGACATTCGACGAACTCGCCGCGCGGCTGGACGCGGCGGACGAGCACCTGCCGGTTCTGCGGCTGTGGCTGGGCTGGCTGGTCGAGCGGAAGGTCCTGGTCGAGGAGACGGGCCGGTACGGTGCCGGCCCCGGCCTCCCCACCGCCCTGGCCCGTACCGAGCCCGAATCCGATGCCCGGAGTGAGTACGGCCGTCTGATCGCCCGTGCCCACGCGCGGCTGCTGGAACGACTGGAGGGCTACCGGGAGATCCTCGCCGGCCGCCTCGATCCCGCCGTGCTCCTCGACGACGAGGTACTCGCCCCGGCGAGCCTCGCCGAACACGACCCGGGGACGGCCCTCGCCGTCAACGACATCGCCCGCAGCCTCGCCGCGCTGGCGGGGGAGCTCGGACGGCCGATCGAGGTCGCCGAACTCGACGGCCGGGACGGACGGTTCGCCGAGCGACTGCTCCGCCTGCTTGCCCCGGAGCAGGTGCGCTACACCCTGCTCGATCCCGCACCCGCGATGATCGCCTCCGCGAACCGTCGCCTGGAGGCGCTGCCCCACCGGACCGAATGCCACCTTCTGCGCGGCGCGCGGATCCCCGACGACCTGCGGTACCGCTTCGACGTGGTGCTCGCCGACAACGTCCTGCACCGTTACCCGGACCCGGCGCAGGGCCCCGCCCTGGCCGGTCTGCTCACCCGGCCCGGCGGCACACTGCTCGCGGTCGAGCGCACCGAGTTGACACCGGTCGCACTGCTGACGGCCGCGCTGCTGGACCGCGGCTATGACGGGTTCGACCGGGAACGCCGCCTCGCCGGCACTCCGATGCTCTCCGGCGCGCGCTGGGCCGAGCTCCTCGCCCGGGCCGGTCTGACGGGCATCGGCCACCGGCCGGTCGGCGAGACCTTCACGCAACTGCTCCAGGCCCGCCGCCCGGAGAGCGCGGCCGACCTCGACCCCGGCCTGCTGCGCGCCGACCTCACCAGGCGGCTGCCGGCCCACATGGTGCCCGAGCGCATCGAGGTGCTGCCCTGGCTGCCCCTCAGCGCCAACGGCAAGGTCGACCGCACGGCACTCGCCGCGCTCGCCGGCGAGGACGGCCCGGAGAACCCGGACGAGGAGCCGCAGGGTGAGCTGGAGCGGGAAGTCGCCCTGATCTGGGGCGAGTTGCTGGGCCGTTCGAGCGTCGGCCGCAGGCGGAGCTTCTTCGCACTCGGCGGCGACAGCCTGCTGGCCACCCGCTTCATCGAACAGGTCAGGCAGCGCTACGGCGTGGAGCTGCCGCTGCGGCGGATGTTCTCCGGGCCGAGCCTTGAGCACGTCACGGCAGCGCTCGCCGACGGACTCGCGGCACTGGACGACATGGAAGAGGGCGCCCTGTGATCGGCGTCATCGGCGGCTACGGCGCGGTCGGCGAGCAGGCTGCCCGGCTGCTGGGCAGTTGGGGGGCCGGCCCGCTGCGGATCGGCGGCCGGGACCTCCGTCAGGCGCAGCACACCACGGCAGCCCTGCCCGGGGCGGTCGAGGCGGTCGCGGTCGACGTCGAGGACGCCACCTCGCTCGCGGCGTTCGTCCGCGGGTGCGAGGTGGTCGTCAACTGCGCGGGGCCGTCGCACCGGATCTCCGCGCGCGTGGCCCGAGCGGCGCTGGCAGCGGGCGCACACCACGTGGACGCGGGCGGGGACGGCCTGCCGTCGGACACCGCGGGCCGCTGCGCGGTCTTCGCGGCGGGCGCGCTGCCCGGCTTCTCCGGACTGCTGCCGCGCTGGCTGGCCGCCCAGGAATTCGACACTGTGCACGCCCTGACCGTCTACGCCGGAGTACTCGACCGTTTCACCGCCACCGGTGCCGAGGACTACCTGCACGGCGTCCTCGGCGGCGCCAACGAGCCGCTCGCCGCGTGGCGGGACGGTTCCCGCCGCTCCGCGGCGCTGACCCGTCGCTCCACGGTCACCCTGCCGTGCTTCCCCCGCGAGGTCAGCGCCTTCCCGTACCTCGACGCGGAGGGCGAGCACGTGGCCCGTGACCTCTCGCTCATCCACGGCAGCTGGTACACCGTGCTCGACGGCGGGCACCTCACCGCCGCGCTGGACG
This sequence comes from Kitasatospora sp. NPDC053057, assembly GCF_044546945.1. Classification (NCBI taxonomy): domain Bacteria; kingdom Bacillati; phylum Actinomycetota; class Actinomycetes; order Kitasatosporales; family Streptomycetaceae; genus Kitasatospora; species Kitasatospora sp. NPDC053057. The sequence continues at coordinate 53,701 of NZ_JBITZP010000014.1, read as the reverse complement.
CTGCCCGCGCCCTGCCGATGGACGGCGCGGTCGCCGGACTGTGCCGGGCCACCGCGCTGGACGCCGCAGGGCGAACGCCGTACGTCGTCATGCTGGCCCAGCTCGACGGCACGGCGGCGGGACGGACGACCACCCGCACCGCCGTTGTGCGTGCACCGGGTATCGCTCAGCTCACCGGCGCCACGGCCGCCGCCGCCACGGTCGCGGTCCTGAACGGCGAGGTACCGGCCGGCGCGCACCATGCCGCCACGGTGCTCGACCCGTCCGCCACCGTCACCCGGCTCCGCGAGGTCCTTGACCTGACTATCCATCAAATAGCGATCGATCAGCTCACGGTGATCGAGGAAGGAGCGCTGTGAACGGGCGGAGCAGACTGCGGGCAGTGGTGTGCGGGACGACCTTCGGCCAGTTCTACCTGGCCGCACTCGCCGCACTGCCGGAGGAGTTCGAGATCGCCGGGGTGCTCGCCCAGGGCAGCCCGCGCTCCGTCGAGTGCGCCCAGCGGTACGGCGTGCCGCTGTTCACCGACCCCGAGGAGCTGCCCGGGGACATCGACCTCGCCTGCGTGGTGCTGCGCTCCGGGGTGATGGGCGGAGCCGGGACGGACCTGGCGCTGCGCCTGCTGCGCCGGGGTGTGCACGTCGTCCAGGAACAGCCGGTCCACCACGACGACCTGGCCGCCTGCCTGCGCGAGGCGCGGCGCAGCGGCGTCCACTACCGCGTCGGCGACCTGTACGTACGGCTGCCGTCCGTACGCCGGTTCACGGCGGCGGCCCGCGCGCTGCTGGACCGGCAGCCGGCCGAGTACGTGGACGCGGCCTGCTCGGTGCAGGTCGCCTTCCCGCTGCTGCACATCCTGGGTGATGCGCTGGGCGCGGTACGTCCCTGGCAGCTGACCGACGCGACCCGCATCGCCGGCCCGTTCTCCGTGCTGACCGGACGGATCGGGGGAGCGCCGCTCACCCTGCGGGTGCAGAACCAGGTCGATCCCACCGACCCCGACAACCATCTGCACCTGCTGCACCGCGTGACCCTCGGAACGGCCGGCGGCAGCCTCACCCTCGGCGAGACACACGGCCCGGTCACCTGGACCCCTCGCCTGCACATCCCCGACGCGGTCAAGAACCGCTTCGACTTCGAGGGCCGGGACACCGAGCATCTGGGGGAGCCCACGACGACCGTGCTCGGGCCGCCCCAGCCCCCGGGCCTCCGGCGGACGCTGCGCGACCTGTGGCCAGCCGCCATCGGCGGCGACCTGCTCGCGCTCCGCGCCGCCGTCCTCGGCGAGCCGGGTGGCGAGCGACCCGACCAGTACCTGCTGACGCTCTGCCGGATGTGGCAGGACGTCACCACCGGGCTCGGCTATCCCGAACCGCACCCGGGGCAGATCCACCAGCCAGTGGTCGTAGGTGAGCTGGCCGCAGCGGTGGCCGCCGTCGGCGCCGGCCGGTGCCCGACCGCGCGCAGGCACCAGGGCCCGCTGACCCTGCACGGCGTCCTCGCCGAGGCGATGCGCAGCGCCGAACCGCAGGCGGGCGGCATCACGGCCGACCAGGCCCACACGTTCGTGGGACGGCTCGACGACGCCGTCCTGTCCTCGATGCTGCTCGCCCTCGGCGTCGAGGGCGGCCACAGCCTGCCGAGGATCCTGGCCGACGCCCAGGTGGCACCCGCCCACCACCGCCTGATCAGGCGCTGGCTGGACGTCCTCGTGGAGCGCGGCCTGGTCGAACGCGACGGTGACCTGCTGAGCGCCACCCGTACGGTCGGTGCCGCCGACGTCGGACGCGCCTGGGATCTCGCCGCCGAGGCATGGACCGGGCGACTCGGGACGGCCGAGTTCATCGACTACCTCCGCCTCAACGCGGAGTGCCTGCCCCAGCTGATGACCGGCGAGGAGCAGGCCGCCCTGCTCCTCTTCCCCGAGGGGCGGACCGAACGCGCCGACGCCGTCTACCGGGACACCGTGACCGCCCGCTACCTGAACGCCGCCGTCGCGGCCTCGGTCCGCGCCATCGCCGCCGCCCACCCGGGGCCCCGTCCCCTGCGCGTCGTCGAGATCGGCGCAGGCACGGGAGCGACGACCGAGGCCGTCGTCGACGCCCTCGCCCATGACGGGCTCCAGGCCGACTACCTGTTCACGGACGTCTCGAAGTTCTTCCTCGGCCCCGCCCGCGAGCGCTTCGGCCGGCACCCGTGGATGCGCTTCGACCTGTTCGACATCGACCGCGCCGCACGGGCCCAGGGCTACCAGCCGGGCTCGGCCGACGTGGTCATCGCGGCCGGTGTCCTCAACAACGCGCGGGACACCGACGCGACCGTCCGAGGACTGGCCGAACTGCTGGTGCCCGGCGGCTGGCTGCTGATCACCGAACCGACCCGCGAGCACCTGGAGATCCTGGCCTCCCAGGCGTTCATGATGACCACCCCCGAAGACGCCCGCGCGGCAACGGGCGCCACCTTCCTCTCCCGCCGCCAGTGGCTGGACGTCCTCGCAGCCGTGGGCCTCGACGACGTCCTGACCCTGCCGGGCGAGGACCACCCCCTGGCGCCGCTCGGCCAGCGTCTGTTCGCCGCGAGGACTGCGCGATGCTGAGGGACTGCGCGATGCTGAGAACCAGCCACATCCTGTGCAAGGTCGACGACGTCCGGGCGGCCGTCCGGGATTTCACCGAACTCGGATTCACCATGGAGTTCGGCAGTGACCCCGCTCGAGCGCACAACGCCCTGCTCTGGTTCGCCGAGGGCCCGTTCATCGAGTTCTTCCAACTCCCTTCCGCCTTCCGCCTGCTGAGGTGGCCACTGAGCACAGTGCACGGTCTCGGCGCCGGCGAGCGGCTCGCCCGCTGGGCGCGGCCGGGCGAGGGCTGGCGCGATCTCGCCCTGGAGACCGACGAGTTGGACCTCACCGGCACCCGCACCGCCCTGCGGGCGGCGAACCTGGCCGTCTCCCGGGTGATGAAGGGCAGGCGCACCCGCCCGGACGGCGAGACCGTCCGCTACCAGTTCCTCGCCCCGCGCCCGGCCCGCCTGCCGTTCGTCGTCTCCGCGTACGACCCACCGCAGCGCCCGTCGCGGATCACCCACCCCAACGGTGCCGAGGGCGTCGCCCGGGTCCGCTTCGGTGTGGCAGAAGCCGACCGGCCCACCTTTCGGACGCTGATCGGCGGTGACGGCCGGCTGGCCGCCGAGCCCGCGCCGCGCACCGGCGTCCTCGGCGTCGAACTGGCCGGACTGGCCGCCGACCTGGACCCGGACAAGCTGCACGGCACCGTCTTCACCGCAGCCGCCAGGAAGGGCTAGACCATGCAGCTCCTCACCCCCGGCGACCCCGGATACGACGCCGCCCGGCGGGTCCGCAACGCCCGCGTCGACCGCCGCCCCGCCGCGATCGCCCGCTGCACCGGCACCGAGGACGTGATCGCCGCCCTGGCCCACGCCCGCCGGCTCGGCCTGCCCGTCGCGGTGCGCGGCGGCGGCGCCAACGTCGCCGGCTGGGGCACCTGTGACGGCGGACTGCTGCTCGACCTCGGCGGCATGAAGCGGATCGACGTCGATCCGCACACCCGCACGGCGGTCGCCGAACCCGGGCTCACCTGGGGCGAGTTCGACGCCGCCACGCAGCGGCACGGCCTCGCGCTGCCCGGTGCCCGCAACACCGACGTCGGAATCGCCGGCCACACCCTGGGCGGCGGCGTCGGCGACCTCTCCCGCCAGCATGGCCTCACCAGCGACAACGCGCTCTTCTTCGACCTCGTCACGGCCGACGGCCGCCGGATCCGGGCCGACGCCGAGCACCACCCCGAACTGTTCTGGGGACTGCGCGGCGGCGGGGGGAACTTCGGCGTCGTCGTCCGGTTCGGCTTCCGGCTGCACCCGGTCACCCACGTCCTCGCCGGGCCGCTCGTCCACCCCGCCCCGCAGGTCGGCGCCGCCCTCCGTACAGCCCGCGACTGGCTGGCGACCGCACCAGACCAGGCCTCACTGATCGCCATCGTCTGGACCGCGCCGCCCCTGCCGTACATCCCGGAACACCTCCACTTCGAACGCGGCGCGATGCTCGTTCCCACCTGGTTCGGCGACCCCGACCAGGGTGAGGAGATCCTCGCACCGCTGCGCCACGGCAGTCCGCGGCCGGTCGCCGACGGGGTCGCTCCGATGCGCTACGCCGACTACCAGCGGCTGCTGCCCTCCCCGCCGAACCACCGCGAGCAGCACGTCTACAACCGGGGCGAACTGCTCACCGAGCTGTCCGACGACACCATCGACTCGCTGCTCGCCCAATGGGCAGCGGCCGGGCCGAACTTCTCGGTCGTCCTCGGCGCCCTCGGTGGCGCGATCAGCCGGGCCCCGGCCGGACCCACCGCCTTCACCCACCGCAAGGCCCGCTGGTTCGCCGAGATCTGCGCCCAGTGGTACGGCGCGGCGGACAACCCCGTCCACGTCCGGCCCGCCGTCCAGGCCTGGCGCTCGCTGCAGCCCGTGACCTGCGGCCCGTACCCGAACCTGCTGCCCGACCCCGAACCCGAGTGGGTGCACGCCGCTTACGGCCCCGAGACCCACCAGCGGCTGGCCCGGCTGAAGCGGACCTGGGACCCGGAGAACGTGTTCCGGTTCAACGCCAACATCCCGCCGCTCCCACCCCGACGTGACCGAGAAGAAGGCCGAGAAGCATGAGTGCCACCGAACTGATCGCCGAACTGCGCCGCGTCGGAGTGACCCTGTGGGAGGAAGGCGGCCAACTCCGTTACCGCGCGCCGAAGGGCGCCATCACCCCGCAGCAGCTGGAGGCGCTGAGGGCCGCCAAGTCGGCCGTCGTCGAGCACCTGCGGGCCGAGAGCGCACCGACCGCCCTCACCCCGGACCCGGCGACCGCGCACGAGCCGTTCCCGCTCACCGACGTCCAGGCCGCCTACCTGCTCGGCCGCAACGACGCCTTCGGCTACGGCGGGGTCGCCTGCCACGTCTACCTGGAGGTCAACTACCCCGACCTCGACCCGCAGCGCGCCGAGGCCGCCTGGAACCGGCTGGTCGAACGCCACGACATGCTCCGGGCCGTCGTCGAGGCCGACGGATACCAGCGGGTCCTGCCGACCGTGCCCCACCTTCCCGTGCCGACGACCGACTTGCGGGACGCTGATCCCGGGCGGATCGAGGCCGCGCTGGAGGCGGCGCGGGCCGACATGGGCCACCGCGTGTACGAGACCAGCCGGTGGCCGCTGTTCGACCTCCGGGTGAGCCGCTGTCCCGACCGGGCGGTGCTGCACCTGTCGATGGACTTCCTGATCGCGGACTGGGCCAGTATCTGGCTGCTGCTGGCCGAGTTCGACGCCCTGCACGCCGACCCGGCCTGCGAGCTGCCGCCGTTGGAGCTCCGCTTCCGCGACTACCTGCTCGCCGAACGGGAGTTGCGCGAGAGCCCCCGCTACCAGCGCGACCGGGACTACTGGTGGGCCCGGATCGACGACCTCCCCGCCGCACCGGAACTCCCGCTCGCCGAGCGTGAGACGGAGCCGCGCTTTTGCCGCCGGTTCCTGAAGCTGGACCGCCCGGCCTGGGAACGGCTCGTGCGGCGCGCCCAGCGGCGCGGGCTCACCCCGTCCTCCGCCGTGCTCGCCGCCTACGCCGCCGCGATGGAACGCTGGAGCCGCAGCCCGCGCTTCTCGCTCAACCTCACCGTCCTCAACCGGCTGCCCCTCCACCCCGAAGTTGACCGGATCGTCGGCGACTTCACGTCCGTCAACCCGCTCGCCGTCGACTGGAGCGCGAACCGCTCCTTCACCGATCAGGCGAAGGCCATCACGGACCGTCTCTTCGACGACCTCGACCACCGGCTCTGCTCCGGCGTCGAGGTGCTGCGCGAACTCGCCCGCCGGCGCGGACGCGAGGCCGCCCTGCTGCCGATCGTCTTCACCAGCGCCATCGGCCTCGGCGAGGACGCCGACGGCCGCCGCACCACCGGACGGCTCGACGGATTCGGCATCACCCAGACCCCGCAGGTGTTCATCGACTGCCAGGCGATGGACGACGCGGACGGCCTCCAGGTGAACTGGGATGTGCGCGAAGGCATCTTCCCCGACGGTCTGGTCGACGACATGTTCGCCGCCTTCGAGACCCTGCTGCGCGGCCTCGCCGACACCGACGAGCTCTGGGAAGCCGCGCACGCCGTCCCGCTGCCCGCCTGGCAGGCGGAGGAACGCCGCCGTGCCAACGACACCGCGACCACCCTGCCCGACACCCTGCTGCACGAGCCGGTGTTCGCCCAGGCAGCCCGGACACCCGAACGGCCCGCGCTGTACGGCCCGCACGGCGTGGTCGAGTACGGCGAACTCGCCCGCCGGGCCACCGCCGTCGCCGATGCCCTGCGTTCGGCGGGCTGCACGCCGGGGGAGCGGGTCGCGATCGTCATGGACAAGGGCGTCGAACAGGTCGCCGCCGTCCTCGGCACGCTGCTCGCCGGAGCCGTCTACCTGCCGGTGGACACCGTTCAGCCGCCGCTGCGACGGGCCGCGATCCTGGCGGACGCCGAGGTCCGCCACGTCCTCACCCAGTCCTGGGTGACGGCCGAGTGGCCGGAGGGTACCGCCGTCATCGCCGTGGACCAGCTGCCGCCCGCCACCGAAGCGGCCGATCCCGCGGCAGGGGACCCGGACGCCCCCGCGTACGTGATCTACACCTCCGGATCCACCGGCCGTCCGAAGGGTGTGGTGATCAGCCACCGGGCCGCCGGCAACACCGTCGCCGACATCAACCGCCGCTACGGCGTCACCGCCGAGGACCGCATCCTCGGCCTGGCCAACCTCGGCTTCGACCTCTCCGTCTACGACATCTTCGGCCCGCTCGCGGCCGGCGGCACGCTGGTCCTCCCCGACCCGGAGCGCCGTACCGACCCCTCGCACTGGGCGTCCCTGATCGCCGAGCACGGCGTGACGCTGTGGAACTCCGTGCCCGCGCTGATGCAGATGCTCGCCACCTACCTCGCCACCGAACCGGCGCTCGAACTCCCCTCGCTGCGACTGGCCCTGCTGTCCGGCGACTGGATCCCGCTCACCCTGCCGGACGAGATCACCGCCCGCGTCCCCGGCCTGAAGGTTGTCGGCCTCGGCGGCGCGACGGAGGCCGCGATCTGGTCGATCCACCACCCCTGCACCGGACTTGAGCCCGGCTGGCGGAGCATCCCGTACGGTCGGCCGCTGGCCAACCAGGGGTTCCGAGTGCTCGACGGCGCGCTGCGGGACCGCCCGGTCTGGGCCGTCGGCGAGCTCCACATCTCCGGTGCCGGCCTTGCCCAGGGCTACCTCGGCGACCCCGGGACGACCGCCCACCGCTTCATCACGCACCCCGACGGTGAACGGCTCTACCGCACCGGCGACTTCGGCCGCTATCTGCCCGGCGGGGAGATCGAGTTCCTCGGCCGCGAGGACACCCAGGTCAAGATCCGCGGTCACCGCATCGAGCTCGGCGAGGTCGAGGCGGCCCTGTTGGACCACCAGGCGGTCGCGGCCGCGGGCGCCGTCCTCGACGGCGCGGGCGCCCAGCGCGGGCTGCTCGCCGTGGTCGAGACCGCCCGGACGGCCCCGACCGGCGGTGAGCCGGTCATGCCCGTGGAACCCGCCGTCGAGGGCCTGACCCGCGCCCAGGTCGAGCGTTACGTGGAAAGCCTGGACGCGGCCCTGCTCTCCTCGATGGCCCTCGCCCTGGCGGAGCTGGACCGCACCGGCGCGTCCGTCGACCCGCGCCACGCGTGGCTGGTCGCCCGCTGGCGGGCGGTGCTCGCGCAGGCCGACCCCGGCCCCCTCGACGAGGCGGCGGTCGCGGACCGCTGGGAGCGGCTCGAAACCGCCTGGACCGGCGAGTTGGGCTCACGCGAGTTCCTCGCCTACCTGCGCCGCAACGCCGACCGCCTGCCCGCGCTGCTGACCGGCGACCAGGATCCTGTCCAACTGCTCTTCCCCGAGGGCAGGTTCGACACCGCCGACGCCCTCTACCGCGAGCACGGCATGGCGCGCTACCTCAACCAGGCCGTGGCCTCGCTGTTCCGGCAGATCGCGGCGCAGCACCCCGTGGGCCGCCCGCTGCGCGTCCTTGAGGTGGGCGCCGGCACCGGCGGCACCACCGAAGGCGTCCTCCAGGTGCTGGAAGGCTTCGAAGCCGACTACCTGTTCACCGACGTCTCGCCGTTCTTCCTGCCCGAGGCGCGGAACCGCTTCGGCGGGTATCCGTGGGTGCGCTTCGGGGTGTTCGACGTGGACGCCGACCACCGCGCCCAGGGGCTGGTGCCGAACTCCTTCGACGTGGTGCTGGCCGCCGGAGTGCTGGAGAACGCCCGTGACACCGAGGCCTCCCTCGCCCGGCTTGCCGAACTGACCGCCCCCGGTGGCTGGTTGGTCCTCACCGAGCCGACCCGGGAGCACCCGTGGATCCTGGCCTCGCAGGCGTTCATGATGACCGCCCCCGAGGACGCCCGCCGCACCGCCGGTGCCTCCTACCTCGACCGCGACCAGTGGCGGGAGCTGCTGGCGAAGACCGCCGGCGCCGGTCAGGTGCTCTGCCTGCCCGGCGACGAGCACATCCTCGCGCCGCAGGGCATCCACCTGTTCGCAGCCCGCCTGAAGACCGACCGGGCACAGATGAGCGAGGCGGAGCTGCTGCGGCACCTGCGGGACCGCCTGCCCGCGCACATGCTCCCCTCCCACGTCCAGATCGTCGACGCGCTACCGCTCACCGGCAACGGCAAGGTCGACCGGCGCACCCTCCAGGGCTGGCGCCCCGTCTCCACCGACGGCGTCCGGCCCAGCGGCGCCGACGAACCCGCCGACCCCTTCGAGGCCAGGCTGGCGGAGCTGTGGGCGGCCGCCCTCGCGATCGGCCGGGTCGGCCGCACCGAGCGCTTCTACGATCTCGGCGCCGACTCCCTGATCACGGCCCGGATGGCCGGACGGCTCCGCGAGGAGCTGCCCGAAGCAGCCGACGTGCCCTTCGACACCCTGCTGCGGCAGCTGCTCAACCACCCGACCGTCGCCGACCTGGCCCGCTTCCTGCGGGACCGCTCCACGACGGCCCCGGCCGAGGACCTGGCCGACCGGCGAGCCGAGAACAGCAACGCCGTCCTGGTGCCGTTCGGCACCGGCGGCGACGGACCGGTTCGGGTGCTGTTCCACGCGGGCCTCGGCACCATGGACTGCTTCCGGCCGCTGGCGAAGGAGCTGGTGGCCCAGGACCTCGGCCCGGTGCTCGGCATCGTCATCGCCGACACGGAGATCTACTGCTCGCTGGAGCCCGCCGAGGTCATCGAGCGGCTGGCCGACGACTACACGGACCGGCTGCTGGCCGAGGGCCACACCCGCTTCCAGCTCGTCGGCTACTGCCTCGGCGGCCTGTTCGCCACCGAGGTCGCCAGGCGCCTGGCGGAACGCGGCGTGCGGGTCGACGACCTGGTCCTGGTGAGCAGCCACCCCGTGGTCGTCGACGTCGAGGACGACCTGATGATCGAGATCCTGTTCATCCCCAACCTGCACATCACCCTCCAGCAGGCCGGCTTCGGCGAGATCGACTCCACCGCCGTGCTGCGCGCCTTCACCCGGGTGCTGGAGAGCAACGGCGGCCGGGTGCCGAAGGACGCGCTGGGCCAGGTCGGCGGTGACGACGAACTCGACCGCGCCGCCGCGTACTTCCGCCACCTCGCCGCCCACACCCGCGAGCAGCGCTTCGCCCGCTACGCGGCCGCCGTCTCCGAGCTGACCGGCCAGGAGATGCCCGCCGAGATGGTCGGCGCGATGTTCCGTGTCTTCCGGCAGAGCTTCCTGTCCGCACGCTTCACCCCGCCCCCGTACGCCGGGGACATCCGGTTCCTGCGCCCACGCGGCGAATCCGGCTTCGCCCCCGGCATGGACGACACGACCCTCGCCTTCTGGCGCGAGGTCTGCCTCGGCGACCTCCCGGTCACCGACATCGAGGGCAACCACTTCACCTGCATCGAGGAGCACAACGCCCGCCGCGTCGCCGAGCTCATCGCCGCCCCGATCATCCCCGCCCCGATCATCCCCGCAGAGAGGACCGCGCCGTGAGACAGCACTACCGGGAGGCCCTGGTCGAGGGCCGCTTCGACCCGCTCGCCGTCGTCACGCACCTGGTGCGCTCGGGCCTCCTCACCGACTACGTGGTCTACGAGCGCGGGCAGCGCTGGCACGTCGCGGGCAACCCGCTGGGCGAGATCCACGTCGCCGCGCACCAGGTCCACAGCACGTTCGGCACCACCGAGCCCTGGGCGACGACGCCCTGGCCCGCCCTCCGGGCGGCGCTCGAACAGGTGCCGGTGGCCGACTGGCACGCCTACGGCTGGGCCCGCTTCGAACTCGCCAGCCGCGACGGCAGGGCGGCCCACGACCGGCTGGCCCACCTGATGATCCCTCGGCTGGAGTTCCAGGTGACGGCTGACGGGGTCCGGATCCGTGCCCTGGACAGCGACACCCTCGACGCCGCGAGCAAGCTCCTGGGAGAGCCCGCCGAACCGCTGCACCCGGAGCCCGCACCGATCGATATCCGGGTGGACGGCCCCTCCTACGGCACCGGAGTCGCACACGCCGTCGCGGAGATCGGCCGCCACCGGCTGGAGAAGGTGATCCTGTCGCGCCCGGTGGCCATCCCGTTCACCGTCGACCTCTGCGCCACCTACGTCCTCGGCCGGCGCCACAACACCCCGGCCCGCTCCTTCCTGCTGGACCTCGGTGGCTGGCAGGCCGCCGGCTTCAGCCCGGAGACGGTGCTGGAGGTCGATGCCACCGGTGCCGCGTCCACCCAGCCGCTGGCCGGCACCCGCGCGCTCACCGGAGACCCGGACCGCGACGACGCCCTGCGGGCCGAACTGCTGACCGACCCCAAGGAGGTCTTCGAGCACGCGACTTCGGTCAGACTCGCCGTCGAGGAGATGACCTCGGTCGGCCGCCCGGAGACCACCCGTGTCAGTGAGTTCCTCACGGTCAAACCGCGCGGCAGTGTCCAGCACCTGGCCTCCCGCGTCGCCACCACCCTGGCGGAGGGCCGCACCGCCTGGGACGCCCTCGGCGCGGTGTTCCCGCCCGTGACCGCCTCGGGCATCCCCAAGCCCGCCGCCTACCGGCTGATCGAGGAGCTGGAGGACGAACCGCGCGGCCTCTACTCCGGCGCCGTCCTGATGGCCGGCAGCGACGGTTCGCTCGACGCGGCGCTGGTGCTCCGCGCGGTCTACCAGCGTGACGGGCGAGCCTGGCTGCGGGCCGGCGCCGGCGTGGTGGGCGTGTCCCGCCCGGAACGGGAGTACGAGGAGACCTGCGAGAAGCTCACCAGCGTCGCCCCCTACGTCGTTCCCGCCCAGAGCTGACCAGGCAACACCGGATCGATCGAGAAAGGCTGTCATGCTAGACGGATTCACCGGCTGGCCGGATGAGTTGGCGACCCGCTACCGCGAGCGCGGCTACTGGCGCGGTCGCACGCTGGGCTCCCTGCTGCGCGAGCGGGCGCGGACGCGGCCCGCGCACACCGCCGTCGTCGACGGCGACCGCCGCTGGAGCTACCGCGAACTCGACGAACGCGCCGACCGGCTGGCCGCCGGCCTGCACCGCCTCGGCATCGCCCCGCGGGACCGCGTGCTGGTCCACCTGCCGAACGCGGCAGAGTTCCTCTCCCTGTCCTTCGCGCTGTTCCGGCTCGGGGCGATCCCGGTCTACGCCCTTCCCGCCCACCGGGAGACGGAGATCGTCCATCTGGCCCGCCTCTCCGAGGCCGTCGCCTACGTGGCCCCCGACACCCACCTCGGCTTCGACCACCGCATCCTCGCCCGCGCCGCACGGGACCAGGTGCCGACCCTGCGCCACGTCCTGATAGCCGGGGACCCCGCCGAGTTCACCGCGCTCGCGGACGTCGACGCCGCGCCGCGACCACTGCCGGCGCCCGAGCCCGCCGACGTCGCCCTGCTGCTGCTCTCGGGCGGCACGACCGGTGTCCCCAAGCTCATCCCGCGGACCCACGACGACTACCTCTACAACCTCACCGCCAGCGCCGAGGTCACCGGCCTCGACGCCGACACCCGCTACCTCGCCGCCCTGCCGGTCGCCCACAACTTCCCGCTGGCCTGCCCTGGCGTCCTCGGCACGCTGCACGCCGGCGGGACGGTCGTGCTCAGCCCCACCCCCAGTCCCGACGACACCCTGCGCCTCATCGAGCGCGAGCGCGTCACCCACACCGCCCTCGTTCCACCGCTGGTCCTGCTCTGGCTGGAGGCCGCCGACTGGACCGGGGCAGACCTCAGCAGCCTGCGCCTGCTCCAGGTCGGCGGCGCACGGCTCAAGCCGGACACCGCCGCCCGGGTCACCCCCACCCTGGGCTGCCGCCTCCAGCAGGTCTTCGGCATGGCCGAGGGACTGCTCAACTTCACCCGCCACGACGACCCCGACCACCTGGTCCTGCACACCCAGGGCCGCCCGCTCGCCGCCGACGACGAACTGCGGATCGTCGACGCCGACGATCACGAGGTGGCACCCGGCGAGATCGGCGAACTGCACGTCCGCGGCCCGTACACCCTGCGCGGCTACTACCGCGCCGAGGACCACAACCGCGCCGCCTTCACCCCCGACGGCTACTACCGCACCGGCGACCTGGTGCGCCAACTGCCCAGCGGACACCTGGTGGTGGAAGGCCGGATCAAGGACGTCATCAACCGCGGCGGCGACAAGATCCCGGTCGAGGAGGTCGAGAACCACCTGCTCGGCCACCCGGCCGTGCACGACGTCGCCGTCGTCGGCATCCCCGACGAGACCCTGGGCGAACGCAGCTGCGCCTGCGTCATCCCCCGCGGCACCCCGCCCACCCGCGCCGACCTCAACGCCCACCTCACCGGCCTCGGCCTCGCCGCCTTCAAACTCCCCGACCGGATCGAGGTGTTGGAGGCGTTCCCACGCACCGCACTCGGCAAGGTGAACAAGCGGGCGCTGGCCGAACTGGTTGTCGGGAGGACGCGATGAACAAGAACGGCGTGCGTACCATCCTCGAACTCGTCGCCCTCGCCCCAGCCGTCCGCGCCCGGCTCGGACGGGCGGCTGTGCTCGGCGTGTTCGGCGGCCTCGCGGCCGTCGCCGGCCACCTCTGCGTGGCTCTCGCCGTCGGCGCGTTGCTGGGCGGCCACCGCTCGGCCGTCGTCGGCTGGACCGTCGCCGCCCTGGTGGCGCTGGTGCTGGCTTTCGGAGCCCGATGGCTGGCCGAGAACACCGCCCACGAGGCGAGCTACGAACTCGAAGTGGTGCTGCGCGGCAGGCTCGCCGACGCCCTCGCCCGTATGCCGCTCGGCGAGGTGCAGAAACTCGGCTCCGGCCCGATCAAGAAGATCGTGCAGGACGACGTGAAGTCCCTGCACAACGTGGTCGCCGACGCCCTGCCGTTCATCGGCTCGGGCGTCGCCCAACCGCTGGCCGCCCTGCTCGCCCTCGGCGTCGTGCAGTGGCGCCTGCTGCTCGCCGTCCTGCTCATCCTCCCGATCGCGATGGTCTGCCTCTCCCTGCTCTCCCGTGACTACACCCGGCAGCGCGAGCGATACAACCGGGCGAACGAGAGCGTCAACGCCGCCGTCGTCGAGTTCGTCCAGGGCATGCCGGTGGTACGGACCTTCGACGACGGCCAGGTCTCCTTCCGCCGGTTCTCCACCGCGGTGGGGGAATTCACCGAGGCCGTGGCCGGCTGGCTGGCCACCTCCCGCGCCTCCGGGCTGCTGACGAAGCTGTTCATCGTGCCGCTGCCGACGCTCCTGCTGGTGGCGGCCGCCGCCGTCCCGATGCACGCGCTCGGCTGGATCTCGGACACCGATCTGCTGGTCGGACTGCTGATCGGCGCGATGCCGATCGAGGCCGCCGCACCGCTGATGAACCTGACCAACTACATCAACGACTCCAAGGCCGGCGCCGTCCGGATCGCCGAACTGCTCGCCGCCCCCGCCCTGCCCGAACCCGAACACCCCCGCGAGCCCACCGGTTCGGCCATCACCCTCGACCACGTCCGCTTCAGCTACGGGCCCGACCGTACGGCGCTGGACGGCATCGACCTCGACATCCCCGCCGGCACGGTCTGCGCACTCGTCGGCCCGTCCGGCTCCGGCAAGTCCACCATCGCCCGGCTCATCCCGCGCTTCCACGACGTGGACGCGGGCTCCGTCCGCGTCGGCGGCGTCGACGTACGGGAAATCCGCAGCGAAGTCCTGCTCCGGCACGTGGCGTTGGTGTTCCAGGAACCCTTCCTGGTCACCGGCACCGTCGCCGAGAACATCCGCCTCGCCCGTCCGGAGGCGACCGACGACGAGGTCCACGCCGCCGCCGAAGCCGCCGCGGCACACGAGTTCATCACCACCGAACTGCCGGACGGCTACGAGACCCAGGTCGGCGAACGCGGCGCACGCCTCTCCGGCGGCCAGCGCCAGCGCATCACCATCGCCCGCGCCATCCTCTCCGAGGCACCGATCGTGATCCTCGACGAGGCCACGGCCTTCGCCGACCCCGAGAGCGAAGCCGCCATCCAGCAGGCCGTCGCCCGCCTCACGGCCGGCCGGACCGTCCTGATCATCGCCCACCGCCTCAACACCATCACCGACGTCGACCAGATCGCCGTCCTCGACGGCGGCCGGATCGTCGAACGCGGCCGGCACCCCGAACTGGTCGCCGCCCAGGGCCGCTACGCCGCGCTCTGGGCCCGCCACGAGGAAGCCACCCGCTGGGGCCTCAACGCCGTCACCGCCACCTCTGACCTGGAGAACGCACGATGAGGCGGATCCTTCGCCTGATGCTCACCGCCGCGGGCCCGTACGCACCGCAGTTCCGTCGCACCCTGCGGATCTCACTGGCGGCCTCGCTCGTCCAGGCAGCCGCCTACGCGACCTTCGTCCCGCTGCTCGCCGAACTGACCGGCGACCCGGTCCGCACCGGCCAGGCCTGGCTGTGGGTCGGCCTGCTCGCCGTCCTGGTCGTCGTCGAAGCGATCCTGCGGGCACGCGAGACGGCCTTCACCTACGACTACTGGCACCTCGTCACCCAGGCCACCCGCCTTCGTCTCGGCGCCAAGCTGCGCGCCATGCCACAGCAGGAACTCGCCCGCCGGGCGGCCGGCGACCTCACCTCGGTCGTCGGCTCCAACGCCACCGCCGCCGCGGGCGCGATCTCCTCGCTCTCCACGCTCTTCATCCAACTCGTCGCCGTCCCCGCGGTACTGGGCGTGGTCGTCCTGGCCCTCGACTGGCGGCTCGGCCTGGTCCTCGTCGCCGCCACCCTTGCCGCCCTCCCGCTCGTCCGCCAGGTACAACGCCGAGCCAACTCCGGCTTCCACCAGGTGGACAGGGCCGACGCCGACCTCGCCGCCCGCATCGTCGAGTACGTCCAGGGACTGCCCGTCCTCAAGGCCACCGGACAGGCCGGATCCCACTCCCCGCGCCTGCGAACCGTGCTCGGCCACCAGCACCACGCCCAGCTGGCGGCCAACCGTTCGGCCGCCCTCCCGGTGGCGGGCGCCCAACTGATCGTCCAACTCGCCCTCGTGGCCCTGGTCGCGCTCGGCTCCGCGCTCGCCCTCGGACTGCGGCTCTCCCCGGCCACCGTGGTCGCCGTCGTCGTCACCGCCGCCCGGTTCGCCGAACCGCTCGGCCTGGCCGCCGTCATGACCAAGCTCTTCGAACAGTCCGAAGCGGCCCTGCACCGGATCGACGACCTCCTCGCCACCGAGCCCCTGCCGGTCGCCCCCGGCGGACAGCGGCCCACCGCCCACGACATCGCGTTCGACGACGTCACCTTCGCCTACGACGGCCAGGACGAACCGACCCTGGACCACGTCTCGTTCACCGTCCCCGAGCGCAGCCTCACCGCCCTCGTCGGCCCGTCCGGCTCCGGCAAGACCACCATCACCAAACTGATCAGCCGCTACGCCGACCCGCAGCACGGCACGGTCCGCCTCGGCGGAACCGACCTGCGCACCCTCGAACCCGACGACCTGCTGCGCCACATCGCCGTGGTCTTCCAGGACGTCTACCTCTTCGACGACACCATCCGCGCCAACCTCGCCCTCGCCCGCCCGGACGCCACCGACGCCGAGATCGAGACCGCCGCCCGCGCCGCCAACGCGCACGGCTTCATCTCCCGCCTCCCGGACGGTTACGACACCCGGGTCGGCGAGATCGGCTCCGCCCTCTCCGGCGGCGAACGCCAGCGCATCTCCATCGCCCGGGCCATCCTCAAGGACGCACCGGTCGTCCTGCTGGACGAACCGACCGCCGCGCTGGACACCGAATCAGAGGTCGTGGTCCAGCAGGCCATCGACCGCCTGGTGACCGGCAAGACCGTCGTCGTCATCGCCCACCGTCTCTCCACCGTCGTCGGCGCCGACCAGATCCTCGTCCTCGACGCCGGCCGCATCACCCAGCACGGAACCCACACCGAACTCCTCGCCGACCGCGACGGCCGCTACGCACGCATGTGGCGGGCGCAGTTGGCAGCGCGGGTGTGGCATCTTGGCGGGTCGGGGCTGGAGAGCGCTGGGCGTCCCTGAAGAAACACAGCGCGGCGGCCACTCGGCCCGACCCGGCGATCCTTCGCTGCGGGGCGGGGAGCACTGCGAGATCGACTGGCCGGTCCCGGCGCGCAGGGCGCTACTCTCTGTATGCGCTCGGTATCAAACGGAAGTCGTCTCCGCGGCGCCTTGCGCATAGTTGGCGTGTTCTGATCACACGTCAGGTGGGCGGTCTGGCGCGGTGCGGGCCGCGGTGGTGGTATCGCACGTCGTATCGGGAGCCGTGCCGGCGCGCCCTTGCGGGCTCGCTGGTGCGGTTTCTCGTGCAGGACCTCCCGCAGCCCAGCACGAGAGGATCTCCGTCCCCATGGCCCTGTCTGTCGCCGATCTGCTCGAAGCCTTCCCCGCTGTGGGCGAGGACTTCGTCCTCCCCCTGGATGCGATCGAACTGCCCGAGCTGTACCAGCTGTTCGCCGCCGGCAAGGAGCTCGTGCTGCGGGTGACGGAAGTCGCCGAAGATCAGCTGAAGGTGATCGGCGAGGCCGCGTTGGACGGCCACCCGGTGGCCCTGCAGCTCGTGTTCCTCGCCGACGCGGCGAATGACCTCGTCACCGGACTGCGGGCCGAGTTCGATGCGGCGATGGGTCTGGTCGACCTCGCCGCGGCCTGGGGGCTGGAGCTGGCGCAGGCGCCGCTGGCGTTCCTGACCGAGGTGGCGGCGTTGACGGCGCGCTACGACCTCACGGTCGGCCGGGTGGTGATCACGGCGCAGACCGAGCGGCTGCGGCTGGTGTTCGCCAGGCCGGCGCAGGACGCGGGCCTGGTGGGCCTGGTCGGTGTCAGGGACAGTCAGGCGCTGTTGTCCGAGCTGCCGTACGTCGGCCCGGAGATCCCTGGCGGTGAGCGGATCGGGGTGCTCGGGGTCGAGCTGATCGTGGTGGGTCCCGGCGGCCTCACCGCCGCGCAGGGTGCGCTGGTGAACGCGGCGGTGGCCGAGGCGGTCGGCGGCGAGTCGTGGTGGCCGCTGCTGCCGGAGCGGGGCCTGGAGGCGGGGCTCTGGGTGGGCGCCTGCTACCAGCTGCCCGCGGTTGATCCGCAGGTGTGGGTGGTGCGGCTGGGGCAAGGCATCGGGCGGGTTCCGGACTTTCCGACCGTCCCGCTGGGCCGCTTCACCCTCTCCGGCTTCGGGCTGTGCTGGCCGCTGGTGGGCGACGGCGGCGGCCTGGGAGTGTACCTCGACCTGTCGGTCCAACTGGGCTGGCTGTCCCTGTCGCTGCCCGACGTCGGCTTCGACTTGTCACTCCCGGACACGGGGGCGTTCTCGGTCGATCCGCGGCTTCCGAGCCTCTCCCTGCGACTGGGGGACGCGGAGTTGACCTTTACGGTGCCCAAGACGGACCTACCCGGGGTTCCTGGCTTCCCAGGGCTGCCGAAGGCCCGGCTGCTGACCGGCTGGTGGGACAGCGGCGACGGAATGCGGCTGTTGGACCTGCTCCGGCCGTTCGGCATCGAGCCGCCGTCGCTGCCCGACCTGTTCAATCCGCCACTGCCCTCTCTGGGATTGAGGTTCGACCTGAGCGAGGGAGACTTTGAGCTGACCGGCAGCCTGAAGCTGGTCGGCGAGTCGATCTCACTGCGCTTCGTGCTGGCCGGCCTGCCCTCCGGCCCGGACTGGGGCAAGGTCGCACTGCTCGGCGTCACGGGGTTCGAGAGGTGGCTCGAGGATCTGCCGTTCATCGGAGGGCTGCTGGGAGGGCTGTCCGACTTCGCCCCGAACGGGATCAGCCTGGCCGGGCTCGGCACCACCCTGACCGAACTGCAACTGGAGCTGCTGAACGGGCGGATCGGCTCGTTCCCGGGCGGAGTGGACGCCTGGTGGCCCACCCTGAGCTGGGACTTCTCCGGGGGTGCTCTGGGACGGCCGGGCTGGTCACTGGACATGGACTGGAAGCTGCCAGGTGGTTCCGGCGTGGCCTGGGGGATCCCCTGGCCACCGTCCGCGCCGCCGCCTCTGGAGCCGTTCTGGCTGGACCTGCCCGACCTGAGCCTGGGGCCGATCGAGGTGTCGCGGATCGGCCTGTCCTGGCCGGGCCCGGACGAGATCGACTGGACGGTCGGCTCGGACTGGGTCCTGCGCCTGGTCCTGGACGCCAAGATCACGTTCGGCGGCGGGATCACCCTGGGCCTGCCCGGGCTCGGGTTCGACATCGACCTGAAGAACCTGAGTGTGCACCCCCGGTTCCCGAGCCTGTCGCTGTCGCTGCCCGGCAACGTCGAGTTGACCTTCGCCGTCCCCATGCCCACGTCGTCCGAGCCGATCGAGCTGGTCGCCCGCTGGCAGGCGGGGGAGGAAGAGGAGGGGATCCCGGCCACGGACCTCATGCTCGGCCTGGGCGCCGAGCTCGCCGGCGCGGTGATCCCCGAGCAGCTGATGCCGCGCCTGCAATCAGCGGGCCTGTACTTCAACTTCCAGACCTACCTCCTGGTCCTCACCAGCACCACCGACTACTTCGGCTGGATGCTGGCCACCCGGCCGGTCAACGAGACCAAGCGTCGCTTCATGCTGGCGGTGCGCGGCACCGTGCGGGCGAAGGCCTCGGATCTGCCGGTGATCTCCGCGCCGACCTCCCCGGACCATGACCTCACCGTCGCGGACATCCACTTCGCCTGGGCCGGCGACACCGGCACGCAGGTCAAGGTGTGGTCGCTCCTCGAGATCCAACAGCTGAACGAGATCCTGGCCGAGCTCGACATCGACCCGGTGATCGGGAACCGCGGGGTGCTGCCGGTCCTGCCGACAGCCCTGCCGAACCACGAATTCGCGCCCGGCACGATGATCTGGGCCACCCTCAACCTGGGCGAGAACTACCGAGTGGATCTGGTGTGGCCGGCGGACCGGGAGCTGCCCCCGCTCCGCCAGGGCGTGGTGCTGGGCCGTGAGCGAGCCGCTGGCGCATCCGAGCCGGGCACGGAGAAGAGCCTGGAGGGGTTCGCGATCGGCCCGGTGCGGTTCCGTCACGCAGGACTGGGCTACGCGCACGGCCTGCTGTTCGTCGCCCTGGACGCCACGCTGGCGGTCGGCCCGCTGACCCTGGATCTGCTGGGCCTTGGCCTGGGCGTCGACAAGGACTGGAAGGTCCTGCCGGTGCTGCGCGGCGCCAGTGTGGCCCTGGAGCTGCCCGGTCCGCCTCGGGTGGAGATGGCCGCGGCGTTCACCCGGCTGGATCTGGCCGACTTCGACCTGGCGTTCGCCGCCCTGGGCCGGATCGAGATCCAGGGCCTCGTCACCCTGCAGCTGGCCGGCAGCTGGGCGCGCAATAACGCGGGCTGGGATTCCCTCTTCGGCTACGCCGAACTCGTGGGCCAGCGCAAGAAGATCAACGGCCTGTTCCCGCTCGGCCCGGTCACGGTCGTCGGCATCGTTCTCGGCGTTGGTATCAACAGCACCGTCCGCATCCCCACCACCACCGAGCTCCAGACCTTCCCGCTGACCAGGCGACTGGGGGACAATCCCCCCGCGCAGGGCGGCGAGGTGGAGAAGAAGTCGCCGGTGGAGGCGCTGAACGAACTCGTGGTCGCCCCGGGCTGGGTGACGCCGGCCCAGGGCCAGTACTGGGTGGCCGGCGGCATCGAGTTCACCGTCTACAAGTTCATCCACGCCCGGGCCCTGGCCCTGGTGGAGTTCGGCCAAGCCGGCTGGAAGGCCATGCTCGCCGGCAGCACCACCCTCTCCCTGCCGCCCACCATGCCGAACGAGAGCGACGCGCGGGCCGGATCACCGTACGGCTCGAACTCCCTGATGCGCCCGATCGGACAGGTGATCGTCGACTTCGTCTTCGCGTTCGACTCCGCGCTGAGCCGTCTCTCGATGGACACCGTCATCGCCAAGGGCTCGTACCTGCTGGACCCGGCCGCGGAACTCACCGGCGGCATCTCCCTGTACGTGTGGGGTAAGGACCTGCCCGAGCTGGGTGTCAAGAAGGGCTTCGTGCTCTCCGCCGGCGGCTACCACCCCCAGTTTCAGGCCCCCGACTACTACCCCAAGCCGCCGCGGATCGGCTGGCTGTGGGAGCGGGGCCCGATCACCATCAAGGGACAGGCGTACGCGGCGCTGAGCGACGGCGCGTTCATGATCGGCGGTTCGCTGGCCGCCGTCTACGACAACGGTCACGGCATCAACCTGCGAGCCTGGTTCACCGTCCACGTCGACGCGCTGGTGCAGTGGAAGCCGTTCTACGCCGACATCGCCTACGGACTCAGCATCGGCGTGTCGGCCTCCGTCAAGGTGCTCTTCGTGCGGGTCCGGGTCTCCGTGGAGGTCGGGGTCAGCATGCAGATGTGGCTGCCGCCGGTCGGCGGGCGGGCGAAGGTCAAGATCTGGTTCATCTCCTTCACCATCGGTTTCGGCGCGGACCGCAAGGGTGCGCCCCCAGTGCCCTGGGAGGACTTCCACGTCCAGCTGCCCGCGGCCTCGCGCTCCGCGGTGAAGCGGGGCATCGAGCTGCCGGACGCGACCCAGGACGAGTCCGAGGCGCGAGCCGAGGCGCCCGCGCCCCTGCAGGTGCGGATGGACGGCTTCACCGTGGCCGTCGAGTCGGCGGTGCCCGCCTCGAAGATCACCCTCAACGGCGATCTGTTCGACGGCAGCGACAAAGCGCGAATCGACATCCGCCCGATGCGGCTGACCGGCGTGATCAGCGAGCAGGTCATCGAGATCCGCAAGCAGGACGCCAGGTACGACTGGAAGCAGGCCGGCTGGAAGGTGGAGCCCACCACCGAAGGGGTGCCGCGGGCCCTGTGGGGCAGGCCGCTGGCCAACCCCCAACAGGCCCTGGGAGAGGAGGGACTCGTCCCGGGCTGCCTGACCGGCGTGACCATCGAGGTGCCCGGGCCGCAGCGGTCGGAGAAGTTCGTCGGCCCGGTGCCGGCCGACGCGCTGGAGGTGGAGGCCGTGCTGCCGGACGGCAACATGCCGCTGCACGACACCACGGAGGCGGGCACCTCCCCTGTCATCGACGACGGCAGCGTCGGGGTGATCACCAGCACCCTGACCGCGACCGCGGATACCCGCACCAAGGTGCACCAGGCGCTGGCCGCGCTCGGCGCGGCGCCGGGCAGCGACGGCCCGCTGACCCGCTACGCCGACCTGGCCGGCAACACGCTGACCGACCCCCCGCTGCTCACTGCCCCCGGCACGAGGTGACCCGTCATGACCACCGCTCCTGACCTGAACGTCACGTTCTACGACCACCTGCAGCCCAAGGCCACGGCCGGCGTCTACACCGTCTCGATGAAGCACCGCCTCACCGTGAACGGCGACCCGGTCGAGACCGACGGTGCCCGGCTGCCGGAGGTCGCGGACCGGTACGAGATCCGCGCGGCCCAGTTCGTCCTGGACCCCGCCTGGGTGCACGCCAGCTACCCGCCCGCCGACGCGGCCGGCCTGTACACCCACGTGCTTCCGCACATCACCCTGAACCGGGCGATCCTGCCCTGGGAACGCGAACTCCAGGGCCGAGGCGTGGTGGCGCGCGCCGCCTGGCTGGCACTGCTGGTCTTCGCCGAGGGCGAGGTCCTCGACGACCCCGACGCCGAGGGCGCGTTCAGCCAGCGCACGGTGCGCGAACTGCTTCAGCCGGGGCCGGGACTGCTCGGCCCCCGGCTCAGCGGTGAACTCGACGAGAGCGTCGAGTGCCGCACCATCGACGTGCCCGCCGCCGTGTTCACCGCCGTCGTGCCGCGCGAGGACGAACTGCTGCAGCTGGCCCACGTGCGCGACGTGCGGACCGCCCCGCAACGTCGGGACAACGGCGAGATCCTCACCGAAGGCGACTACGCGGTGCTCGCCGCCAACCGCTTCCCCCGGGCCGAGGGCCGCTACGCCGTCCACCTGGTCTCCCTGGAGGGCTGGATCGGCCGCCTGGAAAGCCTTCCCGGTGGTACCCAGCACGTGCGGCTGTGCACCCTGTGGTCCTGGTCCTTCACCAACGACCCCGACGGCAGCCTGAATCCGGCCAAGCTGCTGGCCAACCTGGTCGAGCCCGCCGCCGAGGACCGGGAGGAGCTGGCGCTGCGCCTGCGCCCCGCCGCCACCGGCCAGGCCGCCTCACCGGAGGAGGAGTACGCCCGCGAGCGGCTGCACCACGGCTACACCGCCGTGCCCTATCGCACCCTGTCCGGGGAGCACACCTACGCCTGGTACCGCGGCCCGCTCACCCCACTCACCGCCCCCACAGTGCCCTGGACCGACGACGAGGCCGAAGCCGACTCCGCGGGGCCGTACACCACCGCCGACCACGCCCTGATCTACGACCGGGAGCACGGCCTGTTCGACGTCAGCTACGCCGCCGCCTGGACGCTGGGCCGCACCATCGCGCTGGCCGACCCCGACTACAGTGCCGAAGTCATCGAAGCCCGACGGGAGATGGCCAACCGCGCGGCCACCCTGAGCGCGCTGAGCGCCGATCGCCGCCGCGCCCTGCACGACCCCGACGCGCTGCCCGCGAGCACCGCGCTGCGCGAGTTGGCCGACGCCGGATTCGGCCGCGGCCTGGTCCGGGCCCTGAAAGCCCCCCTGGCCCCCGAGCCACGCCGGTCCCGTGCCGCCCGCCCCACCCGCCGCGAGGCGCCCGCGCTGCTCGCCGACGCACGCACCCGCCAGTCGCTCAGCTCCGTGGCCGCCGCCCGCACCCCCACCGCCGCCGCGTGGCTGGAGCGTCTGGGCCTGCTGCGCGGGGTGCCCTTCAACCACCTCGTCCCGGACCCGCGGATGCTGCCCCCGGAGAGCCTGCGCCTGTTCCGCGTCGACCCCGGGTGGATCAAGGCGCTGGTCGCCGGCGCGAGCGACGTCGGCGCGCACACCTCCATCGACCGCGACCTGGACGAGGTGCTGCGCGCCCGCCTCACCCGTACGCTCGGCACCGGCGAGCCGGTCGCCGGCCTGCTGATGAACTCCGAACTCGTGCGCGCCTGGCCCGTCTTCGACATCCTCGCGACCACCGGCACCGACCAGACCCCGGTCAACGAGCTGCGCCGCGACCACCTGGCCCCCGACGTGCTGCTCGTGCTGTGGGACGAGGTCCCCGACCGGATCGCCATCCGTGAACCCGGTCAGGGCATTCACTTCGGCATCAACGACCAGCACCGCATCAACCTGCGCCACCTCGACGGCGACACCATCGGCGAGCGCACCGGGGACCAGTTCCCCGCCACCGGCGCGCCCGACATCTTCGCCGCCCATCTGCGCGACCCGCTCGTCCCGGGCCGCGCCGAGGCGGACGTGCTGGACCTGCGCAGCCTGCTGCCCGCGCTCAAGTCGGCCCTGGCTCTGGCCGCGGATCCCACCCCCGCCCAGTTCGCCCTGGAACTGGTCAACGCACCCCTGGAGCAACTCCTGCTCCCCGCGAACAACGCCTAGGAGCCGGACACATGAGCGACAGCGAACTGATCGTGCCGGTCGAGGTGCACGCCCTGCTGGTCAACGACAAGGTGCGCACCACGCAGCCCTTCTACCGCTACCAGCCGAGCTTCCACCACATGCTGGGCAGCAATCCGAACATGACGGGCCGCGGCGCCGCCGAGCCCGAGCCGTTCAGCGGCGGGAACACCGGCGGGCACGAGTCGTTCGAGGGTGTCCACGTCCAGTGGCAGCTGCCCGAGGCGCTGACCGACGGCGTCCTGGACGAGGCCACCGGGCAGACCAACTACCCGCTGGTGCCCAACCGCTGGCTGGTGGTGCGCTACGCCGAGGTGCGGGGCGCCATGGCAGCTCCGGTGGGCTGGGTGGTGCACAGCGACTACCTCCACAGCGACGACGACGGCGCTTCCTGGGACGGCAAGGGGGTGATCAACAGCTTCGTCAACCCGCGCAAGCAGAACCCGGAGGTCGACTGGCTCGGCCGCATCCACTCACTCGCCAAAGGCCCCTGGCAGGAGCAGGATCCGAAGGACGCCCCCGACATGTTCCTGACCGCGGTGGGCGCCGGCCTGCCCACCTTCGCCGCCTTCGAGCCGTACCACGAGAACGTCTTCTCGATGCACGACGACCTCATGGACCTCAAAGGCCAGGGCGACAGCTACCCGCCCGACGCCACGCTGAGCTACCTGGTCTGCGGCTGGTACAGCGACCCCGCCCAGGACATCCTCAAGCAGGTGCCCGCCATCCCCGGCCTGCTGCCACCGGACAGCGACGGCTCTCCCGCCGACGTCGTCGCCGCGCTCGGCTGGACCACCGCCGGACGGACCGCCACCGAACTCGGCGGCCTGGGTGCCGCCGCCGAACACGGCGCCGAGCACATCCTGGATACGGACGAGGAGACCTACTACCTCAGCGCGAACGCCCCCACCGCGGGCAGCCGGATCACCATCGACCTCGGCAGCATCCAGCAGATCGGCACGTTCCGGGTGCTGCTGGGCGACCCGGACGAGCAACACCTGCTCCCGAAGGTGCGCGTTCAGACGTCCGTGGACAACCAGAACTGGCCCGAGGAGTTCCACCAGGACTACGAGGCCGGCACGCCCGTCATCGACTACCGCCCGCCGGAGCCCTGCGAGGCCCGTTACCTCCAGCTGTGGATCAGGGAGCCCGGCACCGAGCCCGTCGCCGTGCGCACCGCCCAGGTCACCGCCGCCCCCGAGAGGGTCGACCGCACCGTGTACAGCGGCACCGCGCTGGGCCTGAACTGGAAGCGCTTCGGCGACGCCCCGGAGCACCCGGACCACCCCGACAACGGCGAACTCCTCAAGGTCGCCGTCGGGCACAGCACCGGCGAGGCCGCTGCCGCACTGGTCGAGCGGCAGCTTCCCGGGTCGCGCCACGCCTCGCTGGTCAGCGCGCTCTTCCACGGCACCCTGGACACCTTCGACGGCGCCGAGGGCGAGCGCGATCTGGCGGAGATCACCCACAGCAGCTGGTTCGCCGGCAGCGACGGCGGCTCCTCCTGGCAGATCGTCCCGCGCCAGGCGCCCGGCCCCGACGCCCCGCCGAAGCGTCGCAGCGCCGACCTGACCCCCGACTGGCTGGACCAGCTCAACACCGACCAGACCCGCTACGACGCCACGCTGAACGACCTGACCGCAAGCCAGTGGCGGCTGTGGGCACTGTACTGGCTGCGCAACCAGCTGGAGCACCTGGCCCCGGACCAGCGTCCCATCGGCCTGCCCGCCGACTTCGAGGCACAGTGCGAGCGGCAACTCCACCCCGAAACCGGCGACTTGGTCAAGGCGGTCGAGGCCCACCGCGACACGCTCGCCCAGCTGCTGGCCGCCCTGCCGCCCACGGCCGTCGACGGCCAGGACCCACAGGAGGCCATCGACGCCTGGGCCGCGGACGAAGAACGGGGCCTGCCCGAGCACCTCCAGCTCAAGCGCCTGCCCCAAGGCAGCTTCTACAAGCCCGCCGACCCCGTCCTGCTGGTCGAGGGCACCGGCGGTGGCACCGTGCCACTGACCCGCGACGCCGACAACCCGCTGCCCTGCCGGGTGCCCTCGAACCTGCTGCGCGGCGTGCTGCTCGGCGGTGACATGACGCCCCCGCCCACAGATCCCGCCGACCCGGGCATCGCCGGACTGCCCGCCCCCTGCGCCGCCCTGCTCAAGGAGTTCGCCCTCCTCGACCGGGCCGCCCGCACCCGCGACGGCGACCGCACCGCGCTGCACGCCCTGACCGAGAACCCGGCCACCCACACCGAGGGACCGCTTGCCGAGTTCACCGCCCCTTGGCAGCAGCCGTGGCTGCCGATGTTCCTGATGTGGAAGCTGAACTTCTCGCCCACCCCGTACCGCACCGACAAGGGCTACCACTGGACCTTCGAGGCGCCGGCCGACAGCGGCCTGGACTCCTACGGCCATGTGTGGAACGGCACCGGCACCCTGCCGGCCGACTCCCCGAGCGACGGCGACGTGCTCACCCGGCTGTTCCGCGGCCGCGCCTACCTCGCCCCCACCACCGTCTTCGTGCTGCGCGCCCAACTGGCCCGCTACCTGGCCGGCTACCCCGGCGCCGACCGTCGCGCCCTGGCCGCGCTCCGCGACGACCTGGAGGAACTCGACGTCCTCTCACAGAGCCTCGACGGGTTCAACGACTGGCTCCTGCAACTCGACGGCGGCGCCCAGGTCCCCACCGAGGGCGCCCTCGCCCACCTGACCGGGGAGCAGAACCACGTCCCCGACGGCGCCGGCGAACCGCACCAGCGGCGCTTCCAACCCGTGCGTGCCGGGCAGTTCTTCTTCACCGACCTGCGCATCGTCGACCGCTTCGGCCGTGCCGTCGACCTGGTCACCTCCGGCGCGGACGGCAACTGGAACGACCAGTACCCGATCCGCACCGCCTCGGTGACCCCGAGCGAGGATCTCTACACCGAGGTCGACAACCCCGACCGGTTCATCCAGCTCCCGCCCCGCCTCCTGCAGGACGCCCGCCTCGCGTTCGCCCCGGCGCCCGCGGGCCGGGGCACGCCGATCACCGGCTGGCTGCTGGCCAACTACCTCGACCAGACGCTGTGCTTGTACGGACCCACCGGGCAGGCCCTGGGCGAACTGCGCGTCATCACCACCGCCGGGACCACCCGCGAGGCCCGCTACACCCCACTCCCGCACTCCCCGTACAGCGGCCTGGACGACCAGCGGTTCATCAACGACCACCCCGAGCTGCACCGGCTATTGGCCGCGCTGCTCGCCCGTCGCGACTCGGCGGTGGCGTTCGAGGACCTGCTCAGGACCATCGACAAGAGCCTGCGGACCATCGTGGACTCCGGGGCCGAGGACGACCAACTTCCCGCCCGCCTGATCGGCCGACCCGTGGCCCTGATCCGCGCCGACCTCAACCTCGACCTCCAGGGCCCGCCCCTCACCGACCCGTCCTGGGCCACCATCCTCAACCAGGCCGGCGAGAACCACCCCGAGTACACCGACTACGCCTGGCCGATCCGCCTCGGCGACCCGTACGACCTGGACGACGGACTGATCGGCTACTACAGCGCCGAGCGCGACCAGAACGTCGACTACGCCCGGCTCAGCGCCCTGCAGCCCTTCGGGAGCAGCGGCTACATCGAGCCCGTGGACGCCGCGGACCTCGACCTGCCGGCCCGCACTGCCACCGGCCGCACCACCCGCCACGTCACCCTGCTCGCCCACCCTCACCTGCCGATCCACGCCACCACGGACATCCTGCCCGTCCAGGAGCTGCGCCTGGACGCCGAGCAGGTGCACCAGGCCCTCGCCGCGATCCGCGCCTCCTTCCGCCTCAACCCGCTGCTCGCCACCACCCGCAGCCCACGCACCGCCACCAGCAGCATCCCCGGCCACGGAACCAACACGCCGCAGGCCGGACCCGTCGAGCGGATCCTGGATGGCCGACTCGACACCTGGTACCAGACCGGCGCGGCACCACGCGACGGGGACACGGTCACCGTCGACCTGGGCGAGGTCCAGCCCGTCACCGGAATCGACATCTACTTCGGGGAGGCCGGCGGTGGACGCATCCCGCCCGCCAAGCAATTGCGGGCCTCCGAGGACGGCGAGGAATGGACCGAGCTCGCCCAGGCCGCCGCGACCCAGGCCGAGCTGCACTGGCAGCGCAGCCTCACCGGACCCCCGCTGCTGGCCCGCTACCTGCAACTGGTGCTGAAAGCCAACCAGTACTCGACGGTGATCCGCAGCTTCCAGGTCACCCCCCAGGACGACCCCGTGGTCATCCCGCCGCTCTCGGCCCGCTACGGCACCTGGTCCTGGGCCCAGCCCCAGGCCACCGCGAGCGAGACGCCGGACTGGGACGAACGCGCGCTGATCCCCGCCGACCACCTCACCCACCCTGACGACGCGCTGCCCACCGCCCGGGCCGGATACCTCCAGCTCCACCCCGCCACGCCGAGCGACGAACCGGCGCCTCAGCCCTGACCACCCGTCACCCCCGGAAGGGACAGCGCCGCATGACCGAGCCGGCCGACACCACACTCCTCACCTACGCCCTGACCACCACCCCCGCCGTCCTGGTCCGGGCCACCCCCGGACACCCCCGCCAGGGCCGACTGGAGATCACGGTCTCCCGCAACCCCCAGGCCCGTGGGGACGCCAGCTGCCGCAGCATCACCGTCGAGGTGCCCAGCGGCGGTCATCCGCAGGCGCTGACCGACCGCCCCGAACGCATCGACACCGCCTACAGCGCCCCGCACGGCCGCAGCTGGCACATCCACAAGAACACCGCCACGCACCCCGACCGCACCGTGATCACCTGCACCCCGGAGAACCCGCGACGGGAGGCGGTCTTCGACGAGACCGCCACGCTCACCCTGATCCTCGAACGGATCGCGCTGACCGGACCGCCCGGCACCGTCAGCCTGCGCATCACCGACGACACCGCCGGCGGCTCACAGGCTCACGCCCGGCGCAGCACCGAGCTGTCCGTCGCCGTCCAACAGGATCCCGCCGACGCGTCCTGAGGCCTGCACGACGCCCGCACCCGTCACACCGGAGGCCCCGCCCGTGTACCAGCTCGCCGCCGCGTCCGCGGCCCTACTCGACCTCGTCTGCGAGACCACGCCCCCGCTGTTCACCATCTCCACGCCCCAGGAGAACAAGAAGGGGACCCTGTTCCTCACCTTCCGCAAACCCGCGACGGGGCCGGACGTGGAATGCCGGAAGATCACCATCACCATCCCGGTCGGCCAGGAACCCACCGACCTGGTCGGCAACACCAGCGGCGCCGACGCCGATGACATCGACGACTACCCGCGCGACAGCACCGGCCTCGACTGGACCATCGAACGGCAGACCACCCCGGAGAAGCCGGGGTCTCCCTCCGAGGTCACCGCCATCACCTTCACCTGCACCCCGCCCTCGGGCGAGACCACCTTCGGCGCGGGCCGCGAGTTCACCCTCATCCTCTCCAGCGTCCCGATCAACCGCACCGCTGGCGCGGCCCCCCTCACGATCACCGAGACCACGACCACCGGCACCGGTACCGGCTGGGCGGACCGACCCATCGCCCTGCCCGCCATCGAGAAGGCCGGCAACGAGTTCCGCTTCCAGAACTTCTCGTGCGTCAAGCCCCGGGTCGCCCACGGCGAGGCCACCGTCCTGCAGTGGGACGGCACACCCCACAACACCGAGTACTACCTGTACTGGGACGACGCGCCCGCTAAACGGCTCACCGACCTGCCCGCACAACCACCACTCACCGTCCCCACTCACCAACTCACCCGCACCACCACCTTCGTACTGAACGCCCAGACCAGGAACGCGGCCAACCAGACGGTGCACCACTACCTCTCCACCACCGTCACGGTCAAAGACCCCGACATCCTGGCCAAGAGCCTCACCGCCGCCGACAAGGTCGACGTCACCGACACCTTCGTCGCGGACCGGACCAACGCCAACAAGACCTGGGCCCGCGCCACCACATTCGACGGCGACGTCACCATCACGTAGCCGCCGCACCCGGTTCCGTCCCCACTCCCGATCGCGAGGGCACCCGTGACCCAGACCAGCGCCGCCGCACCCCACGCCCAACTCCACGTGGACTGCGCCCCCAGCCCCAACCCACTCCCGGTATCCACCCCCAGCAAAACCAAGAACGGCGTCCTCGACCTCACCTTCGCCAAACCCGACGACAGCCCCGACGACATCAAATGCCAGGCCATCACCGTCACCCTCCCCGTGGGCACCACCGACACCGACCTCGCCAGCAGCGCCACCTCCGTCGAGGCCAACTACGAGGGCCAGGGCACCTGGCGCATCACCAAGCAGGCCACCAACCACACCGTCACCTTCACCTGCACCCCCGAAGCACCCGGCAACCCGCCGATGGTCACCTTCGACCCAACCCGGCGCTTCACCCTCAACCTCTCCGCCATCCCCGTCACCCGCACTCCCGGCAACGCCACTCTCACCATCACCGCCCGCACCGCCCTCACCGACGACTGGGAGACCCGCCCCGTGAGCACCGAGCCGGTCACGAAGCATCAGGAGACCATCACCGACTTCTTCTTCCGCAGCTTCTCCTGCGAAAAGCCCCAAGTCACCAACGGCGGTTCAGTGGTGCTCCGTTGGGAGGGCAGCGAGGCCGGCACCGAGTACTGGCTCTCCTGGGACGACAAGGCCCCGATCAAGGTGACTGGCCGAAGCCACCTCTCCCACACCCTCACCGACACCACCACCTTCGTCCTCGACGCCCGCACCAAGGCCGAAGACGGAGCGACCGTGCTCCACCACTACCTCTCCACCACCGTCACCGTGAAAGACGCTGATATCAAGGCCAAAACCCTCACCGCCACCGACAAAGTCACCGTCACCGACACCTTCTGGGCCGACAACAAGGACAGCAAGAAGACCTGGGCCCGGTCCACCACATTCGAAGGAGACGTCACCATCACAGGCAACAACAAACTCACGGTGGGCGGCGAGCTGGAGGCCAACGGGCCGATCAAGGCGAATCAGAACATCTTCGTCGACCGAGGCCCCGCAGGAAAGTACTACGGGGTCCACACCGCACGAATCTGGGCACTGGACGGCACGTCGGGCGGCACCGTGACCGTCAAGAGCAAGATTGACTTCGAAGGACTGGTCACCGCAGCGGACGGCATCACCATTCCGTCCCAGAAGCCACTCAAGGCCGACACGATCCAGATCCCCGACCCCGCCGGCAGCCGCAAGCAGGTGGTCTTCAACTCCCCCGTCTGGATCCAGGAGGTGGCGCTCCCCACCGGCACTCCCGCCCACCTCACAGTGAAGGGCTCGGTGGACGTCAGCAAGACGCTCGGGGTCACCGGCAAGTCCACCCTCGGGGAAATCCAGGTCAACGGCGCGGTGGACATGTTCGGGACGGTGCAGACGCTCCCATCGGGCACCAGCGTGCGGTCCTTTACCGCTCCGACCTCCGGGATCCTCATCGGGCGTGTACGCCAGTCGTCCCACTACGGCTTCGTCAGCATCAACATCGGCGGGGAATGGCTGACGGGTGGCTACAACGGCAACGGTGGAAATTGTGTGACCGCAGCCGTACGAAAGGGCCAGACATGCTCGTACTACTACCAGGAGCCAAACACCGGCGGGGTCTTCTACTGGATCCCCATGGGTAAGAACGTTTCGGCAGTGGTGGCTGCCATCACCGGGGAGGACCTTCCCCAGGCCGTGCTCGACAAGCTCGCGGGAGGGTGAGGCCGCCCCCGTCGGGACTCCATCGCCTGAGCCACCTGTGGCGGCGTATCAGTTGGTCCACGCGAACCGGGCGCGGACGCTGTCGAGCAGGACATCAGTCCGACCGCCGCCGCACAGCCCGGGTTCCCCGGGACCGCTTCCGCGGTCCCGAAACCGCGTGGACGACCCGGGGTGCGCGTTCGACATGGCCGTACGCTTCATCATCGGCCAGGGTACGCAGTGCACCAGGCTCCTGGAGGCCAACGACAGGATCGTGCGGTACCTGCTGCGGCACCGCGTGCTTACGCGGCCTTGACCACGCCCAGGTACTGCTGCGCCGCCTGAAGATCGTTGACGGTGTGCCCGCCTACATGGTGCGCGGGCGTCTGCGGATTCTGGAGCTTCTGGATCGCCCAGTTCGAGAAGGAGCCCCAGTCGTTCTCCAGGGCCACCATCAGCTGCCGTTCCCCCGGGGCCCCGGTGGTCCAGTCGGCGGCAACGAGGCTGTCGATCTTGGTGAAGCGAGCGGCCTCGCTGGTCTCCTGAACGAGGATGAGCAGGGCCTTGCTGATCTTCTTCACGTCGAGGGGGATCGTCGGCGTGGCGAGGTCGATCGCGGCCTGGTCGGTGCTGCTGCGGCCGAGCGGCACAGCCTCGCGTGAGGTCTGGGCCTGGCGTTCCAGAGTGGTGTAGCTGCCGTCGAAGCCGGTGCGGACCTCGGTGGTCTTGCCGGTGGGGTTGTAGACGGGGGCGGGGCTGTCGTTCAGGGAGTAGAACTTGTCAGTGGGCGCCGGCAAGTACCAGCCGACGACGTAGAGGTTGCTCGCGCGCACCACCAGGTCGACCGACTTCCCCGTGCTCGTGGTCAAGCGCACCGGGAACAGGTCGCCGGTCGCCGTCGGGCGGGTCTTGAACATCGTCTGGTAGAAGACCGTGCCGTCGGTGGCACGCAATCGCAATGCCTTGACGAAGGCCTGGTAGTTGGCGCCGGTGGAGTTGGCAACCGCAAGCGATGGGTTGGGATAGGCGGGCGCCACACGCACCGCCGGGGTCGGCGTGTGGGCGAACGCCGGGGTGGCGGCGGTCAGACCCGCAGCCAGGGCCGTGCAGGCCACGAGAGCGGGGAGCGGTGACAGGCGGCTACGGCGAGGGGGCATTCAGGGACCTCCGGGCGAAGGGGCGATGACATCGGCACGCTACTTTTCGCACTCGGACAGTAGCGAAGAGCGCTTGATCGGTTCATGCCGTCGCCGCCCCTGTGGGCGAGCTC
Source organism: Kitasatospora sp. NPDC053057 (assembly GCF_044546945.1). Lineage (NCBI taxonomy): Bacteria > Bacillati > Actinomycetota > Actinomycetes > Kitasatosporales > Streptomycetaceae > Kitasatospora > Kitasatospora sp. NPDC053057. Next base: position 20,787 of record NZ_JBITZP010000014.1, on the reverse strand, counting down.
ACATTTCTGACGCCATGTCAGAAGCCCTGAAAGATGGAGACGTTGAAGGCGCCGATACGCAGGTCTGCCGGCGGCGGGTGCACATCCCGTGGGACTGGCGTCGTAGCGCAGGCGGCCGTCGGGGCCGAGATCGAGCAGACCCTGAAAGACGTACTCGAATCGCTGGTCCCGACCGCACCCACGGCGTAGCTGGCACAGCACGCCCGAAGGCCAACAAGCCCGAGATCTCCGAACGGTGGGGACGATGAGAAGACGAGCCGACCAGCGGCGCAATCGGGACTGCCCGACTGTCCCCGTCAATTGAGGCCATCGGTGGTGGTGAGGGTCAGCCGCAGGCGCATCCCGCAGCGGTCTGCCCGGTGCTGGTGCAGCAGGTGCCGGGGGTGTTGTCGGCGCTCTTGCCGAGGGTGTCGGCGTCGGCCTTGACGATATAGACCTCCCAAGGCTCCTTGCCGGGGCCGTGGACCCAGACCTTGCCCTGGAGGGCGTAGCAGCAGGAGGTGTCGTTCTCCTCGAAGGTGGCGAGGCCGGCGTCCTTGAGGCGGGTGGTGGCGGCGGTGACCTGCGCGGTGGAGGCGACTTCGACGCCGAGGTGGTCCAGCCGGGTGTCCTCGCCGGGTTCGCCCTCGATGAGGACGAGCTTGAGCGGGGGCTCGGTGATGGCGAAGTTCGCGTAGCCGGGGCGGCGCTTGGCGGGTTCGGTGCCGAACAGCTTGGAGTAGAAGGCGATGGAGCCTTCGAGGTCGGCGACGCGGAGGGCGAGCTATGGCGGCCTCTTCACCCAGCAGCATCTCGGGAAGCCGCGATGTGATCCCAAGGATCTCTGTTCCGACTCCGCGGCATCCGGCCACGGAGCTTGTGCAATAACCTGTTTGGCGGACCACGCCGACCACTGCTACCTTTCCGGAGGCCGTGCGAGAGAGCGAGGAGGTGGTACCCGTGAACGCAGTATTGATATGGGTGCTCCCCTCCGGGGTCACGGTCGGGCGATAGGTCGTCCGGGAGCGCCGTTCCAAAGCACTCCCGAAAGACACGACCATGCATTTCACTTCTGAGCAGCGCCTCGAGGACGGTGTCCTCGAGCGCGAGTTCACCCTTGGCGAGATTCCCGGCATCCTGTGGACGCCCGTGTCCGGGTCCGCACCGGCGCCGCTGATCCTGATCAGCCCCCCGCCGCTCGGACTGCGCAAGATGTACCCCCGGCTGGCTGGGCGAGCCCGGTACTACGCGGCGGAGTACGGCTTCGCCGTGGCCACCATCGAGCTCCCCGGGAGCGGTGACCGGCCCGGTTGGCCCGCAGCCGAGCAAGCCCGCGCCGATCTGCGCCGGGCGATGGAGGTGGGCGAGCCGGTCGGCGACGAGATCGTCAACGCCCTGATCCTCCCGCTCGTGGAGAGGGCGGTCCCGGAATGGCGGGCCACCCTGGACGCCCTCCTTGAGCTGCCCGAGATCGGCGGCCCGGTCGGGTACGAGGGGGGAATCATCTCCATCGGCGTCCGGCTGGCGGCGGTCGAGCCGCGCATCGCGGCCGCCGGTCTCTTCGCCGGGAGTCGCGTGCCGGCCGCCATCGTCGAGGAGGCCCGTCAGGTCACCATTCCGCTGCAGGTCCTGCTGCAGTGGGACGACGAGGGGAACCCCCGGCAGGCGGCCCTGGACCTGTTCGACGCCTTCGGCTCCAAGGAGAAAACGCTGCACGCCAACATGGGCGGGCACACCGGCGTCCCGCAGTTCGAGCTCGACGCCGGGGCCCGGTTCTTCGCCCGGCACCTGCGGTGAGGCCGGGCCGCCAGGCCACAAGCAGACGATAAGCCGTGCTGGCCAGGATGCTGTTCGTCGAGGGCGGGTCCTGACGCTCCTCTGCTATGTGCCGCGGGCCCCTGCCAACCTGGCAGGGGCCCGCGGTCCCGAGGCCATGAACTGTTCGATTTCTGCACAGCTTCGAGTGCCGCCCAAACTCGTGTACAAGTGCTGTCGGTTCTCGTGAACAAAGCCAGGGAAGCGCCCCGCACCGGCCGCGGCCTGCTTACGCGCAGGGTGTGCTTACGCCGAGGCGTCCGTACCGGTGCCACGGGCGCGGCGGCCGAGCACGATGCCTACCGCCGCGCCGAGGACGCCGACCACGATGCCGGCGATGCCCAGGGCGCGGGCGGTGGAGTCGCTGCCGCTCGCCTTCGCGGTGGTGGTACTCGTCGAGGCCGGGTCGGCCTTGGCGCTCGCCGCGGCGCTGGGGGCGGGAGCGTCGGAGTCGCCGGCGGTGGCGGCGGTCAGCTTGAGCACTGGGGCCGGGTTCTTCGGCTCGGGCTGGCCGGCCTGGGGCTCCTCGATCCAGCGCACGATGTTGCCGTCGCTGTAGGTCTGCAGGGCCTTGAAGACGACCTTGTCCGTGCCGTCGGGCAGCGCGCCGAGGTCGACGGTGAAGTCCTGGAAGTGGCCGGGGGTGATCTGGCCGCCGGTCCACACGACCTGGGAGACGGCGTCGGTGATGTCGCCGTCGTCGGTGTGGATCGGGGTGGCGAGCTTGGTGGTCTGGATGCTGTCGGTCCAGCCCGGCACAGGCGCGACCTTGACGGACGGGATCGGGTGGTCCGTGGGGAAGTCGATCTCGACCTTCACCGTGCTGTTCTTGTCGTCCTCGTTGGGCACGCGGAACGCGAAGGTCTGGTCGGTCGCGTTCTTCGGCACGCTGGACGGCTGCACGATGACGTGCGCGGACGCCGGCACGGCCGCACCGAGAACGGTCGCGGCGCCCAGGGCGCAGGCGGCGGCAAGACGCTTCTTCAGGGACAGGCTCATGGCTGTGTGGTCTCCAGGTCGGAGGCACGCGCACACCGGTGTGCACGAGCGGCGGGCGCGCGGTGGACCCGGCGCCGCTGCCCGTGGAGGCGGAGCACGTGTATGTGATCAGAGGGAGGGCGGAGGGCCGCGACCCGAGAGCGGTTCCGCTCCGGTCAGGCGGCCGATACCAGCGGCGGACCGCGCCTGATCACCACATGCCGCAACGACGTCCACCGCGGCAGCCACCACCGGCCCTCGGCGGGCACGAAGCGCGTAGCGGCGGCCCGCGACCGTCCGGCCGTCCCGCCGCGCAACAGCGCGAACAGGGCCAGCACCCCGCGCAGCGAAGCCTCGCGGGCGTGAACCGTCGCTGAGACGGTCTCGGCCGTCAGCCGCACCAGCCGCCAGACCGCCACCTCGCCCCGCCACAGCCACCACCCCGCGGCGACGGTCGCCACCAGGTGCGCGACGAGCATCGCGGGACTCAGCCCCAGGAGCGCCGCATGGCCCCAGAAGGAGACATGCGTCGCCGCCACGACGGCGTGCGCAGCACCGCCGCTTCCCGCCGCGACATGTGCGGCCGACGGGCCTGGCCGCCCACTGCCCACCGGCAGCGCCCCGGACATCCCGGCCATGCCGGACATGCCATGCATCCCAGGCATCCCGACCATGGAGGAGACCGAGGACGGGTTCGCCGGCGAGGCAGCCGATGGAGGCCGCCGCCCACACTGCGCAGCATGGAAAAGGACGTGCAGTCCCCCCTGGCCCACGGCCAGACCGCCGATGATCGCCCGCAGCGAGCACTCCCGCCGCGCCGCGAGCACGGCGACGACACCGACGAGTGCCCACCCGAGCAGCAGCGCACCCGACGGTACCGCGCTGCCGGACGCCAGCCCGTGCCCGGCGGCGGCCAGCGCGACGCAGACCGTCGCGAAGGGCAGGGCCCGCAGTACGCGAAGGTCGAGCGCGGCGGCATGTACCGGCGTGGGCACGGGCGTGGTTCTCGGGGCAGACATGGCCGGGACATCATGACACCGGCGCCCACCGTCCCGGTCGGACTCCCCCATATCGTTCCCAATCCGACACTTTCGGCGACCGATGCGGCGCAAGGGGTGAGCATGGCGGAGCGGACGGGTAAGCCCTTGAGGAGCGGTGCCGTGCCCGGTGCCTGCCATCAACAAGCGGAGGTGTCCCATGTCTGAGTCCAGGCACGAGCCGGTGGCGAGGTTCTGCGGAAACTGCAACTGCGGTTGCCCGCAGGTGTTCGTCGACCCCGACGCGTCGGAAGAGCGCCGGATCCGGATCACCGACGACTTCGGCCAGCAGATCCAGCTGAGTGCCGACCAGTTCCAAGACCTCCTCGACCAGGCCAAGACCGGTTCCCTCGACCGGGTGACGACCATGGCGGGCTGACGGGCCGGTCCGAGGCGGACGGCGGCCATGCCGTTCATCGGCCTCATCGGCCTCACCCGGACCATTGGGCCCACAACGCGCGGGCCGGCGCCGTGATCACGGGCTCCCCACATTGGTTCACGTCCTCGACCGGTCTCCTGAAACGGCGGTGGGTGTCCTTCCGTTCCGGCTCCTCGGCCGCCTGCGGCGCGATCTCCAGGCGCCGCACGATGAATCGATAGGACGCGACAGCCGGAATGATCTCCTGGGTGGGCGGAGCGACTCGATGTGCAGCCGCCTGGCCTCCGCACTGAAACCGTCCCGGTCGGGCCCGGGACGACCTCTCGGCTCGAAGAACGAGCAGTGCGCCAGGCGTCACAACGTCGGCGAGACCGGGCGAGGCTGTCGTGCATGTTCGCGCCGGACACGGCGACGGCGAGCGGGACGCCCTGGGCATCGGACAGCACGTGCAGCTTGCTGCCCTTCTTGCCGCGATCGACCGGGTTCGGCCCGGTCAGCGATCGCCCCTTTTGGCGCGAACGGAGGCCGCGTCGACGATCGCCGAGGTCCAGTCCACCTCGCCCAGGGCCCCGAGTTCGTCCAGCACCGCCCGGTGCAGCCGACGCCACAGGCCGGCCTCGGTCCATACCGTGAAGCGGCGATGCGCGGTGGCGGGCGGCGTGCCGAACGTCGGCGGCAGATGCCGCCAGGCACAGCCGCTGGTCAGCACGTACACCACTGCCGTGAACACGGCCCGCTCGTCACACGGAGCGGTCCCACCACTTGCGGACGAGCAGCGAACGATGGCGGCAACGGGGCGGCCAGCTCCCAGAGTTCATCAGCAACCAGACGCTCCGATGGATCAGCACCCACGACCGGCATCATGCCGCACGAACACCAAGTCACGTGAGACAACCTCTAACCCTTGATTGTTGCGGCCGACCTGGCGGCCTGCTCGACCTTCGCGCAGTAGGCTGCACGGGCTTCCTCGTCGATCTGCTTCTCGTGTTCGGCGCGCAACCCGGTCCGGCCGTCGAGGCCCTCGCGCAGGATGTCGGCGTGCCCGGCATGCCGGATGGACTCGCCGAGGACATGGACCATGACGGCGAACAGGTTCGTGTCGGCATAAGGCTCCGGCCACCACGGCACGTGGCCGGGGGCGTCGAGGGGAAGCTCGTTGATCGTCGCGTCCGAGTGTTCCCACGTGCGCCGGTAGAACCCGATGATCTGATCGCGGGTCTCGTCCTCGGTCGCCCACAGATCGCTGCCGTTGGAGTCCTGCCACCGGGGCAGCGGTTCCGGGGAAGGGCGGTCGAAGACCTCGCCGAAGTACCTGGCCTCGACGCCGGCCACGTGTTTGACCAGGCCGAGGAGGTTGGTCCCGGTCGCTGTCAACGGTCGGCGGGCGTCGTATTCGGACAAGCCGTCGAGTTTCCAGAGCAGCGCCTTGCGGTCCCGCCGCAGTCTCCCGTGCAGGTTGTCTTTCGCGAATTCATCGATCATGCGGCATGAGCCTGCCATGGGCTGCTCGTGGTCTCAAGATCCCGTACATGGTCCGCAACGACTGGCAGAGCCGAGGCATGGCCATGGCCGCCGCCCTGACCTGCTACAAGAAGCTCGCGAAACTTGCCACGTGAGACAACCTCTGAACGACAAGACGAGACCGGGTCGCGGACGGCCAGGAATGTTGGAAGTCATCCGGCCGACTCCCCACCCTCTTCCACTGGGACCTTCCCCAGGCCCTCGAAGACACCGGGGGCTGGCTCAACCGCGACACCGCCTACCGCTTCGCCGACTATATGAGCAATCGTTCCAGGCTGCTGGCCGTCTTCGGGTGCCCGGCCAACGTCGGTAGCTCCACACAGTCATCCGCGCTGTCCCGGTCCTGCTGACTCCCTGCCAACCGCAGCAGGGCCCCTGATGGTGAGATCGTCAGCGGACCCTTCCGGTGCGGGTTCATTCCGTGCCGGCGTCCTCGGCGGAGGCGTTGCATTACCCGGCTCGCCGAGGACGTGGTCCAGACGGCTCCGTTCGGTACGTGGACTACGAGGAGCGGACTCCGACCTCGGACCAGGCCTTGAGTACCGCCTGGGTCTCGTCGCCGTCGCCGAACAGGCTCCGGGCGGTGGCGACGGTCTGACGGGCGAACGTGGCGAAGTCGGCATCGGAGGCCAGGTCGCCGCCGGTCAGGGTCCTGTACCAGATCTCGCCCGCGCGTTCCCACGCATGGCCGCCCAGGGCGGAGGCGGTGAGATAGAAGGCGCGGTTGGGGATGCCGGAGTTGATGTGGACGCCGCCGTTGTCGCGCGAGGTCCTCACGAAATCATCCATGGTGGACGGCTGGGGGTCCTTGCCCAGGTCGGGGTCGTCATAGGCCGTTCCGGGGGCCTTCAGGGAGCGCAGGGCGGCCCCGTGAAAGTCGGGGCCCAGCAGGCCCGCCCCGATCAGCCAGTCGGCCTGGTCGGCGGTCTGGCCGAGGGAGTACTGCTTGATCAGCGAGCCGAAGACGTCCGAGATCGACTCGTTGAGGGCGCCGGCCTGGCCGTAGTACTCCAGGTTCGCGGTGTACTGGATCACGCCGTGGGTCAGTTCGTGGCCGATGACGTCGATGCAGGTGGTGAAGTCGACGAAGACGCCGCCGTCCCCGTCACCGAAGATCATCTGCTCGCCGTCCCAGAACGCGTTGCCGTAGTCCTGGCCGTAGTGGACGCTGGCGGTCAGTGGCAGGCCGGCGCCGTCGATGGAGTGGCGTTCGTAGACGTTGAGGTAGAAGTCGAAGACGGTGCCGAGCGCGGTGTAGGCGCGGTTGACCGTGGCATCCCCGCCAGGGGCGGCACCCTCGGTGTGGACCTCGTCGCCGGGCAGGGTGTCCACGTGCCCGGCGTCACAGATCCTGCGGTTGGGGCTGTCCGAGGCGGCGGCGGGAGCGGTCGGGGGCAGGCTGCCGGCGGCGGTGACCCGGCGCCGGGTGCGGATGGCGCCATCGTGCTCCAGGGTGCGGCGCGCGGGCTCGTGCCTCCGGGGATCCTCGGACTCCGCGAGCCTGTCGAGAATGTGTGGGGGAATGATCGTTCGGAAGACCGGTTCGGCCGATGTGTTCATGGCGTGCAAGGTTCCACTCGACACCAGGGGCTGACACGTCTCTGTCCGTTGATTCATGACATCGAGTGGTTGATATCCATTCAGGTGACGAAGCTTGCCGCCGGCCCGCACATGCGTGGGCCCGCCGGCGAACAGAGCCGGCGGGCCCACGAGGGGAACTGCTGGGTCAGCCGAGGAACTTGGCGATCGCAGCCGTCTTGCGCTGCAGCTTCTCGGGGCTCACCGAAGCCAGTTCGGCGGCGATCTTGTCGGCGTGCGCCTTCAGCTGCTTCACCACGGTGGTGTCGGTGTCGCCCTCACCCGCCGTCCCCGCCTCGGCGAGACGGGCGGCCTGGACGCAGGTCTGCGCCTGCGGCTCCAGGATGGTCAACAGGGCGTAGAACTTGGCGAGTTCCTCAGTGGTCATGGTGGTCTCCCGTACTTCGATCCGTGTGAATCATGACGTGACGTACCGAGCGACGCGCCTCCGTCATGGAGGCGCGGCCGCGAGCAGTTCGATTGCCGGCCCCAGGTGCGGTCGGCCCGGCCTGGAGCCCGATCAGTGGAACTTGCTCGGGCAGCCGGCATCGCCGAGGGGCCGTGCAGCAGTCAGTGGCCTGGGCCGGACTGCGGAAGCGCGGCGCACCGGCGGCCGGGGCAGGTGGTGCGGCCGATGGCCGTTGGTGTCCTACGAGGCAGGGGTGGTGTAGGACTCCTTGACGTGCTGGGTGCACTCGTCGCGGGTGAGGAAACCGTCACCGTCGACGTCGATCTGCTGGAATTCCTGGAGGGCTTCGTGCGGGGGGAGCCCCTTGGCCTGCTGCCAGGTCAGCCATTCCACCAGGGAGATCCTGCCGTCGTTGTCGGCATCGATCGTCTCCAGAACGGCGAGTTCGAAGGGGATGGCGACCTGGTCGAGGAACTCCGGGCGACGGTAGGCGGCGACGAACTCTCGGGCGGTGACCTTCCCGTCCCCGTCCGCATCGGCACTGCTGCGCAGCGTCTGCCACCACTTGTTGCTCAGGTCGGTCACCCGCCGCCAGGTCGGAGAGCCCGGCAGGGCGCCGGTCCGCACCAGTACCTCCTGGACCACCTGGTCCATGTCGACCTGCTCGATCACACCGTCGCCGTCGATGTCGAGCTTCCTGAACATGGCCTGGAAGCGGTCGCGCTCCGTCCGAGTCACCACAGGTGCACCTGTTTCCTTTCCTCATGCGTTGGTTGCCGTTCGCCAACGTCTCACACGCCTCCGTCCGGAGGAGGGCATCACGCCGTCGATCACCCGAAAGGGGACATCACGACACCTGTCGGTGACCGCTCCCACGGTTCGGCCCACCGGCCCGGATTCGGCGGCGACTGCGAGCCGCGTGCGCGGCGGCGACGGCCGCTGGCCGGCGGCTGCCGGACGGGACACGGCGGGTGACAGCGGTACCGCGCGTGCACAGGGCCCCGGTCCGGCTCTCGGGACCCGTCACCCGTCCTCTCGCGCTTTGTGGTCGGTGGTGGCCCCCATCCTCGCCAGGCGCCGGCTGCCCGCTGCGGGAAGCGACTACAAGCCGTAAAGGAGTGAGCGGTTGACGAACGGTCCCGCGGCCGACGACCTCCTTGCCCCTACCTCCCCGGTGTCGCCTGCTGGCGGTGTTGAACGGTCAGGCGCCGGACGTGGAGCGGGTGTTGCGTGGCGGGCGGCTGCGGGTCGAGGGGGCGGTGTGTGATCCGAAGGAGTTGTGGATCACGGGTTGGGCCGCCACGACCGCCTGTGCGTCTTCGGTGCCGGTCCGCATGGCGTTGACCGGCGATGGTGAATGGGTGACCGGGACGCTGGTCGCCGCCGATCTCGGTGGTGCCGCACGGCGGCGCCGTCCTGACAGCCCGAGACTGGCTGCGCAGGTGACGGCTCACGTTGCTCACGTACAGCACGCTGAGCGGGGTCAGCTCGCTGTCCGCCCGCTCCATGGTCACGGTGCCGAGGACCGGGTCGGTCGCCGTCATCTCGAAGCCGATGACCGACATCGTCAGCCCAGCGCGGCTGGAGGTCTCGACGCGGAAGCGGATTCCGCCCTTGAAGTCGAGATGGACAACTTCCGTTCCCAGCTTGAGCGGCGCGTTGGCCGCGTGGCCGCTGAACGGGATTTCCGTGCCCACCGCCGGGAGAGGGTGGGGAATCGGGTCGCTGCGGTGGTTGGGCCGGCTCTCGCCCGACCGGCCGGACAGCGCCTCGGCCTTCCCCGGCCACAGCACGCCCGCGGCCGCCAGACCCCCGCCGGTCCACGCCAGCAGCTGCCGCCTGTTCATGGTCTCACCCAAGGTCAGTCCTTCCAGAAGTCACGCGCCACCTGCGCGCCAGGGAAGGACGAGGTATGCCCTCGCAGGGACGCTGGAAGCCGGAGTCCGTGTCATCCGCTTCCGTCCCCCGAAGTCCGTCTGGCTTGTAACCGTCAGAGAACCGCCCGACCGGCAACAGAACTGGATCTTCGGCCCCGACCATAGGCCGCTACAGCTGGTACGACCCCGGGGAGGGCAAGCCGATGTGGGCGCGCAGCTGCGCGGCCTGGGGGAAGTAGCAGACCTCGTCCGCATCGCGGCACCCGTCGGGCAGGGGAGAGCGGGCAGCAGATCCTCCACCATCTCCGCCACACCGTTGACACCGTCATGCACCAGTGCCTGGTCTACCAGCGGATGCCACTCCTCCAGCCCCACAGGACGCTGTTGTCGCCGGCGGCCGGCAGCCGTGCCCGCTCGGCCTCGGGATCGACCTTGCGCGGCTTCCGGGGTTGTTTCGCTGAGGCCGACACGGCGGGCTGGACAGCGCGTGCCTGCCGGGCCCTCGCCTGGTGCTTCGCGAGGTAAACCCCAGTAACATGAGTACTTCTCATGTTCTGTCGGAAGGATGCTGCCATGCCGGATCGTTTCGACCTGCCGGCGAGTTTCCGCTGGGGTGCCACCACCGCTGCTTACCAGATCGAGGGGGCGGTGGCCGAGGACGGTCGCGGGCCCTCGGTGTGGGACACCTTCTCTGCCCGCCCGGGCGTCATCCGCGACGGGCACACGGGAGCGGTGGCCTGCGACCACTACCACCGCTACCCCGAGGACATCGCCCTGATGAAGGGCCTCGGGCTCGACGGCTACCGCTTCTCAGTCGCTTGGCCCCGCATCCAGCCCACCGGCTCCGGCACCGTCAATCCCGCTGGACTCGCCTTCTATGACCGACTGGTGGACGCCTTACTCGCCGCCGGGATCACTCCGCTGCCCACCCTGTTCCACTGGGACCTCCCGCAGGCCCTTGAGGACACCGGCGGCTGGCTCAACCGCGACACCGCGTACCGCTTCGCCGAGTACACCGGGATCGTCGCCGACCGCCTCGGTGACCGCATCCCCGCCTGGATCACCCTCAACGAGCCCTTCGTCCACACGGTGTTCGGCTACGCCCTGGGCACCCACGCCCCCGGCCGCACGCTGATGTTCGAGGCGCTCCCGGCCGCACACCACCAGCTCCTCGGTCATGGGCTGGCCGCGTCCCTGCTTCATGAGCGCGGTCTGGAGGTGATGCTCTCCAACAACCTCACGCTCGTCGAGCCGGCCTCCGGGTCCGCCGAGGATACGGCCGCTGCTGTGGCCTACGACGCCCTCCACAACCGGCTGTTCACCGACCCCATCCTTCTCGGCCGCTACCCTGACCTCTCCGCCCTCGGCGTCCCTGACGACATCTACGGCGCCGTCCACCCAGGCGACACCGACCTCATCCGCACCCCCGGCCTGGACGGCCTCGGCGTCAACTACTACAACCCCACCCGCGTCGCCGCTCCCACCGACCCCGGCCTGCCCTTCGCCCTCGTCGACATCCCCGAGGCCCCCCACACCGCCTTCGGCTGGCCCGTCGTCCCTGACGCCCTCCGCCGGCTCCTCCTGGGTTTGCGGGAGTCGTACGGTGAGGCCCTTCCGCCCATCACCATCACCGAGAACGGCTGCTCCGTCACCGAGTCCACCGACCCCGACCAGCCCCGCATCGACTTCATGGAGTCCCACCTTGACGCCCTCGCCCAGGCCGTCGCCGAAGGCGTCGACGTTCGCGGCTACTACACCTGGTCGCTGATTGACAACTTCGAGTGGGCGGAAGGGCTCTTCGCCCAGAGGTTCGGCCTCGTCCACGTCGACTTCGCGACGCAGCGCCGCACGCCGAAGGCCTCCTACACCTGGTACCGGGATCTGATCGCCGCTCACCGGGCGTGAAGCACTTCGTAGTCGGGACCTTGTGTTCGGGGCGCGGAGCGGAGGGGCGTGCCCGCTGGACTGCCTGTAGGGGACTGCCGCATCCGCCGGCGCTGCCGCCAGCGCGTCTTGCAAGTCCGGGTCGATATCGCCCTTTGGCATGGGGGCGTGCGGCTCGCGCGAAACGCGTTGATGGCGGCCGTCGTCAGCGGGCCCACGGAGCCGTCGACGATTCCCGGCGTCGAGGCCCAGTGATCCGAGCGCCTGCTGCACGCCCGCGTCGGCGGTCATGTCGATGCGGACGTTCGGCGGTGTGCCCGTGGTTCCTCCTCGATCCCGGGCACGGACGGGTTCGGAGTCCCGGACGATGGGCGCCCAGGTCAGTGCGGCGGCGGGCAGATGGCCGGCACCGGGACGAGCGCGGCGAGGTGCGCAGGACTCGGATGCTGCCCAACCCCTCGGAAAGCGGCGGCAGTTCGCTCGGCTCGTCGGGTTCCGCGAGGGCCTCCACGGCCGGCACGCTGAGCGAGGCGTCCAGGGGCAGACCGAGGTTGCCGGGCTTGTCGAGGAGCAGTCGGCCCTCCTTGCACCTCCGGGAAGGAGGCGGAAGGAGGGCCGGCGGAGTGTCGGGCGAACTCATGGTGCCCGGCGGTGGACCGGGCCGGTGGATCAGTCGTCCAGCACCATGGCCTCGGCGCACGCGGCGATGGTGAGCAGCAGTGCGTCGTCCTGGCCGGGGACGATCTTGACCGAGTAGTGCTCGCTCAGCAGCGACCATTCGCGGGAGATGTGCGCGATTTCCTGCTCGCCGTAGGTGATGGCGTACTGGTGGTCGGTGATGTTGCCGGTGACGTGGATCTCCGCGCCGTTCTCGAAGGTCACGGTGAACTTGTAGACCAGCGGGGAGAAGAGCGCCTTCTTCACGGTGGCGATGGTCTGCTCGCCGCGCTTGATGTACCGGATGTCACGGAGCGTCATGATCTTCTCGGAGATCCGGTACAGCTCGTTGCCCTCGACGTCCTGGAAGGCGATCACACCGCTGAAACTGAACATCTTCTCGTCGACCTGGAACGCGCGCTCCCCGTTGCGCTTGATCCAGAAGTCGTGGGTGGGGGAGAAGAACTTCTCGTCGATGTCGTAGACGACGCCCTCCGGCACCGGCTGGTGGCCGTTCATCAGCTTCTGGCCCAGGTCCATCAGGAAGTTGTCGTGGTGCTCGCCGTGGCCCTGCTGCGGCGTGTCGCTGAACAGCTGCTGCGCGATGCCGAGCATGCCGCCGAACTCGTTGCTCATGTTCTTTCATCCCCTGTGAGGTGCGATTGCGGGGATGATCTTATGAACGGCATCCGGCTCGCCGACAGCCCTGCCCGGGGTCTGTTGCACAATCTGCACAGGGTGCGGGCAAGGCCGTTGCCGGAAGAATCCGCGCAGGTCAGCAGGGGTTCCGGGGAGAAGCGGGCCGTTCGTGTGCTCCCATCGGACCGGAACCGGGCCGGATCCCCAGCGCCGGCTCCGGGGCGCGCCGGCCCGGTCGCGCCGGCGCGCCGTCGGTCAGCCGGCAGGCCCAGCCTTCCGCCCTGGTCTCAGCCGAGCGGCTTGTCGAGGATCGCCTTGGCGTGGCTGAAGGTGTCGATGGAGTACTCGCCGTGGTAGCGGCCCATGCCGCTCTCGCCGACGCCGCCGAACGGCAGCTCGGGGACCGCCAGGTGTGACACGGGCAGGCCGAAGACGAGCGCACCGGACGAGGTCTCCTCGGCCAGCCGCTGCTTGGTGCGGTCGGAGTCGGTGAAGGCGTACAGCGCGAGCGGCTTGTCGCGCTCGTTGATGAAGGCGATCGCCGCGTCGAGGTCGGGCACGGTGATGATCGGCAGGATCGGTCCGAAGATCTCCTCCTGCATCACGGGAGCCGCGGGCGAGACGTCGGCGAGCACGGTGGGTGCGACATAGCGGGTGGCGCGGTCGTGGCCGCCGCCGGTGACGACTCGTCCCTCGGCGAGCAGAGCGGTGAGACGGTCGAAGTGGCGCTCGTTGACGATCCGCCCGTACTCGGGGTCGCCGGCCGCGTCGTCGCCGTAGGCCGCGTGGACGGCGGCGGCCAGTTCGGCCTCGAGCGCGGCAGCGGTGTCGCCGACGGCCAGCACGTAGTCGGGGGCGACGCAGGTCTGGCCGGCGTTGAGGAACTTGCCCCGGGCGATCCGCTGCGCGGTCACGGCCAGGTCGACGCCGGGCTCGACCACGACGGGGCTCTTGCCGCCGAGTTCGAGGGTGACGGGGGTGAGGTGCTTGGCGGCGGCCGCCATGACGATCCGCCCGACCGCGCCGTTGCCGGTGTAGAAGATGTGGTCGAAGCGCTGCTCCAGCAGCGCGGTGGTCTCCGGGACGGCGCCCTCCATGACGGCGACGGCCTGCGGGTCGAGGTAGCGGGGCAGCAGGCGGGCGATGGCCGCCGAGGTCGCCGGGGCCAGCTCGCTGGGCTTGACCACGGCGGTGTTGCCGGCCGCGAGGGCGCCCACCAGCGGGGCGAGGGCCAGCTGCAACGGGTAGTTCCACGGGGCGATGATCAGCACCACGCCGAGCGGGTCTCGGACCACCCGGGCCTGGGCCGGGAGGAAGACGTCGGGAACGGCGGCCGGCTTCGGGTGCAGCCATTCCTCCAGGTGCTGCACCGTGTGATCGAGCTCGTTGAGGGTGAAGGCCACCTCGGTGCGGTACGCCTCGGCAGCGCCCTTGCCCAGATCCGCGTTGAGGGCGGCCAGGAACGCCTCCGACTGCTCGGTGAGCAGCGCGCGCAGAGCGCCCAGCTGGTCGAGGCGCCAGGCCAGCGGCTTGGTGCGGCCGGACCGGAACGTGGCGCGCAGTCGCTCCACGACGGCACCGGCATCGGTGGCGAGGTCCTCGACCAGCCGGTGGGCCAGAGCCGCGGAGGAGGCCGGATTCTGCCCGGTGTACAGGTTGCGGTCGACGACGGTGTGCGGGGTGAAGGGGGCGGCTTCGGCGAAGTCGGCGCCCAGTTCGACCAGACGGTCCTGGACCAGCCACTCGGCGCGGTCGGCCAGGCCGACCGCGGTCTCCTCGGCGTTGGTGAACGCGGTCATGCGGTAGCCGGCGAAGGGCCAGCTGCCGTCCTCGCGGCGCGCGGCGAGCAGCGCGGCCGGTGCGTGGCAGACCACGCCGAGCGGCCGGCCCGAGTCGAGGGCGCGGGTGAGGATCCGGCCGGACGCCTCGTTGACCGCGAGGTCCTCCATGGGGCCGTGGCCGCCGGGGTAGAAGACCAGGTCGTAGGCGTCCGGGTCGACCTCCTCCAGCGTGGCGGGGCTGGTGAGCGAGGCCCGGATGGAGTCGAGGTACGCGGCGATGGCGTCTGCCCGCTCCTGGCCGCCGTTGGCCGCGGCGGTCAGGCTGCCGCGGTCGACGGTGGCCGCGACACCGCCGGGCGTGGCGATGGTGATCGCGTACCCGGCCTCGCGGAAGACACGGTGCGGCTCGGCGAGCTCCTCAGCCCAGTAGCCGGTCGGGTGGGTGGTGCCGTCGGCGAGGGTCCAGTGCGTGGCGCCGGTGACGACGAAGAGGGCGGCGGTCATGGTGGTGCTCCCGGATGAGTTGAGGGCTTCGATGGTTGAGGACCTCAAGTAATGCGTTCGACGGTAGACCTCAATGGTTGGGGATGTCAACTAATCGGCCTACACTCGATCCATGACCAGCATCACCCCGCCCACCGCTCCCACGTCCATCGAGCTGATGGACCAGCTGGCCCAGGCCGCGGCCGCGTACTACCGGAGCTTCGCCACCGTGGCGGCGGCACGCGGCCTCACCCTGATGCAGGGCAAGGTGCTGAGCCTGCTCCGGAGCCCGATGTCCATGCGGACCCTCGCCGAGTTGCTCGCCTGTGACGCGTCCAACGTCACCGGCATCGTCGACCGGCTGGAGGCACACGGCCTGGTCCGCCGCGAGGCCGACCCCGCTGACCGGCGGATCAAGAGGGTGACCCTGACCGAGGACGGCGAGCGGACCGTCCACGAGATCCGCGCCGAGCTGCTGGCCACCCTCAGCGGCTTGGACGAACTCGGCGAGCGGGACCGGCACACCTTCCAGCGCCTGCTGAGCGGGCTCTTTCCGGCCGGCGCCGGCTGACCCCGAGCAGTCCGCCCAGCCGCTCGTCGGCGATCCGCCGGCCGTCCCGGACCTCGCGTGTTCGGCGAACGCGGACGGGGTGGGGTCAGGCCGTCGGCGCCGTGGGGCAGGGGGTGCAGGTGCGAATGCCGTGGACGATGCGGGTGGCCCAGTCGGCGGGGCGTTCGTGGCCGAGGAGTCGGGAGAGCCGGTCCATGCGGGCGCGGCGTTCGGCGGGGCCGAGGTCGAGGGCGCGGGCGAGGACGGTGCTGAGGTCGTCGAGTGAGCGGGGGTCGGTGAGAAGGGCGGCCGGGCCGAGTTCGGTGGCGGCGCCGGTGTGGCGGGAGAGCACCAGGACGCCGGGGCCGCTGTTGGGGTGGGGGAGGGTGGTCTGGGCGGCGGTGAACTCCTTGGCGGTGAGGTTCATCCCGTCCTGGAGGGAGGTCACCCAGAGGACGTCGGCCGCCAGGTACTCGTCGATGACCTCGGCGGCGGACAGGCTGCGGGGCAGGTAGTCGACCGGCTGCCAATCCCCTTGCCGCCACGCGGCGTTGACGTCGGCGATGCGCCGTTCGAGGAGATGGCGGGTGGTGTCGTAGGCGGTGATGCCGGGTTCGGGGGGCGGGCAGACGAGCCGGAAGGTGAGCCGGCCGCGCAGTTCGGGCCGTAGGGCGAGCAGGTGGTCGATGGCGTCGACCTTCTGGATCGGGGCCTTGGCGTAGTCGAGGCGTTCGACCGACAGCACCAGGCGGCCGGTGGCCGGGCGGCGGTGTGGCGCGCGGAGGCGGGCGAGCTCCTCGACGGACGGCCGATCGATCCCGAGCGGGTGGACGGCGGTGTGCGGCTGGACGGACAGGCCGGCCAGGGTCCGGCGGAAGTGCTCGGCGAAGTCCTCGGTGTGGAAGCCCGCCCAGTCGAGGCAGCCCAGTGAGTGGCGCAGTTCGTCGGAGACGGGGAGGGCGGCGAAGACCTCGGGGGCCGGGAAGGGGGTGTGGTGGAAGAGCCCGATCCTGAGGTCGGGTCGGCGGCGGCGCAGCAGACCGGGGACGAGCCACAGGTTGTAGTCGTGGAGCCAGACGGTGGCGCCGGGCGCGGCCTGGGTGCTGATGTGCTCGGCGAAGCGCGCGTTGACCGTGCGGTAGTCGGCCCAGGCCCGTTCGTCGTGGACGGCCCGGTCCGGTTCGGACATCAGCACCGGCCACAGCGTCTCCTTGCAGGCGCGGTGGAAGTACCCGCCCCAGGTGGCGGTGTCCAGCGGTACGGGGGACAGCGGCAGCGCGGTGGGCTGCGGGAGCGGGGCGAGCCGGTCGCGGCCGGTCAGGGCGGTGACCCAGACGCCCGGCAGACCGTCGGCGAAGGCGCTGCTCAGGGTGGGCAGGATGCCGTTGGGGCTGCGGGGCGGCTGCCAGCTGTCGCCGTTCCAGTGGTGTGGGGGGCGGTGGTAGGCGACGACGAGGGAGTGTGGCCCGGCGGGGAGGTCGGGGCCGGCGGGGCGGTGGGGGGCGCGGGCAGGGCCGGGGTCGGGGTCGGGGGAGAGCCAGCCGAGTCTCCGGAGAGCCGTGTGGATGCCGCCCGCGCCGGCCCGGTCGGCACGGTGGACGAGGGGGTCCTCGGCGAGGGCGGTGAGTAGCGCGGGTTCCGCCTCGGAGACGACCACCGCGTGGGTGCCCAGGCGGAACATCGAGAGGTCGTTGAGGGAGTCGCCGGCGACCAGGATGTGCTCGGGCTGCCAGCCCAGCTTCGCGGCCAGGGCCTGCAGGGCGTTGCCCTTGGAGGCCATCGGCGGCAGGACGTCGAAGTAGCGGTCCGCGGAGTACACCCAGGTGCAGCCGAGGGCGTCGACGGCCGCGGTGAGGTCGTCGGTGAGTGCGTCCGGGGCCAGGTGGTAGGAGCAGCGGCCGTTCTGGACGACGCCGTGCTGGTAGGCGAGCGCGGGGAAGCGGCGCAGTGCGGCGCGGACCCGGTCGGGGCCCGGCCAGCCGGCCCGCAGCTGTTCCTGCACCGGGTCGACGGGGGTGAAGTCGGTGCCGTCGATGACGGTGGCGCCGACGTCGGCGATGATCCACCGCGGCCGTGGGACGAGCGGATCGCGGAGGACCTCACGGATCGAGGCCGGTCCCCGGCCGGTGGCGAACACCGGTGTGACCTCGGGGTGACGGGCCAGGGCGTCCCGTAATCGGATCCGGTCGCCGTGGGTGCCGCCGAGCAGTGTGCCGTCCAGATCGGTGACCAGAATCCTCGACATCCGACGGACGCTAACACGATCACGTCTGGTGGTGAAGTGTTCACCCCACGTTGGTGGTTGCCCGGGGCGACCGGGCGAGGTGGCGGACGAGGTCCGCTGCGTTCAGGGCTGCGCTGGAGCCGGGGCCGGTGGTCGCCGCGGCTCCGCAGAGCGTCGCCGCGGCGAGGCAGTCGGGCAGGCTCCAGCCGTTGAGCAGCCCGTGCACCAGACCGGCGTTGAAGCAGTCGCCCGCAGCCGTCGGGTCGATGCCGGCGGCCCAGCGGACCGGCGGGGCGTCGTACCGCTCGCCGTCCCGGACCGCGACGGCGCCCTGCCCGCCACGCGTGACCACGAGGGTGGGCACCAGGCCGGCGAGTTCGGCGATCGCGCCGTCCAGGTCGCCCGCACCGGTCAGGTGGAGGGCTTCCGTGTCGTTGGGCGTGAAGACGTCGACCAGTGCGAGGGCCTCGCGGACGACCGGGTCGTCGAGCGTCGCGGGAGTGTCGTGGCAGTCCATGACCACCAGCGTGCCGAGCTTTCGCGCCGCGCGAAGACCGAGCATCGTGGCCTCGTCCCAACGGAGTTGGGGCAGCATCAACACCTGTGGACGAAGGCGTCCGAGCACGGTGACGAGCGGCTGGGCGTCGACCGGGTCCTGGAAACTGACCATCGCCCGGTCGTCGGCGGAGGCGAGGGCGACGGTCAGACTCCGGACGGGGAAGGGATGGTGGCGGAAGGCGCCCTCGGCCAGTCCTTCCTGCCTGGCGCAGGACAGCACGTGGGCGCTGAACAGGTCGGTGCCGAAGTCCGCGCTCCACAGGACCCGTCGCCCCAGCCGGTGCAGCGCCATCGCCAGGGTGTAAGCGCCGCCCGGCACCAGGCCGAAGCCGTCGGCGAAGACCTCCGTGCCCGGTCGCACCGGCCGCGCCAGGCCGTGGAACACCAGATCCGCGAAGTACGCCCCGGAGACGAGCACTTCGCACGACCGCACTGCCGGGTTGGTCTCCATCCGGTGAGCATACGGTCGGCAGGCGGGCCCGGTGGGTCGTTCCGGTAAGGACTTCGGCGCGGATTACGTAAGGCTGGGCGCGGTGGAAGACCGTGCGCGGGCCCGCCTCCTGGGAGACGATGCCTCCATGGACAGCGAGACGGCCGTACGAACCCGCCGTTCCCTGCACGCGGTGGCCGACTCGGCGAGGCCGCGCTGGGCGCGCTGTTCCCGGGCGAAGAGCCGGTCGTCTGGCCCGAGCACTTCGACCTCGGGGTGACGGTGGGCGGGGTGAACTACGGCGTCTCGCTCGGCGACGCTTTCCGGCCGGAGCCGTACGCGTACGTCGGCCCGCACGCCCCGCGGCAGGGTGAGTTCCGGAACGCGCCGTTCGGTGCCGCGCGGGCGGTCCGTGAACTCGGCGGTGTCGTCGGCCTCATGGCCTTTCTGGAGCAGGGCTGCCGGCTGGCCGGCGACGCCTGAGCGGCTCGCCGCCGGGCGCCGTCGACCACCGGAGGGTGGCCGACGGCGTTGCGTGCCGGGAGGTTCAGCTGTGGTGCCAGGTCACCGAGAAGTCGGTGCCGCCGCTGAGCTCCGAGGTGGTGGCCCGGGTGACGCCGTCCTCCGCCATGTCGGTGATCGACGCCTTCGAAGCGCCGAGGCTCTGCCCGTTGACGTCGGCGCCGGTGAAGTCGACGGTGCCGAAGTCGGCCAGCGGGAGGACGCCGAAGATGCTGGACGGGGCTTCGGCGATCACCTCGGCGGACGCCAGGGTGGCGTTCTTCAGCGACTTGTCGACGGTGCGGGACCAGCCCTGGGTGGTGTCGGAGAGGGTGAGCTTGAACGATCCGGCGCCGTCGGTGGTGACGCTCGCGGTGAAGTGGTCGCCGGGCTGTACGGGGTTGCTGAAGTTCGACGGGTAGGCCGGGTACATCTCGTACCAGGCGGAGTACACCGGCGAGCCGCTGGAGCAGTCGGCCTCGGTGCCGATCTGCTCGACGGTCTTGCTGCCGTCGCCGTCGAGGCCGACCCAGAAGGCGGACCAGGCGTCGGAACTGGTGCAGGACACGGACGGCTGGACCCAGCCGGCGCTGACGCTGGTGAAGGTGCCGCCGGTGGCGGTGTAGCCGGACCAGTTGCTGCTGGTGCCGTGCAGCAGGCCGCCGCCGTGGTGGTGTGCGGCGATCGGAGCCAGGACGGCGGTTGCCGCAGGGCCCGCACTGGCCGCAGGGGCGGAGGCGGGCTCGGGGTCGGGGGAGGAGAGGGGGACCGGCACGGCTGGGGAGCCGCTGCCGAGCAGTGCCAGCAGGGCGGTGGCGGCGACGAGGGCGTGCCGACGGACTTTGGACATGGCTAGTCCCTTGTGAGGGTGCAGAGTTGACCAAACGTCGACAAAACTAGCGCCGGTGGTGTGGGCTGACGGGCCAAGGCGGTGGCGCCGGATCCCGGATTCCCCTGGTCGGCCCAGCGCGTGCGGGCGGCAGCCGGGCTTGTGGGGTGCTGGGAGACTTGCGGTCGCGGAGGGTGCTTTGCGGTTGCTGCGCCAGACCAGCCGATGGCTCGCTTCGCGCACGCGGGTATAGGTGACGTTTCGGACCACACCGGGTGGAGATCGCCCGTGTTTCCGGAGTGACTGCTCCAGCGATTTGTGTCGGGCGCCGGGGAGGGGTACTGTCTCCCAGTCGCTCGGCAGGGAGCACCGGACACGCAGTTCTGCGCGGACGGTCCCGGGGCGGCCAATCCTCTGAAACACCACTCCCGGTTCGCGCCGGTCGTTTTCGCGTTCTCGCGGTGCGGCTCGGGTGCTTATTCGGTGTGCGTGTTTATCGGGATTGCGGCTGGATTCGCTTTTCGGAGCGGGGGTCGGCTAGAGTTTGAAACGTCGGACGGGGCGTCAAGCCGCAGAAGACAGCAGCGAGTTGGATGACGAAGCCCCGGAAAACGGAGCGGAAAACATCTGATAAGCTGGAAACACGAAAGAACGAAGCGCCCGGAGGGCCCGCTGGAA
>NZ_JBITZP010000013.1:0-197294 GCF_044546945.1 Kitasatospora sp. NPDC053057 | reverse complement strand
TGGACCGCATGCGCCGCTTCGACGCCAAGGGCCGCACCAGCTGACACCCGGCCCACGAGCCCGACGCCCACGAACCTCCCCAGGACACCTCATGTATCGCACCGCACTGCGCAATGTGCTGGCCCACAAGGGCCGACTGCTGATGACGGCGCTGGCCGTCATGCTCGGCACCGCGTTCGTCGCCGGCACCATGGTCTTCTCCGACACCTTCGGCAAGGCCCTGCGGGACAGCAACTCCAAGAGCTACTCGGACGTCGCCGTCCAGGTCGTCGACCGCTCGGCCGGCTCCGGGGCCTCCGCCAAGCAGAAGAGCGAGGGCGGCTCCGCCACGCTCACCGACGACACCGTCCAGCAGCTGGCCTCGCTGCCGGGCGCGGCCGGTGCCCGCGGCGTGGCCGGCGGCTTCACCGGGGTCGCCGACAAGAAGGGCAACCTGATCGGCCAGGTCTGGGCCGCCAAGGGCGCCAACTTCGCGCCGGGCCAGGACGGCCGGGACCCGCGCTACCCGATGGCCGAGGGCCAGGGCCCGAAGAACGCCCAGGAGATCGCCCTCGACCGCAAGACCGCCGACAAGGGTGGCTACAAGGTCGGTGACACGGTGCGGGTGGCTGCCAACGGGCCGGTGATCGAGGCGAAGCTCACCGGCGTCTTCACCACCGACGACCCGGTGGTGAACACCGGCGGCACGCTCACCCTGTTCGACAAGGCCACCGCCCAGCAGACGCTGCTGGAGCCCGGCCGCTACAGCAGCATCGTGCTCACCGCGAAGCCCGGCACCTCCCAGGACGCGCTGCTCGCCGAGGTCCAGCCCAAGGTGTCCGGCCACCAGTTCGACGTCGAGACCGGCGCCCAGCTGCAGGCTGACGAGCAGGCACAGATCACCAAGGGCACCGACAGCATGCGCACCATGCTGCTGGTCTTCGCCTTCATCTCGCTCTTCGTCGGCATCTTCATCATCGCCAACACCTTCACCATGCTGGTCGCCCAGCGCACCAGGGAGCTCGCGCTGCTGCGGGCGATCGGCGCCAGCCGCAAGCAGGTGACCCGCTCGGTGCTGATCGAGGCGCTGGTGATCGGCACCGTCTCCGCGGCGGCCGGTCTGCTGGCGGGCGTCGGGATCGGCGCCGGGATGCAGTCCCTGATCGGCTCGCTGGACGAGAACATGCCGAACGGCTCGCTTGTGGTCAAGCCGCTCACCATCGTGGTGACCCTCGTGGTCGGCGTCCTGGTGACGGTCATGTCCGCCCTGCTGCCGGCGATGCGCGCCGCCCGGATCGCGCCGGTGGCGGCGATGAGCAGCGGCGACCAGCCGGCCAGTCAGAAGAGCCTGGTGGTCCGCAACACCATCGGCTCGGTGCTCGCCGGCGGCGGCCTGGCGCTGATCGGCTACGGCGCCTCCACCGGCGACGACAGCGGCCGGCTGCCGGTCGGCGCGGGTGCCTTCCTGGCCCTGATCGGCGTGTTCGTCCTGCTGCCGCTGCTCTCCCGCCCGGTGGTCGCCCTGGTCGGCCCGCTGCTGCGGCTGCTGGGCGGCACCCCGGGCAAGCTCGCCCAGCAGAACGCGGTGCGCAACCCGCGCCGCACCGCGGCCACCGCCGCCGCGCTCACCATCGGGCTGACCCTGGTCACCGGCCTGACCGTGATCGGCACCTCGGTCGGCGACACCATCGACCGGGCCGTCACCAAGTCGATGAAGGCCGACTACATCGTCTCGACCGCCGACGGCATGAACCTGTCCGGGCAGGTGCCCGCCCAGATCGCCAAGACCCCCGGGGTGGCGGCCTCCTCGCCGATGGTCGCCGCCTACTGGAAGCTCGACGGCACCTCCAAGGCGATCACCGGCCTGGACCCGGCCGCCTTCGAGCAGATCGCCGAGATCAAGCTGACCAGCGGTTCCGTCGACGCGCTCGGCAAGGGCCAGCTGCTGGTGGACCAGGACGTCGCCACGAAGTTCAACGTCACCACCGGCTCGACGATGACCGCGACCTTCCCGGACGGGTCCACCGGCCCGCTCGCCGTGGGCGGGGTGTACGAGAAGGGCGGCATGCTCGGCCCGGTCCTGCTGGCCAACAGCGAGATCACCAAGCACGACCCGAAGCCGTACGTCGCCGACGTCCTGGTCAAGGGCAAGGACGGCGCCACCGCCGAGCTCAAGCAGGCGCTCAAGGACGCCACCGGCGCCAACCCGGTGATCGAGGTCAAGTCCAAGCAGGACGTCCGGGACGACTTCAGCCAGGTCATCACCTTCGCGCTGAACCTGATGTACGGCCTGCTGGGCATGGCGGTCCTGATCGCCGTCCTCGGCGTGATCAACACGCTGGCCATGTCGGTCTTCGAGCGCAAGCGCGAGATCGGGATGCTGCGGGCGATCGGCCTGGACCGCAGGGGCATCAAGCGGATGGTCCGGCTGGAGTCGGTGGTGATCTCGCTCTTCGGCGCCGGGATCGGCCTGCTGCTCGGCTGCTTCATCGCCTGGGCGATCAACGGGACGCTGAAGTCCAGCCTGGCCGGGCTGACCACCGTCCTGCCGTACGGCCAGCTGGCGCTGTTCCTGGGCCTGGCCGGGCTGGTCGGCCTGGTGGCCGCGATCTGGCCGGCCCGCCGAGCGGCCAAGCTGGACATCCTGGCGAGCATCAAGACGGACTGACGTCCCGACACAGCGAGAGCCCCTGCCGGAGGGTTTCGGCAGGGGCTCTTCTACTGCTGTACTCCGCCCGGTCGCACGGCCGGCTGAGCACCACGGAGGTCGTGGTCCGGCGACACTGCCGGGCGGAGGGCCTCCGACTCATACCCCGGCGCTCCCACACCGGGGTCCAGTCGCTTACTTGCTGGCGAGCTCCTTGTCGGCGGCCGGCTTGGCGGCCTCGACGGGCTTGGTGGGCGGCGTGACCTCCTGGATCGGGAGCTGCGGCTTCTCCATCTGGGAGAGGCCGACCATCTCGCGCTTCAGGAACATCGCGAGGGTCCAGTCGGTGAAGACCCGGACCTTGCGGTTGAAGGTCGGCACCATCGCGCCGTGGTACAGGCGGTGGAACCACCAGGCCGGACGGCCCTTCAGCTTGTACTTGCCGAAGAGGATCGCCACGCCCTTGTGCAGGCCGAGACCGGCGACCGCACCCAGGTTCTTGTGCTTGTACTCCTTCTGCGGGAAGCCCCGCATGCCGGAGATGACGTTGTCACCGAGGACGACGGCCTGACGGCAGGCGTGCTGGGCGTTCGGCGGGCACCAGGCGCCCTCGCCGGCGGCGAGGTCCGGAACCTGGGCGTTGTCGCCGGCGGACCAGACGTAGTCGAAGCCCTGGACCTGCAGGGTCGGCGCGGTGTCGACGTGGCCGCGCGGGCCCAGCGGCAGGCCGAAGTCGGCCAGCACCGGGTTCGGCTTCACGCCGGCCGTCCACACGATGGTGGCGGCGTCCATCTCCATGCCGTTCTTCAGCATGACGTGGCCGTCGATGCAGGAGTCCATCGAGGTCTCGATGTAGACCTCGATCTTCCGCTCCTCGAGCTTCTCCTTGGTCCACAGACCGAGGTCCGGGCCCATCTCGGGGAGGATGCGGTTGGCGGCCTCGACCACGACGAAGCGCATGTCGTCGCGGCTGACGGTCTTGTACAGCTTCGACGCGTCGCGCGCCATGTCCTCGATCTCGGCGATCGTCTCGATGCCGGCGAAGCCACCGCCGATGACGACGAAGGTCAGGGCCTTGCGGCGGACCTCCGCGTCCGTGGTGGACTCGGCCTTGTCGAGCTGGGCCATGACGTGGTTGCGGAGGCCGATGGCCTCCTCGACCGTCTTCATGCCGATGCCGTTCTCCGCCAGACCCGGGATCGGGAAGGTGCGGGAGACCGAGCCGGTCGCGACGACCAGGTACTCGAAGGGCAGCTCGTAGCTGTCGCCGGCCGCCGGCTGGATGGTGGCGACCTTGCGGGCGTGGTCGATGCCGGTGACGGACCCGGTCAGCACCTCCGCCTGCTTGAGGGTCTTGCGCAGCGGCGCGACGAGGTTGCGAGGCGCGACGTTGCCGCCGGCCGCCTCGGGAAGGAAGGGCAGGTACGTCATGTACGACCGCGGGTCCACGACCGTGACGGTCGCTTCGCCGTAGCGCATCTTCTTGAGGATGCGCATCGCGGCATACAGGCCGACGTAACCACCGCCGACAATGAGGATGCGAGGACGCTCCGTGGTGCTCATATCCGAAAGTATCCAGCACCGTCCGGAGCAGCCTCCGTGAGCCCGGTCACAAGCTCATGGACACCCCGTGCTACACTCCGCGGCCACAAAAACGGCACCGGCGCACCGGCTCACGGGCGCCGGCAGCCCCTCCTGAACGCACGCCGGAGCACTACCCGGCTGAGCAGCAACGATCCGTACAGTGCCCGGGTTCCCGCTTGTGATTTCGATTTTCAAACCTCAGTGGAGGCCTGGCCTGCGATCCAGCGGGCCGCACCGGCGGCGGGCCTTCGGTCCCACATTTCGGACGTAGCGGGCGGCGGGGTGGGGCGAATGACTGGATCGCCATGTGAAGAAATTCACGAACTTTTCCGCCCGCGCCCGGGCGCGCCCCGGCCCCGGCGCCCGGAACGGGGCGCCGGGGCCGGTGAGGTAAGCCGTGCGGACCGTCAGGAGGCCGTACTCCAGGCGATGCCGTCCAGGATGTCGTGCTCGCTCACGACCAGCTCGGTGGCGCCGGTCCGGTCCATGATCTCCAGCAGCTCCAGCGCGCCGGCCGCGATCACGTCCACCCGACCCGGGTGCATCGACGGGATGGCCGCGCGCTCGGCGTGGGTGGCGGCCAGCAGCTCGCGGGCGATCTCCGCGACCCGCTCGCGGCTGAGCCGGGAGTGGTGGATCCGCGCCGAGTCGTACTCGGGCAGGTCCTGGGCGATCGCGGACACCGTGGTGACCGTCCCCGCCAGGCCGACCAGGGTGGCCGCGCCGGTCAGCGGGACGACCTCCTCGGCCTTGTCCAGCTCGGCCCGCACATGCGCCCGGGCCTCCGCGATCTGCTCCTCGGAGGGCAGCTCGGCGCCGCCGAAGTGCCGTTCGGTCAGCCGCACGCAGCCGATGTCCACCGAGCGCGCCGCCTGCACGTCCGCCCCGCCGAGCACGAACTCGGTGGAGCCGCCGCCGAGGTCGAAGACCAGGTAGGGGGCGGGGAACTGGCCGCCGGTCAGCTCCTTGGTGGCGCCCACGAAGGACAGGTGCGCCTCCTCCTCGCCGCTCACCACCTCCGGCTCGACGCCCAGGATGTCGCGCACGCCCTTGACGTACTCGTCGCTGTTCTCGGCGTCCCGGGAGGCGCTGGTGGCGACGAAGCGGGTGCGCTCCGGGCCGACGCCGAAGCCGGTGATGATCTCCCGGTACTCCCGGCAGGCCGCGAAGGTGCGGGCCAGCGCGTCCGGGTGCAGCCGGCCGGTCCGGTCCACGCCCTGGCCCAGCCGGTTGATGATCATCCGGCGGTCGAGGTCGGTGATCTCACCGGTCTCCGGGTCGAGGTCGGCGACCAGCAGCCGGATCGAGTTGGTGCCGCAGTCGATCGCGGCCACGCGGGTCGTGGTCACTCGGACTCCTGCTCCGCCGCGGACTCCGCGGACTCCTCGGCGGCGCGCTTGGCGGCCCGCTCCGCGGTCTTCTGCCGCTTGGCCGCGATCACGGCCTCGTGGTCCTGCTCCTTGGCGCGGTTGCGGGCGACCCGCTCACCGGCCGCCTGGACCTCGGCCGGGGAGACGCACGGGCCCTTGGCCCACCAGTCCTCCAGCATGCCGATCGCCTCGTCACCGAGCGGGTTGACGCCCTCGCCGGCCGCCAGCGAGTGGCCGACCAGCACGTGCAGGCACTTCACCCGGTCCGGCATGCCGCCGGCGCTCGGGAAGCCCTCCAGCACCTCGATCGCGTCGCGCCGGGCGATGTAGTCCTCGTGCGCCTTCTGGTAGGCGGCGGCCAGCTCCGGGTCCTCGGCGAGCCGGGCGGTCTGGTCCTTCATCACGCCCTCCGCCTCCAGGGTGCCGATCAGCGAGGCGGCCTTGGGGCAGGTCAGGTAGTACAGCGTCGGGAACGGCGTGCCGTCCGGCAGGCGGGGGGCCGTCTCCACGACGTCGGGGTTGCCGCAGGGGCAGCGGTGCGCCACACCGCGCAGGCCGCGCGGCACCCGGCCGAGCTGGGCGGCGATGGCCGCGACGTCGGCGTCGGAGACGGCGGGGTGGTTCTCAGTGGTCATGGGGGGTGGGGTCTCCAACGGGGGACGGTGGGAGCGGACGGGGGGTCGCGGGGGCCAGCGCGGCGGTGTCGGCGGCGTCCACCGAGTCCCAGATGCTGGCGTACCAGGGCTTGGCGGCCTTCGGCCGGTCGGCCGCCGCGTCGGCGGACGGGGTGGCCGGGGTGGCGGAGGCGGAGGCGGACGGCTGGGCGGGCGCACCGGACGGGTCCGCCGCGATGTACGGGGTCTCCCCCGGCACCGCGTAGTGCAGCCGGGCGCGGGCCTGCGCCTTGACGTACTCCGGATCCTGCCAGCGGGCCTTGTCCCGGCGCAGCTGCTCGACCTGCTGGCGCGCGTGGTCGGCCTTCGCCCGCTGGGCGGAGATCTCGGCGCGCTGGGAGATGAACTGCCGCGTCGGGTAGGCCAGGATCGCCACCAGCGAGCAGAGCACCAGGACGAGGACGGTCGCCCGGCTCGTGAACCGAGGCCGGGCCGCCAAGCCCGGGATCCTCCAGCCAGCCATCTCCCGTATCCCCTCCTGGTCGCGACGGTGCCCCGCCGTCCACCCTACGGGGTGTGCGGCGGGGCACCGGTCAGGCGTGCGCTACCGGGGACCTCCGGCCCCCGGGTTTTCGGCCCGCGTGTTCTCAGCCCTCGTGCTTGCCGTGCTCACCGGTCCGCGGAGCGACCGTGCTCATCACTCCGCAGCGCGGAAGCGCGGGAAGGCGCCGCGGCCGGCGTACTCGGCGGCGTCGTCGAGGATCTCCTCGATGCGCAGCAGCTGGTTGTACTTGGCGACGCGCTCGGAGCGGGCCGGGGCACCGGTCTTGATCTGGCCGCAGTTGGTGGCGACGGCCAGGTCGGCGATGGTGACGTCCTCGGTCTCGCCGGAGCGGTGCGACATCATGCAGCGGTAGCCGTTGCGCTGGGCCAGCTCGACGGCGTCCAGGGTCTCGGTCAGCGAGCCGATCTGGTTCACCTTCACCAGCAGCGCGTTGGCGGTGCCGGTCTCGATGCCCTTGGCCAGGCGGGCCGGGTTGGTGACGAACAGGTCGTCGCCGACCAGCTGGACCTTGTCGCCCAGCTTGACGGTCATGGCCTTCCAGCCGTCCCAGTCCGACTCGTCCAGCGGGTCCTCGATGGAGACCAGCGGGTAGGCGTCGACCAGCTCGGCGTAGTACTCGATGAGCTCGGCGGCCGAGAGGGCCTTGCCCTCGAACTGGTAGGCGCCGTCCTTGTAGAACTCGGAGGCGGCGACGTCCAGGGCGAGCGCGACGTCGCGGCCGGGCACGTAGCCGGCCTTCTGGATGGCCTCGGTGATGAGGTCCAGGGCCTCGCGGTTGCTGTCCAGGTTCGGCGCGAAGCCGCCCTCGTCGCCGAGGCCGGTGGACAGACCGCGCTCCTTCAGCACGCCCTTGAGGGTGTGGTAGACCTCGACGCCCCAGCGGACGGCCTCGGAGAAGGACTCCGCGCCGATCGGGGCGATCATGAACTCCTGGATGTCGACGTTGGAGTCCGCGTGCGAGCCGCCGTTGAGGATGTTCATCATCGGGACGGGCAGGACGTGCGCGTTCGGGCCGCCCAGGTAGCGGAACAGCGGCAGGTCGCTGGCCTCGGAGGCGGCGTGCGCGACGGCCAGCGAGACGCCCAGGATGGCGTTGGCGCCGAGCGAGGACTTGTCCGGGGTGGCGTCCAGGTCGAGCATGGCCTGGTCGATCAGGCGCTGCTCGGTGGCGTCGTAGCCGACCAGCTCCGGGCCGATCTGCTCGATGACGGCCAGGACGGCCTTCTCCACGCCCTTGCCGAAGTAGCGGTTCTTGTCACCGTCGCGCAGCTCCAGCGCCTCGAAGGCACCGGTCGAGGCACCCGACGGAACAGCGGCACGACCCGTGCTGCCGTCGTCGAGGCCGACCTCGACCTCGACCGTGGGGTTGCCGCGGGAGTCGAGGATCTCACGGGCTACGACGACATCGATGGACGGCACGAGGCATCTCCTTGCGGAAGCAGGGTCCGGCTGACGGTGGTGCTGTCGGCCGGAGGATTGCGGAGTCGTTACGACCAGAGCCTAACCGCCCGGGCTCCCGGGACCACGTCGACCTCGGCTCCGTCTCAGCGTGTGGCCCCACTACCCACCGGTAGTTCACCTGCTTGTCCCAGCTTGTCCCACCGGGATGGGCGAAGGCGGACGAAGGGGGCCGACCGGTCGGTCGGCCCCTCGTCAGGTCTCAGCCGTCAGGGTCCCAGCCGTCAGGTCTCAGCCGAGGTGCAGGACCTGGCCGGGCACGATCAGGTTCGGGTCGCCGCCGACGGTGCCGCGGTTGCCGTCGTACAGCGCCTGCCAGCCGCCGGACACGCCCTGGGTGGCGGCGATGCCCGACAGGGTGTCACCGGAGCGGACGGTGTAGTCGTGGCCGGTCTGCGCGGCCGGGGCCGGCTGGGCGGCGCGCGGGGCGGCGTGCTTCGGGGTGTACTGCTGGGCGGCCGGCTGCTCGGCGGGCTGCTCGGCCCGCTTCGGGGCGGCGTGCTTCGGCGCGTACTGCTGGACCGGCTTCGCGGCGGCCTTGGGGGCCTGCTGCTTCGGGGCCTGCTGCTTGGGGGCGGACTGCGCCCTGGTGTCCGTGGAGGTGTCCACGGCCGCCGGGGCGCCGCCCTTGCTCAGGCCGGCCTTCTGGGAGCAGACCGGCCAGGCGCCCGGGCCCTGCGAGGCGAGCACCTTCTCGGCGACCGAGATCTGCTGCGCCCGGCTGGCCTGGTTGGCCTGCGGCGCGAAGGCGGTGCCGCCGTACGCCTTCCAGGTGCTGGAGGTGAACTGCAGGCCGCCGTAGAAGCCGTTGCCGGTGTTGATGCCCCAGTCGCCGCCGCTCTCGCACTGGGCGACGGAGTCCCAGGAGGAGGCCGGCGCGGCGGAGGCGCCGGTGGCGGTGAGGAGCGGCAGCGCGAGTCCGACGCCGGCCACACCGGCGACGGCGATGGCCTTCTCGGCCTGGGTGCGACGACGATGACGGCCAGTTCCAACGAGCAGCATGAAGAGGTCCCTCTCCGCACGCCTGCGAGGTGAGCTGTCGGGTTCGGACCGGGAGGTGGCCCGGCCGCCGTCGGCGGAAACGGTTCCGCTTGGGCGGCTTCACCCCAAGCCGTGGAGGAACGGCAACAAACCTGGTTCCCCCGCCCCTGCCCAGGGTCTGGTCGGTTTCCCGTGGCGCGGCGGGCAGGACTCGGCGTTCCGCGCACGGGGTCCGCAGCTGCGAACTCCAGGGAGACTAGACAGATCCTCAGACTAATCACAAGCTCATATCGCCGACATCACACAGAAATTACGGCGCGTGTTCGATCGCCCACCGACGGCGGGGCTTTGTCCGGTTTGATGGGCGTTCACACCACCGTCAGAGGCCGAAAGACGACGCCAAGTCAGTGTGCCGATGGCTCAGTACGGGCGTGCGGCGACCGGATCTCCGGACTGAATTCGACCGGAAGTTCGCGCAATCCACGCATGATCAGACCGCCTCGCCAGCGCAGATTCTCCGGACTTTCGGCCAGCCGGAGATCGGGCAGCCGGGACAGCAGCGTGGCCAGCGCGGACCGCCCTTCGAGCCGGGCCAACGGGGCGCCGATGCAGTAGTGGATGCCGTGCCCGAAGCCCAGATGGGGGTTGTCGCTCCGGGCCAGGTCCAGGGTGTTCTCGTCGGCGAACCGGGCCGGGTCGCGGTCCGCCGCCGCCAGCACCACCAGCACCGGGTCGCCGACCGGGATCTCCACCCCGCCGATGGTCAGCGGCGCGGTCGCGAACCGCCAGGTCGCCAGCTCCACCGGCCCGTCGTAGCGCAGGAGTTCCTCGATCCCGGTCTCCAGCAGCGCCGTCTCGCCGCGGACCACCGACTCCTGCAGCCGCGCCCGCTGGTCCGGGTTGCGCAGCAGCGCGTACGTCCCGTTGCCGATCAGGTTGACCGTCGTCTCGAACCCGGCGAAGAGCAGGATGAAGGCCATCGCGGCGGCCTCGTTCTCGGTCAGGTGCTCGCCGTGGTCGCTCGCCCGGATCAGACCGGAGATCAGGTCGTCGCCGAGGTCCGCCCGCTTGCGGTGGATCAGCTCCAGCAGGTAGGCCCGCATCCGCTTCACGGCCCGCCCCACGCCGCCGCGTTGGCTGCCGCCCTGGCCCGGCTTCGTGTGTCGCAGCATCATTCCGGCCCAGTCGCGAAAGTCGTCCTGATCCTCGGCCGGCACGCCCAGCATGTCGCAGATCGCGTAGATGGGGAGCGGGAAGGCGAACTCGTGGATGAGGTCCGCCGAACCGCGCTGCGCGAAGCCGTCGATCAGCCGGTCGGTCAGCTGCTGCACCCGCGGCTCGAACTCGGCCACCCGGCGCGGGGTGAACGCCTTCGACACCAGCCGGCGCAGCCGGGTGTGGTCCGGCGGGTCGATGTTCAGCAGGTGGGTCATCAGGTCGGCCTGCCGCTCCCCCGGGATGCCCACCCGGCCGGTGCGGTGCGCCTGCTCGCTGTGGTGCGCCGGGTTCTTCGACAGCCGGCTGTCCGCGAGCGCCTGCCGGGCGTCCGCGTACCTGGTCACCAGCCAGGCCTCCACGCCGCTCGGCAGCTTGGTGCGGTGCACCGGGGCGTGCTCGCGCAGCCAGGCGTAGGCGGGGTACGGGTCGGCCGCGAACTCCCAGGTGAAGAGCTGCGGGGCGGGCTGGGCGGCGGGCTGGGCGCCGTCGGGCTGAGCTGGCATGGGTCGACCGTAACCGCTGGACCGGACGCGCCCGGACGGCCTCCGGGGCGCCGCCGCCGCGTCACCGGCTCGCGAACCGTTCGTGAGCGGCACGCGAGCAGCACACCAACACTCCGTGGACGCCCCGTGGACGGTCCGTGGACAGCCCTTGGACAGCTCTTGGCCGGGTGGCAGGCGTGAGCCTGGTCACCTGCGGGGTAATCCCTGTTGCGGAGGGTCAGGACGTGCCTACGATCCTCCGCAGTACGCGTGGGCGCCGGTGCGGTGTCGCCCACAGGGAGGAGCAGGCCATGCGGGTCAGCGGAGCAGTCGTCGTCATCGCGGTACTCGACGGCGGTTCGGGAGCCGACCTCGCCCGCCGGTTCACCGCGGCCGGCGCCGCCGGGATGCTGATCGCCGACCAGCACGTCGGGATCGCCGAGGACCTCGCCGCCGAACTCGACCAGCCGGGCTGCCCCGTGGTGGGCGTCTGCGGCGACATCCGCCGGCCCAGCGACGTCGCCGCCCTGGTCGACACCGCCGAGAAGCACCTCGGGCCGATCGACCTCTTCTGCGTCGCCGGCCCGAAGGGCGAGCGGATCGTCTCCCTCGCCGACCTGCCCGACCACCTCGACCTGGAGCGCCTCGCCGAACTGGTCGCCCTGATCGGCGAGGCCATCGGCGAACTCGTGCCGCCGCAGCGGCGTCCCGTCGAGAGCACCGCCACGGCCGCCTGAGCCGCTACTCGGACTTGAGCCCCTCGGCCGCGCGCACCGCGTCCCGGTAACCGCGCGCGGCCGAGCGCAGCGCCGCGTCCACGTCCACCCCGGCGTCGTGCGCCCGCTGCGCCACCGCGAGCAGCAGCCGGCCCGCCGACTCCGCGGTCAGCTCGGCCGGCAGCTCGTACGGCTCGTCCGGCACCTCCGCGAAGCCCGCCCGGCGCACCCGGGACACCAGCTTCGCCGCGTACGCCAGCGCGGGCAGCCCGGCCGGCACGCCGTCCAGGACGGACTCCCGGTCCGCCTTCTCGGCCGCCTTCAGCTGCTCCCAGTTCGCCTCCACCTCGGCGGCGCCCTCGGCCTCGACGTCCCCGAACACGTGCGGGTGCCGGTACACCAGCTTCTCCACGATGTCCCCGGCCACGTCGTCGATGGTGAACGGCTCGGTGGGGTGCTCCTCGGCGATCCGGGAGTGGAAGAACACCTGCAGCAGCACGTCGCCCAACTCCTCGCGCAGCGTGTCCCGGTCCCCCTCCTCGATCGCCTCGACCAGCTCGTAGGCCTCCTCGACCAGGTACTTCACCAGGCTCTCGTGGGTCTGCTCGGCGTCCCACGGGCAGCCGCCGGGCGAGCGCAGCCGGTCCATCACCGAGGCGAGGTCCAGCAGCCGGGCCCCCGGCAGGTCGTACGAGCCCGGCAGCACCTCGATCTCCGGCACCTCGCCGGCGTGCTCCACCGCGAGGCGGGCCAGCGCGTCCGTCAGCCCCGGGTCCCCGTCCGGGCTACCCAGCCACACCGTCGGCCCGGCCTCGGCCGGCTGCCCGGTCAGCAGCCGCGCCAGGGCCGGCGCCGACCCGGCCGGCACCGCCTCGACCGTCACCCCGGCCTGCCGCACCGCCGCCACCTGCGGATGCCCCTCGTCGGCCACCAGCACCCGCCCCGCGGAGCGCAACGCCTCCCAGGCCGGCCACGCCAGCAGCCCGGGGGCCACCCGGTGGGTGGTGGTGAGCAGGATCAGCTTCGCGCCCGGAGCGTTCGTCGGCACAGCATTCGTCGTCACACCCCGAACCTACCCGCCGCGCCCGCCCCCGGCCCTGCCGATCCCGGTACGGCAACGGCGGCCCCGGGCCGCAGCCCGGGACCGCCGATCGACGGGTGTTACTTCTTCGCCCCCGCCAGGTCGTCGAACATCGCCGACAGGAACTCGGTGCACCAGCCCAGCAGCTCCCGCCCGACCAGCGGCTTGCCGCCGATCCGCCCGGTGCTCGGCCGCGGTACCAGCAGCTGCTGGGCCGCCGCCTTGACCTGGCTGCGCGGGTAGAGCCGGTTCAGCCGCAGCTGCTGGGACTCGCGCAGCTCCACCGGGCCGAAGCGGACGTTCGAGCCCTGCAGGGTGATGTCCGAGATCCCGCACCTGCGGGCGTACAGCCGCAGTGCGGCGACCATCAGCAGGTTCTCCACCGGCTCGGGCAGCTTCCCGTAGCGGTCCACGAGCTCGTCCCGGACCTGCTGGATGTCCGCCTCCGAGTTGACCGCCGCGATCGAACGGTAGGCCTGCAGCCGCAGCCGCTCGCCGGGCGCGTAGTCGTGCGGCACGTGGGCGTCGACCGGCAGCTCGATCTTCACCTCCAGCGGCTCCTCCTCCGGCTCCGCGCCGCCGTTGGCCAGCGACTCGCGGAACTCGGCCACCGCCTCGCCGACCATCCGCATGTAGAGGTCGAAGCCGACCCCCGCGATGTGCCCGGACTGCTCGCCGCCGAGCAGGTTGCCGGCGCCGCGGATCTCCAGGTCCTTCATCGCGACGTACATGCCGGCGCCCATCTCGGTGTGCTGGGCGATGGTGGCCAGGCGCTCGTGCGCGGTCTCGGTGAGCGGCTTCTCCGGCGGGTACAGCATGTACGCGTAGCCGCGCTCGCGGCCACGGCCGACCCGGCCGCGCAGCTGGTGCAGCTGGGAGAGGCCGAAGGTGTCGCCGCGCTCGACGATCAGGGTGTTGGCGTTGGAGATGTCGATGCCGGACTCCACGATCGTGGTCGACACCAGGACGTCGAACTCCTTCTCCCAGAAGTCGACGACGACCTTCTCCAGCTGGGTCTCCCCCATCTGCCCGTGCGCGGTGGCGATCCGCGCCTCGGGCACCAGGTCCTTCAGCCGGGCGGCCGCCTTGTCGATCGACTCCACCCGGTTGTGGATGTAGAACACCTGGCCCTCGCGCAGGAGTTCACGCCGGATCGCGGCCGAGATCTGCTTCTCGTCGTACGGGCCGACGAAGGTCAGCACCGGGTGCCGCTCCTCCGGCGGGGTGGTGATGGTGGACATCTCGCGGATGCCGGTGACGGCCATCTCCAGGGTGCGCGGGATCGGGGTCGCGGACATGGTGAGCACGTCCACGTTGGCGCGCAGCTTCTTCAGCTGCTCCTTGTGCTCGACGCCGAAGCGCTGCTCCTCGTCGACGATGACCAGGCCGAGGTCCTTGAACCTGGTCTCGGAGGAGAACAGCCGGTGGGTGCCGATGACGACGTCCACCGAGCCCTCGAACAGCCCCTCCAGGACGGCCTTGGCCTCGCTGTCGGTCTGGAAGCGGGACAGCGCCTTCACGGTGACCGGGAAGTTGGCGTAGCGCTCGGCGAAGGTGGAGAAGTGCTGCTGCACCAGCAGCGTGGTCGGCACCAGCACCGCCACCTGCTTGCCGTCCTGCACGGCCTTGAACGCCGCGCGCACCGCGATCTCGGTCTTGCCGTAGCCGACGTCGCCGCAGATCAGCCGGTCCATCGGGACGGACTTCTCCATGTCGGACTTGACCTCGGCGATGGTGGTCAGCTGGTCCGGCGTCTCCGCGTACGGGAAGGCGTCCTCCAGCTCGCGCTGCCACGGGGTGTCCGGGCCGAAGGTGTGGCCGGGCGCGGCCATCCGCGCCGAGTACAGCCTGATCAGGTCGGCGGCGATCTCCTTGACCGCCTTCTTGGCCCGCTGCTTGGTCTTCGCCCAGTCCGCGCCGCCGAGCCGGTGCAGCGTCGGGGCCTCGCCGCCGACGTACTTGGTGACCTGGTCGAGCTGGTCGGTCGGCACGAACAGCCGGTCGCCGGGGTGGCCGCGCTTGGCGGGGGCGTACTCCAGCACCAGGTACTCGCGGGTGGCGCCCTGGACGGTGCGCTGCACCATCTCCACGTACCGGCCGACACCGTGCGCCTCGTGCACCACGTAGTCGCCGGCCACCAGGGCCAGCGGGTCGATCGCGTTGCGGCGCCGGGACGGCATCCGGCGCATGTCCTTGGTGGAGGACTTCTGGCCGGACAGATCGGTCTCGGTGATGACGGTGAGCTTGAGGGCCTCGTCGACGAAGCCGTGCTCGATGGAGCCGCAGGAGACGTAGACGACGTCCCGGGTGGGCGCCTCGGCGAGGTCGGCGACCAGCCGGGCCGGGATGCCCTCGTTGCCGAGCACCTCGGCCAGGCGGGAGGCGGGCCCGTGGCCCTCCGTCACCATGACGACCCGCCAGTCGGCGGCCAGCCGCTCCTTGGCGTCGGCGATCGCCCGGGCGGTGTCTCCCCGGTAGGCCTCGACGGCGTGCATGCCGAGGGTCAGCGTGTTGGCGTCGAACTCCAGCACCTCGTTCACCGAGGACTCGCTGGTCGCGAACGGGCTGACGGACCACCAGGGCAGCCCGATCTCGGCGGCGTGCTCGCGCACCTCGGCGAGCGAGCGCAGCGAGGCGGCGGAGACGTCGATGGTCTCCAGGTCGATCGGCCGGTCACCGCCGGCCGCCGCGGCGACCCAGGAGGCCTGCAGGAACTCCTGGCTGGTCGCCACCAGGTCGGCGGCCCGGGTGCGGACCCGCTCCGGGTCGCAGACCACCGCGACCGAGCCGAGCGGCAGCACGTCGAGCAGCAGCTCCATGTCGTCCACCAGCACCGGCGCCAGCGACTCCATGCCCTCGACCGCGATGCCCTGGGCGATCTTGTCCAGGATCTCGGCCAACCCGGGCTGCTCGGCGGACAGTTCGGCGGCCCGGGCGCGCACCTCGTCGGTCAGCAGCAGCTCGCGGCAGGGCGGCGCCCACAGGCCGTGCTCGGCGATCTCCAGCGAGCGCTGATCGGCGACCTTGAAGTAGCGGACCTCCTCGACGTCGTCGCCCCAGAACTCCACCCGCAGCGGGTGCTCCTCGGTCGGCGGGAAGACGTCCAGGATGCCGCCGCGGACGGCGAACTCGCCGCGCTTCTCGACCAGTTCGACCCGCGCGTAGGCGGCCGCGGCGAGCCGGCGGGCCACCTCCTCCAGGTCGTGCGACTCCCCGCGCCGAACGGCCACCGGCTCCAGCTCGGCCAGCCCCTTGACCTGTGGCTGGAGCACCGAGCGGACCGGGGCCACGATCACCTGCACCGGCCCGGCCGCCGGGTCGTCGGCCCGCGGGTGCACGATCCGGCGCAGCACGGCCAGCCGGCGGCCGACGGTGTCCGAACGGGGCGACAGCCGCTCGTGCGGCAGGGTCTCCCACGCCGGGTACTCGGCGACCGCGTCGGGGGGCAGCAGCGAGCGCAGCGAGGCGGCCAGGTCCTCGGCCTCCCGCCCGGTGGCGGTGACGGCGAGCACCGGGCGGCCCCGGTCGCCGGCGGCCCGCCCGGCCAGCGCGCGGGCCAGCGCGGCGATCGCGAACGGCCGGGCGGCGGGCGGTCCGACCAGGTCAAGGTGGCGGCGGCCGCCGGCCGCGGCTCCGGTGGCGGTGGCCGCCTCGATCGCCTCGGCGAGCGCCGCGTCCCGCGCGACGACATCGAGAAGTCCGGTCAGGCTCATCTGGGTCTCTTCTTCGTCCCGTGGCTGGTGCTGCCTCCGGGCGGCGAGAAGCCCGCCGGGGCAACGCGAACGGCCCGGCGCGCCGAGCGGCCGGGGGTCTCCAGCCTACGCCGCGGCACGGACGGGCACGCGGCGTACGAGCCCGGCGGGGCCACGCCGTCCGGGCGGCGGACCGCGCGGGGACGAACCGACGGGAGGGCCCGCCGCGCTGTCAGGGACGCGACCGCAGGCGAACCACTGGACGGAACACCGGCCGGCCGGTGGACGAACCGGTCGGGCACCGGTCCGGGCCCGGCTCCGCCATCCGCCACGAACTGGCCATACTCCTGTCACTGGCCGTCCATGGAGATCGCGCACCATGGTGAACGTGCCCGCCGCACCCAACCGTGGGGGATGGCTGTGGCGGCACTGTCGCACCCCCGATGGGGGTCGGAGGTGCGAGGCCGGGCGACCCTGGGTGGGGGCGCCCGCCCAAGCGCCGGGAACCGTGGCGCCCTTTCCTGGAGGGCGCCACGGGTCTCGGCCTCTTCGCTTCGTCCACCCGCTCCGCCAGCCGGTCGGGGTCTAGCGGCGGCGGTAGGTCACCGTGTTGGGGGCCGCGTAACCGGCGCCGTCGTCGACGATGACGATCTTCGGGATGATCCGGGTCTCCTCGACGCCGTCCGCGCCCTCCGCGCCGTTCCCGTTCTCCGCGCCGTCCCGCTCGGCCACGCCGTCCCGCTCGGCCACGCCGTCCCGCTCGGCCGCCGGCAGGGGCGGCGCGGCCGGCCTCGGCGGCACCACGGCCGGGGCGACCGGGCCGGTCACCACCTCGGTGTCCTCGGAGCCCTTGGCGTCCTTCAGCTCAGCGACCCTGGAGGCCGAGGACCCGCCGAGCACCGGCTGCCGCACCGCCGTCGTCCTCTCCCGCGCCGGGGCGTCCGCCTCGGTGTCGGCCGGCACCGCCTTCCGCAGGTTCGCCACCGGGATCTCCCCGGTGTCCGCCTCCGGGTCCGCCGGCGCCGCGTCGGACACCGCGTCCGCCGGAGCGGCCGCGGCACCGGCGGAGGCGAGCACCTCCGGCTCGATCTGCCCGACCGCCGCGCCGGTGAGCGAGGCCAGGGTGGCCTTGATGTGGTCCAGGTGGTGTTGCACGGTCTCCAGCCGGGCGTCGAACGCTTGCTGCTCGCGCTCGCTCTCCGCGTTGATCTTCTCGGCCTCCCGGCGGGCCTGCTCGATCAGCTGGTCGGCCTTGGCCTGGGCGTCCGTCTCCAGCTGCTTGATCCGGTTCAGCACCGTCTCCCGGTGCTGCTCGGCCTCCTTGACCCGGCGCTCGGCGGTCGCGGAGACCTCGGCCTCCTCGGTGTCGGCCTTGGCCTGGGCCGCGGCGAAGGCCTCGTCGGCCTGGCGCCGCTTGGCGGCGAGCTCGGCCTCGGCGTGCTCGCTGGCCTCGGCGGCGGCCACCCGGACCTTGGCGGCGTAGGCGGTGGCCGCGTCGCGGGCGGCGCGGCTCTCCCGGTCGGCGTCCGAGCGGATGCCCTCGGCCTCGGCGCGGGTGCGCTCGTCGATGCGGCGGGCGGCCGCGTCGGCCTCGGCGCGGGTGGTGGCGGCGTACTCCTTGGCCGCCTTGTCGAGCGCCTGCCCCTGCTCGTAGACCTCGTCCCGGAGGTCCTCGGCGAAGCGCTCGGCCTTCTCCTTGACGGCGCGCGCCTCGTTCCGGGCCATCTCGGCCAGTCCGGCGGCCTGCTCGCTGAGCACCTGGTAGTCCGGCTCCGGGGCCTCGTCGGCGGCTCGGCGGATGTCGTCCAGCCGGGTCTCCATCTGCCGGATCCCGGCTCCCAGGACGCTCAACCGTTCCCACGCCTCGTCGCGCTGGGCGGTCAGGGCGGCGAGCGCCCGGTCGACCTGCTCGGGCGCGTAGCCGCGCCGGGCCTGGGTGAAGCCGTACTGGGGGACGGCGTCGCTCATGGGCTCTTCCCCTCGTTCGCGGGCTGCGGAGCCCATGATCGGACGGAACGGCCGGATCCGGAACCGGTTGGGAGACCGGGGCCGGATTCGGCCGTCGTGCGGACCGGAATACGTCGAGGACCGGACGAATAGACCCATCCTCTTGACCTATTTTGCGCAGATCCGGACGAAACCCCAACGAGGCACAGCTACCGGGGCATGCCGAAGGGGTCGTTCCGGACACCGGAACGACCCCTCCCCACCTGCGAGGATCCGCGACGGTCCGCTACAGCAGACCGTCCCAGAACTGCTCCAGCAGCACGGCCCACCAAGTGTCCGTGGACTGCAGGGCCGCCGGGTCGATCGCGGCGAGCTCCGCCTGGAAGTCGGTCGTCCAGCGACCGGCCTGCTCCGGCGTCAGCCCGTACCGCAGCCGCCACATCCGGCCCAGCAGGGCCAGCGCGCGGACGAACTCCGGTACACCGCTGTTGACGAAGCGCGGCGGCTGGCCGGTTCCGTCGACGTCCACGGCGACCACGTTCGCGGTGCCGTACTGGACGCACAGCTGACGGCCGTAGTCGTTGCCGAGCACCAGGTAGCCGCCGAAGTCCGCGGCCGTGGGCAGGCCGCGCTCGGCGGCCAGCTCGGCCAGCGTCGGGATCGGCCGGCCCTCCTGCGCCTGGGCCCAGAAGAACGGCCCGAAGTCGCGCGGCAGCCCGGCCCACATCAGCGTCTGCGACACCGGCTCGGGCACACCCTGGCGGGAGACGGCGCGCTGCTCGTAGCGGAACAGGTTCTGCCCGAAGGCCGTCCCGAGCTCCTGGGCGAGCTGCTGGGGCGGCAGCGGGGGCAGCGGCTGGACCGATCCGGGCGCGGGCAGCGGGGCCCGGAACGGGCGGACCCGCTGGGCGCCGGAGGCCAGCTGGTGCAGCTCGTCCAGGTGGTCCAGCAGCTCCGCCATCCCGGCCTGCCGGGAGGCGTGGTCACGGCCGTACGGGGCGGTGTGGGTCAGCCGCACGTTCGGCCAGGAGGCCGCGATCATGCGGTTGCAGTAGCCGCCGGGCAGATCGCAGGACTCCAGCTCGGTGTAGAGCTCCAGCACCTGCTCCGGGGGCACGTTCAGCCGGCGCAGGTCCTGCAGGATCTTCCACTCCGGGTGCGGGGTGCCGGGCTCGCTGCGGTGCAGCAGCTTCTGCTCCGAACCGTCCGGGCCCCGGTAGCTGAGCGCGGCGAAGTAGCCCGGGCCGACCGCGGGCACCCCGGGCGGCACCGGCGCGCCCGGCGGCGGGCCGGTGACCGGAGTCGGCGGGACGACCCCGGGCGCGGCGCCGGCGTTCGGGTAGCCGTACCCGGCCGCGGGCGCGGCGGGGGCGGCCGGTCCGCCGGGCGGCGGCGGGACGGCGGGGCCGCCGGACGGCGGCGTGCCCGGGTCCGCCGGGCCGCCGAGCAGCGCCGGGTCGATCGCGCTCGCCAGCTGGGTCGCCTCGTACGCCATCCCGGCGGCGGCCGGGGCGGGCGCGCCCTGCGGGGCCGGGGCCGGGGCGGCACCGGCGCGCAGGCCGGCCGGGGGCGGAGGCGGCGGGGTCGAACCGGCCGAACGGCCGCCGGAGCCGGCGGCGGGCGTGCCGGAGCCCGGCGTGTGCCGCAGCTCGGCGGGCGCGGGCGGCGGCGGGACGGACCCGGCGGTGCGGCCCAGCCCGCCCGCGCCGGACGAACCGGACGGGCCGGCCGAACCGCCGCGCAGCGCACCCGGTGGGGGCGGCGGCGGGGCCGAGCCCGGGGCGCGGCCGAGGCCGCCCTGGCCCGTGGCGGAGGGCGGGGCGGCCGGGCCCGGGGCACCGGGCAGGCCGGCCAGCCCGCCGGGCGAGGCCAGCATGGTGGGCGCCTGCTCCACCGGGGCTCCGCCGACCGGCGGACCGGGCGGGATGCCGGGCGTGGCGAGCATGGTCGGTGCCTGCTCCACCGGAGCGCCGGGCGGGGTCGCCGGGGCACCGGGCAGGCCCATCAGGCCGGGCATGGCGTCCGGCGGCGCGAGCAGCGTCGGCGCCGGTTCGACGGCCGCGGCGGGAGCCGGGGCCGGCGGGGCGACGGGCGGCGCGGCCGGGGGCTGGGCGGCCGGGGGCTGGGCGGCCGGGGGCTGGGCGCCGATCGGCGGGACCGGGGGCATGCCGTAGCCGCCGCTGCCCGGGGGCATCAGCATGGTCGCGGCCTCGGCCCCGGCGGGGGCGGGCGCGTCGGGCAGGTCCGAACCGGAGGTGCGCAGGCCCTCGGACATCAGGACGGTCGCCGCCTCGGCACCGACCGGGGCGGCCGGCGGCACGGGGGCGGCCGGCGGGATCGGCGCGACCGGTGCCGGCGCCGGCACCGGTGCGGCGGCCGGCGGCTGCGCGGCGCCGAGCGGCTCCTCGCCGGGCGGCGGGGCCAGCATGGTCGGCGCGTCCCCGGCGGGCCGGTCGGAGACCGGCGGCTCGGTCAGCACGGCGGGCGCGGACGGCACGGCGGGCGCGGGCACCGGCGCGGGCGGCTCGTCGGCGGGCACCGGAGCAGGCACGGCGGGAGCCGGAGCAGGCGCAGCGGCCGGAGCGGCGGCAGCGCCACCCAGCTTCTCCGCCTCCGCCGCGATCGCCGCCGCCCCCGCCTCCTGCAGCCACTGCGGCGGGCTGAGCAGGAAGGAGGTGGCCTCCACCGGCCCCGGAGCGGGCTTGGCCGCCCCGGCCGGGTTGGCCGCGACCGGCCGCCCGTACACCTCCTCGTACTGTCGGACCACCTCGTTGACGGGCAGCGCGGGCCACAGCGTGCTGGCGCCCGAGTCGCGGGCGATCACCAGCCGCGCCTCGCCCGAACCCGAGCCCGACCCCGACCCGCCGTCGCCGTCGGCACCGGCGCCCGCGGGGCCGGCCGCCGCCTCCGCGGGCGACACCGCCCAGCAGACGAAGCCGAGGTCGAACTCCCGGACCCGCACCTCGCGCTGCTGCGCGTGCGGCACGCCGCCGTTGATCCACTCCTCGGCGAGCTCCTGCGCCTGCGCGTACGTCACCACGCCCGGTTCACCCCTGTCCCCGTCGTCCCCACTCGTTCCCTCAACGCCGTTCCCGCGGTCACGTCAGTCCACCGGGACGGCCCGGGCGAACCCGCCGTCCACCATCAGCTCCGCCACCGTCTCCAGCTCCGGCGGGCTGCCGGCCAGCCGCAGCAGGAAGGCGTCGAAGTCGTCCCCGCAGGGCAGCAGCAGCCGGGCGCAACGCTCCTCCGGGGACTCCGGCGCGCCGGAGTCCCGGGCGTCGTCGTACAGGTGGAACCAGACCGAGCCGGTCCGGTCGCCGCGCACCTTGAGCGCGATGATGCCGCCCTGCGCGTAGGCGATGCCCAGGTAGTCCTTGGTGAAGTGGTCGCGCAGGCACTTGTTGGCGTACACGACGTCCTCGGTGCCGTACTCCTCGGTGAGGGTCAGGAACGGCTGGTCGAGCAGCATGCCGAGCTCGGTGTCCAGCGCCACCCCGACCGGGCCGCGGCCGCCGCCCAGCTTGAGGAAGGTGCGGTAGGCGCCGGGCAGCCGGTAGCCGAGGCGCTCCTCGGCGCGCTGCACCAGGTCCTCGGGGACACCGATCGGGTCCCCGCCGTCCTTGGCCAGCGAGAAGTGGACGGGCCGGCGCTCCTGCAGCGGGCGGGTGCCGCGGCGGGAGTGGTCGGCGGGCGAGGTGGCCAGGCCGCCGTGGTGCCGCAGCAGGGCCTTGACCTCGACCGGGACGAGCTCCATCCGGCGCCAGCCGGGGGCGGCCCGGCCGACCGCGTGGTGCCAGGTCCAGCCGGGCGGGGTGGCCACCGCGGTCTCCAGGTCGGCCCAGAGCGGGTGGCCCTGGGTGAACAGCGCGACGTTGGCCGAGACGTAGTCGGTCAGCCGCAGTTCGTCCACGCCGAAGCCCTCCGGCGGGTCGGCGACCTCGGCCGCCGCGGCGGCGTAGGGGCCGAAGTCCGGGTAGCCGGACTCGTCCACCTGGACCCCGGCCGGGTGCCGCTCCGCGCGGACCGGATCCGGGAACTGCACCACCTGACCTGCGTACGCCGCGTTCGGTGCGGCGGCGACGCCGGGCCGACCTGTCGTCATCTG
Source organism: Kitasatospora sp. NPDC053057 (assembly GCF_044546945.1). NCBI lineage: Bacteria > Bacillati > Actinomycetota > Actinomycetes > Kitasatosporales > Streptomycetaceae > Kitasatospora > Kitasatospora sp. NPDC053057. The sequence continues at coordinate 174,852 of NZ_JBITZP010000013.1, read as the reverse complement.
GGAGCCCCCACTGGCTGCTGCAAATTCTTCGGTGCGCTTGCTGGGCACCAGCCTATTGGTTCACCCGCCCGGCCGATCCCCCGCACCCAGAGCCCGTTCCAACACCTCCACGACCCGCAGCTGCTGTGCCTCCGTGAGGTGCGGATGCAGCGGCAGGCCGAGCAGTTCGCGGGCGGCCCGCTCGGCGACCGGGAAGGAGCCTCGCCGTGACCGAGCGGACGCGACGCCGGCTGCAGGGCGTCCATCGGCGCGAACTGGCCGAACAGGTGGACGGGCAGCAGCGCCACGGCTCCGGCGCCGAAGGGGCCGCGCCCGCCTCGGTGGCCTCAACGTCCGGCGCTGGCAACGGAGTCGGCCGGGCCGGTACGCGTCCCCTTCGGCTCGCCGCCGGAACGGTACCGGCCGGCGTCCGGACCCGGGGACGGTTTCGGTAGATCGGTGGACAAGTCATGACGACGCTGTGCGGATCCGGCCCGGGTGCGGCCAGGATGCGGGTGGGGCGCGGTCGCGATCCGCCGGGAACCGCACGGGTGTTCGCCTGGCCCGCACCCCGGTTGTGCGGTTGTCGGTGTCAAATGACAGGCTTGCCCCGGACCCCACGGGGACCTACAGGAACCGGACCGCCAGGAACGAGGAGGAGGACGCCGCATGACCACCGGTGAGCCGGCGGGCCCGCCCGTGCTGCGCCACCACCGCGACAGCCTGCTGCCCGCCGTCGCCGCCGCGCTGTCGCTCAAGGGAGGCGAGGTGCACACCCTGGCGGGCGACAAGGACGACCGGCGCCCGGTCCTCCACCCGCTGGTCGGCGAGTTCCTGGACACCCTGCCGGTCGAGGCCCGCGAGCGGTTCACCGGCCGCTGCCCGGAGGCCGTCCTGCTCTCCCAGTACCTGACCACGGTCGACGGGAAGCGCTCCAAGCGCGCGGCCCGCAAGCCGATGAGCCTCCACGAGGCCCGCAAGGCGCTCAAGGGAGCCCGGATGACGACCCTCCGGATACGCGAGGAGGGCGACCCGGCGCACGGCACCCACGCCCCGCCGTGCCGCTCCTGCGCCCCGATGCTGGAGCACTTCACTGTGCTGAGCGTCGCCGTCGGGCCGCCGGCGCGCTGAGCCGTCCGCACGCCGGACTCCCGCCCTGCCGCCCCTCGTACGCCCCCGTCCCCGAGCCTCCGGAGCACGCCCTGAATCCGCCCAGCCCGCCCCCGCCCGCACCGGCCACGCTCGCCCCGGGCACGCTCGCCCCGGGCACCCGGCCCCCGGCCGGCGCCGGGCGGACCCGCCCACGCTTCCCCGCCGACGTCGCCGCCGAGCTCAAGGCCTCCGGCTGGCACCCCGGCCGCTGGCAGATCCGGCAGGCCGAGGAGTGGGCCGACGCCTTGGTCGGGCACGGCGGTCCCGGCGGCGTCCCGCACGCGGTGTTCCCGGCGGCCGTGGAGGCCTGGGCCGAGTTCGGCGGCCTCGCCTTCGACCTGTCCGGGCCGGGCCGCCAGCTGGCCCGCACCCCCTTCCTGATCGACCCGATGTGCGGCCTGCACCAGCCGCGCACCCTGTTCGACCTCGGCCGGGCGCTGGGCACCCAGCTCGCCCCGCTCGGCGAGGAGGCGTACGGGCAGGCGCTGCTGGCAATCGACGAGGAGGGCCGGGTCTACAGCCTGGACCACACCGGCGAGTGGTTCCTCGGCCACGGCATCGACCAGGCGATCAGCGCCCTCGTCCTGGGCACCGCCCCCGAACGGCTGCGCACCGACGAGGGGTAGGACTGAACCCCTACCCGAGCCGGTCGCTCCGGACGGCCAGCCGGGACGGCAGCACCGCCTCCACCCGGAACCCGCCGTCCGCCTCCGGCCCGGACGAGAAGGTGCCGCCCAGCGCGATCACCCGCTCCCGCATCCCGACCAGCCCGTTGCCACCGCTGGGCAGCTTCGCCGCGCCCCGCTCCCCGCCCGGACAGGCGTTCACCACGCTCACCCGCACCCCGTTCGGCGCGTACGCCAGCAGCACCGACACCTGGGCGCCGTCCGCGTGCTTGTGGGCGTTGGTCAGCCCCTCCTGGACGACCCGGTAGGCGGTCTGCTCGGCCTCGCCGGTGAACTCCTGCCGGCTGCCGCTGACCGTCAGCGTCACCGCCATCCCGGCCGCCCGAGACTGGTCCACCAGCCGGGGCAGCCCGGCCAGCGAGTCCGGCTCCGGCTGCCGCTCGTCGTCCATCCGCAGCACGCCGAGGATCTCGCGCAGCTCGTTGAGCGCCTGCCGGCCCACCTCACCCATCAGCCTGGCGCTCTGCGCGGCCTTCTCCGGGTCCTTGACGACTATTCGCTCCAGCGCCCCGGCGTGCACCACCATCAGCGAGACCCGGTGCGCCACCACGTCGTGCATCTCCCGGGCGATCCGGGTGCGCTCCTCCAGCCGGGCCCGGCGGGCGCGCTCCTGGGCCTGCTCGGCCAGCAGGTCCAGTTCGGTCTCCAGGCCGTGCGCGCGGTCCTTGAGCGACTCGATCAGCCGCCGCCGCGCCCCCACGTACAGGCCGGTCACCACCGGGGCGACGGTCAGCCCGACCGCCACCAGCAACGAGAACAGGATCTGGATCCACAGCGGCGGCTGCTCCACCGGCGAGTCTCCTGGCACGATCAGCGTCACCGCGATCACGGCCGCCGCCTCGGCGAAGGCCAGCCCGGCCAGCGCCACCACCCGGCGGCGCCGGGAGGGCCACTCCCAGGTTTCCGCCAGCGTGTACAGCGACACCACCAGCAGCACCACGCCCAGCATCCCGGGCGTCACCAGCAGGGTCGCCAGCACCGGTACGGCCGGCCAGCGCCGGCGCACCACCAGCGAACCGCCGGCCAGCGTGCCGAGCAGCGCGATCCCGACCGCACCCACGGTGCTCACATGGATCCGGGCGGACAGGAAGGCGATCGTGCTGGCCGAGCACTCGACCGCGGCGAGCAGCGCCAGCCCGATGTCGAGGAGGGCGCTGCGCCGCCGCTTCCACCACCAGAACGACCGGACCGGCACGCGCTCCCCAGGCGACTTGCTCATGCCTGACAGAGTAAGCGGCAACCCCTTCCCTTCCCCACCGGGATTGGCCGGTACGCCCCCCGCACCCCTTAAGTGGTCCAGACCACAGGTGGTTTTCGGCGGCTCTGTCCGCCATCCGGCCAGGTCTCGGACAGCAACCGCCCCGACACCTATGCTGGTCGCGTCGGACAGCGCGGTCCGCACGCGTCACACCCGCCACACTGCGCGTGGACCTGTGACGATGAGCCGTTGCCGAACCCCACCACCACAGGGAGCCAGCCGTGACCGCTCCGGTCCCCACCCCGGCGGACAGCCCCACCGTTCTCGCCGCCGGCGCAGCCGCAGACAACTCGGCCCTGCGCGCGGACATCCGCCGCCTCGGCGACCTGCTCGGCGAGACGCTGGTCCGCCAGGAGGGCCCCCAGCTGCTGGGCCTGGTCGAACAGGTCCGCCTGCTCAGCCGCACCGACGGCGAGGCCACCGCCGAACTCCTCTCCGACATCGACCTGGACACCGCGGCGAAGCTGGTCCGCGCCTTCTCCACCTACTTCCACCTCGCCAACGTCACCGAGCAGGTGCACCGCGGCCGGGAGTTCGCCACCCGTCGCGCCCGCGAGGGCTCGCTGCTCGCGCAGACCGCCGACCAGCTCGCCGACGCCGACCCCAAGCACCTCGAGGACACCCTGGCCCACCTCGCGGTCCGCCCGGTCTTCACCGCCCACCCCACCGAGGCCGCCCGCCGCAGCGTGCTCAACAAGCTGCGCCGGATCGGCGAACTCCTCGACCGCATCCACCGCGAGGAGCTCACCTCCGGCCTGGCCGCCGCCGACCCGGCCCGCACCAGCAGCGCCAAGCGCTCGGCCGACCGCCGCCTCGCCGAGGTCATCGACCTGCTCTGGCAGACCGACGAACTGCGCATCGCCCGCCCCGAGCCCACCGACGAGGCCCGCAACGCCGTCTACTACCTGGACGAGCTCTACCGCGAGGCCGTCCCCGAGGTCCTGGAGGAGCTGCACGAGGAGCTCGCCCGGGTCGGCCTCGGCCTGCCCGACGGCGTGCGCCCGCTCACCTTCGGCACCTGGATCGGCGGCGACCGCGACGGCAACCCCAACGTCACCCCGCAGGTCACCTGGGACGTCCTCAACCTCCAGCACGAGTACGGCATCAAGGACGCCCTCGCCGCGATCGACGAGCTGCGCAACACCCTCTCCACCTCCGAGCGGCTGGCCGGCGCCTCGGTCGAACTGCTCGCCTCGCTCAACACCGACCTGCACCTGCTCCCCGAACTCAGCCCCCGCTACAAGCGGATGAACGCCGAGGAGCCCTACCGCCTCAAGGCCACCTGCATCCGGCTCAAGCTGGAGAACACCCGCGAGCGCCTGGCCGGCGGCACCCCGCACGTCGAGGGCCGCGACTACGTCGGCACCCGCGAGCTGATCGCCGACCTGCGGCTGATCCAGGACTCGCTGCGCGCCCACCGCGGCGAGCTGATCGCCGACGGCCGCCTCGCCCGCGCCATCCGCACCATCGAGGCCTTCGGCCTCCAGCTCGCCACCATGGACGTGCGCGAGCACGCCGAGGCCCACCACCACGCCCTCGGCCAGCTCTTCGACCGGCTCGGCGAGGAGGCCTGGCGCTACGCCGACATGCCCCGCGAGTACCGGCAGAAGCTGCTCGCCAAGGAGCTGCGCTCGCGCCGCCCGCTCGCCCCCACCCCGGCCCCGCTGGACGAGGCCGGCACCAAGACCCTGGGCGTCTTCAACACCATCCGCGAGGGCTTCGAGCGCTTCGGCGACGAGATCGTCGAGAGCTACATCATCTCGATGTGCCAGGGCGCCGACGACGTCTTCGCCGCCACGGTGCTGGCCCGCGAGGCCGGCCTGATCGACCTGCACTCCGGGATCGCCAAGATCGGCATCGTGCCGCTGCTGGAGACCACCGAGGAGCTCCAGCAGGCCGACCGCATCCTGGACGAGATGCTCTCCGACCCCTCCTACCGGCTGCTCGTCTCGCTGCGCGGCGACATCCAGGAGGTCATGCTCGGCTACTCCGACTCCTCCAAGTTCGGCGGCATCACCACCTCCCAGTGGGAGATCCACCGCGCCCAGCGCCGGCTGCGCGACGTCGCCCACCGCTACGGCATCCGGCTGCGCCTGTTCCACGGCCGCGGCGGCACCGTCGGCCGCGGCGGCGGCCCCTCGCACGAGGCCATCCTGGCCCAGCCCTGGGGCACCCTGGAGGGCGAGATCAAGGTCACCGAGCAGGGCGAGGTCATCTCCGACAAGTACCTGCTCCCCTCCCTCGCCCGGGAGAACCTGGAGCTGACCATCTCCGCCACCCTCGCCGCCTCCGCGCTGCACACCGCCCCGCGCCAGGCCCCCGAGGAACTGGCCCGCTGGGACGCCGCGATGGACCGGGTCTCCGAGGCCGCCCACACCTCCTACCGCGCCCTGGTCGACCAGGAGGACCTGCCGAAGTACTTCTTCGCCGCCACCCCGGTCGACCAGCTCGCCTCGCTGCACCTGGGCTCCCGCCCGTCCCGCCGCCCCGACTCCGGCGCCGGGCTGGACGGCCTGCGGGCCATCCCGTGGGTGTTCGGCTGGACCCAGTCCCGCCAGATCGTCCCCGGCTGGTACGGCGTCGGCTCCGGCCTCGCCGCCGCCCGCGCGGCCGGCCTCGGCGACGTGCTGGACGAGATGTACGGCCAGTGGCACTTCTTCCGCAACTTCCTGTCCAACGTCGCCATGACGCTGGCCAAGACCGACCTGCGGATCGCCCGCCACTACGTCGAGCAGCTGGTGCCCGCCGAGCTGCGGCACATCTTCGACCAGATCGTCACCGAGCACGAGCTCACCCTGCGCGAGGTGCTGCGGCTCACCGGCGAGAGCGAACTGCTGGAGCACAACCCGGTGCTGAAGCAGACCTTCACCGTCCGCGACGCCTACCTCGACCCGATCTCCTACCTCCAGGTCGCGCTGCTGCGCCGCCAGCGCGAGGAGGTCGCGGCCGGCCGCCACGAGGACCCGCTGCGCGCCCGCGCGCTGCTGCTCACCGTCAACGGCATCGCCGCCGGCCTGCGCAACACCGGCTGACGACCGCTCGGACACGCGTCGGGGCCGGTGCTCTCCACGAGCACCGGCCCCACGCCGTTTCAGAGGCTGACCGAGACCAGGTTCCCGTACTCCCGGACGATCTCCGCCCGGGCGGTCTCCGGCTCCGGGGTGTGGACGATCACCCCCTTGCCGTCCAGGGCGATCTCCACCCACGCGATGTACACGCCCTTCGACGCCGCCCAGTCCCCGGCCTCCGCGCGGATCTCCTTGGCGAGGGTCAGCTGCGAGGGGTACGAGGGCGCGGCGACGAACCGCGGCTTCACCTCGGGCCACTGGGACACGGCCCGCGACACGGCGGCGTCCAGGCCCGTCGGGCCCGGGCTGCGCATCACGACCAGCGTGGCCGCGGCCGTGTCCAGGCAGGTCGCGAAGTAGTGGTCCCCGTACTCCTGCCGCGCCATCCGCTCGACCGCCTGGCCCGCCGCCACCAGGTCCGCCCTCCCCTGCTGGTACGACGCCGGTGCCGAGGACGGCCCGCTCTGGCAGCTCAGGACGGTCTTCACCCGCTCGTCGGTCTCCGCCCCCCGCGACGACGACGACGTCCTGCTCTGGGTCACGGACGGCTTCACGATCGGGGCCCCCGCCGGCCCGGTACCCGAACCCGCACCCCCTCCGCCGCCCAGCTGTGTCAGCGCCCCCGCGCCGACCGCCAGCACCGCCACCGCCGTGACCGCCCGTACGACTCCCTGCCGCCGCGCCCGCCGGCGCCCCGCCTCGCGCAGCTCGGCCAGCGGCGGGCTGCCGCCGATCCCCGCCGCACGTGCCCCGAGCCGGACGGTCAGCTCCTCCTCGAACCCGTCCTCAGCGCTCACGCCCCACCAACTCCCTCGCCGGTTCCAGTTCCTGTCGAAGCGCCTTGATCCCCCGCGCCAGGTGGGTCTTCGCCGTGGTCACCGAGCACCCCAGCTCCACCGCCACCTGGGCGACGGACAGGTCCAGGTAGTAGCGCAGCACCACCGCCGCCCGCTGCCGCCGCGGCAGCCCGGCCAGCGCCGCCACCAACTGCCCGTCCCGCTCGGCCTCCTGGACCGCGGGCCCGTCCGGCAGGGCGGCCGTCAGCACCTCGCGCCTGGTCCGGCGCCACCGCGAGACGTGGGTGCGGACCATCGTCCTGCGGACGTACCCCTCGGCCGCCCCGGGCTCCCGGATCGCCGACCGTTTCGGGTACACCCGTGCCAGGGCGTCGTGCAACAGGTCCCGGGCGTCGTGAACATCCCCGGTGATCAGGTACGCCCCCCGCAGGAGGGCCTGGTACCGCGCCGCGACGAACTCGTCGAACGGGTCGGATCCGGAACCCCCCGGGCGCATCGATTCGCGCTTCATACCCTCATGACGCCCCACCCGCCAGAAACGGATGACAAGACGGCGAGGGGCCGGTGCCCACTCCCGTGGACACCGGCCCCTCACCTCACGTTCCTACTCCGCGGGCTCGCCCGTGCGCCGGCGCTTCAGCCACAGCGCCGCTCCGCCGGCCGCGACCACCAGGCCCCCGCCGACCGCCAGCAGCCCGGCGTCCGGGCCGACCGGATCGCCCAGCACCGGCCCGAACTGCGCCGCCGCGGGCTCCGGCGTGACCCCCGGATCCGGCTCGGCCACCGGATCGGCGTGTGCCACCGCACCGCTGGACAGCAGCATCCCGGCCGCCCCCAGCGCACCGGCGGTGCCCACCCGTCGTCCGAGCTGCTTCAGCCGGACCACCCGGAGCCGCCGAAGTCGGCGGACCGGACGCAATCTCCGCATCGAGAACTCCCCAGGACCCGTTCGCGTACCAGGCCGACGCTATCCGATCCCGCACAGGCTTCTCACACGGATTCAGGTTTGGCGGGGCAAGCGTTGTACGACTGTTGTGTACCCGGCACACCGTGCACATGACGAGACGTCAGGAGTTGTACGTGCCCTGCGCCCGCTCCAGCCCCTCGGACAGCAGCGCCTCCACGGCGTCCGCCGAGCGGTCCACGAACCACTCCAGCTCCTTGCGCTCGGTCGAGGAGAAGTCCTTCAGCACGAAGTCCGCGACCTCCATCCGGCCCGGCGGACGGCCGATCCCGCAGCGCACCCGGTGGTAGTCCGGGCCCAGCGACTTGGTGATCGACTTCAGCCCGTTGTGGCCGTTGTCCCCGCCGCCCAGCTTCAGCCGCAGCGCCGCGTAGTCGATGTCCAGCTCGTCGTGGACGGCGATCAGCGCCGAGGCCGGCACCTTGTAGAAGTCCCGCAGCGCCGTCACCGGCCCGCCCGAGAGGTTCATGAAGGACATCGGCTTGGCCAGCACCACCCGCTTGCCCGCCAGCCGGCCCTCGGCCACCTGCGCCCGGCTCTTGTGCGCCTTGAACTTGGCGCCCATCCGCTGCGCCAGCAGGTCCACCACCATGAAGCCGATGTTGTGCCGGTTCCTGGCGTACTGCTCCCCCGGGTTGCCCAGCCCGACCACCAGCCAGGGCCCGTCGTAATCCTCGGCCATGCCTCTCTCCTTCGCGCTCGAATCCGCGCTCGACGTCATCATCCCGGACACACCGCTGCCCCGGCCGCTCCAGGGGAGCGACCGGGGCAGCGGTCAAAAGCCGTGAAGGCTACGAGGCTCAGGCCTCGGCGCCCTCGGCCTCGGCGCCCTCTTCCTCGGCCGGGGCGGCCTGGGCGGCGATGACCTGCAGCACGACGGCGTCGGCGTCGACGGCCAGCGAGACGTTGGCCGGCAGGACGATGTCCTTGGCGAGAACGGAGGCACCGGCCTCCAGGCCCTCGACGGAGACGGTGACGGCCTCGGGCAGGTGGGTGGCCTCGGCCTCGATCGGCAGGGCCTGCAGGACGTGCTCCAGCAGGTTGCCACCGGCGGCCAGCTCGCCCTCGGTGTGGACCGGAATCTCGACGGTGACCTTCTCGCCACGCTTGACCAGCAGCAGGTCGACGTGCTCGATGGTGCGCTTGATGGCCTCGCGCTGGACGGCCTTCGGCAGGACGTACTCGTCCTTGCCCTCGATCGGAACGACCAGCAGGGCGTTCGGGGTCTTGAGGGCCATCATCAGGTCGTGGCCGGGCAGGTTCAGGTGAACCGGGGTGTGGCCGTGGCCGTAGACGACACCGGGGACGAAGCCGGCGCGGCGGGCGCGACGGGCGGCACCCTTGCCGAACTCGGTACGGGTCTCAGCGGCAAGGCGGATCTCGGACACGACTGCACTCCTCGGGAAGACTGGCGCGGGGGTGCAGGCAACGCGAAAAACCGCCGGGACCACACCCTCAGTACGTTCGGGGGTCACTCGGCGGTAACGGCCTCTGCCGGCGGACGGAATCCGCTACCGGCAGCGCGTCGATCACGGTGTCGGTGCCCGTCGAGCAGGCACACGGCATCCCTCGCCGAGCAGTTTCACGAGTCTAACCGCACCGACCCCCTCCCGCGAAATCGGCGCCCTCCCGCGAAACGGCGGCGGCCCCGGACCGTCGATGGTCCGGGGCCGCCTGCGCGGGGCTTCGTCAGTGCACGCCCTCGAAGAGGCTGGTGACCGAGCCCTCCTCGAACACCTCGCGGATGGCGGCGGCGATCGACGGGGCGATGGACAGCGTGGTGATCTTGTCCAGCTGGAGCTCCGCCGGGGTGGGCAGCGTGTTGGTGAAGACGAACTCGCTCACCCGCGAGTTCTTCAGCCGGTCCGCGGCCGGGCCGGAGAGCACGCCGTGGGTGGCGGCGACCAGGACGTCCGCGGCGCCGTTCTCGAACAGCGCGTCGGCGGCGGCGCAGATCGTGCCGGCGGTGTCGATCATGTCGTCGACCAGGACGCAGACCCGGTCCTTGACGTCACCGACGACGTCGGCCGACAGGATGGTGTTGGCCTGGGTGATGTCGCGGCGCTTGTGGATGATCGCCAGCGGGGCGTCCAGCCGGTCGCACCACTGGTCGGCGACCTTGACCCGGCCGGCGTCCGGCGAGACGACGGTCAGCTTCGAGCGGTCCACCTTCTCGCCGATGTAGTCGGCCAGCAGCGGCAGCGCGAACAGGTGGTCCACCGGGCCCTCGAAGAAGCCCTGGATCTGCGCGGTGTGCAGGTCCACGGCCATCAGGCGGTCGGCACCGGCCTGGCGCAGCAGGTCGGCGATCAGGCGGGCCGAGATCGGCTCGCGGCCCAGGTGCTTCTTGTCCTGGCGGGCATAGCCGTAGAACGGCAGGATCGCGGTGATGCTCCGGGCGGAGGCCCGCTTCAGAGCATCGATCATGATCAGCTGCTCCATGATCCACTGGTTGATGGGAGCCGTGTGGCTCTGCATCACGAAGCAGTCCGCGCCGCGGGCCGACTCCAGGAAGCGGACGTAGATCTCGCCGTTGGCGAAGTCCAGGGCCTTGGTCGGGACCAGCTCGGTCCCCAGCGCCTCGGCAACCTCCCTCGCCAGTTCCGGGTGGGCACGGCCGGAGAAGAGCTTGAGCTTCTTCTCACCCGACGTCGTGATCCCGCTCACTGCACCGTCTCCTCGCGTTGCGGACGCTGAATCCCACTCCCGAGGAGGGCAGGCGCAGCCGGCACCCACGGGGGATCAGGGAATTGTCGGTACGCCTGGACACGGGCGGTAGGCCCAGTGGCGCACGTATGTCCCCAAGGTTACGCGCCCGCGCGGAAACCGTCCGCCCCGGGACCGTCCGGCCGGCCCGCGGCCGGACGGTCAGACCTCCCCGGCGCCGTCCACCGCGGCCTTCGCGGCCTGCGCGGACACCGTCCCGGGGCGCTTGCGCTCGACCCAGCCCTCGATGTTGCGCTGCTGCGCGCGGTTCACGCCGAGTGCGCCGGGCGGAACGTCGGTGGTGATCACCGAGCCCGCGCCGGTGTAAGCACCGTCACCGACGGTGACCGGGGCGATGAACATGTTGTCCGAGCCGGTGCGGCAGTGCGCGCCGATGACCGTGCGGTGCTTGTTGACCCCGTCGTAGTTCACGGTGACCGAGGCCGCGCCGACGTTGGTGCCCTCGCCGATGGTGGCGTCGCCGATGTAGGAGAGGTGCGGCACCTTGGCGCCCTCGCCCAGTTCGGAGTTCTTGATCTCGACGTAGGTGCCGACCTTCGCCTTGCGGGCCAGCTTGGCCCCCGGCCGCAGGTAGGCGTACGGGCCGGTGGCGGCCAGCTCGCCGATCTCGGCGCGGTCGGCCGTGGTGTTGCTCACACGGGCGCCGGCGCCGACCAGGGTGTCCTTCAGGGTGGAGTTCGGGCCCACCTCGCAGCCCTCGCCCAGGTGGGTCGCGCCCTGCAGCTGGGTGTTCGGCAGCACGACGGCGTCCGGCTCGTACGTCACCTGGACGTCGACCCAGGTGGTGGCCGGGTCCACCACGGTGACGCCGGCGCGCATCGCCCGCTCCAGCAGGCGGTCGTTCAGCAGCCGGCGGGCCTGCGCCAGCTGGACCCGGTCGTTGATGCCCAGGATGTCCCGGTGGTCCTCGGCGACCACGGCGCCGACCCGGTGCCCGGCCTTGCGCAGGATCTCCAGGGTGTCGGTCAGGTACTCCTCGCCCTGCGAGTTGTCCGTGGTGAGCTCGGCCAGCGCCTCGGCGAGCAGCTTGGCGTCGAAGGCGAAGACGCCCGAGTTGATCTCGGCGATCGCGCGCTGGGTGTCGGTGGCGTCCCGCTCCTCGACGATCGCGGCGACCGTGCCGTCCTCGTCGCGCAGGATCCGGCCGTAGCCGAAGGGCTCCGGGACGACGGCGGTCAGCACGGTGACGCCGTTCTGCTGCGCCTCGTGCGACTTCGCCAGCCGGCGCAGGGTGTCGCCGGTCAGCAGCGGGGAGTCCCCGGCGGTGACGATCACCGTGCCGTCCAGCGTCACGCCGTCGGCGGCCAGCGCCTCCAGCGCGGTGCGCACCGCGTGGCCGGTGCCGTTCTGCTCCTCCTGCACCACCGGGCGCACGCCCGGGTAGTGCGCCGCCAGGTGCTCCTCGACCTGCTCGCGCTGGTGCCCGACGACCACGACGAGCTGCCCCGGCATCAGTTCCCCGGCCGCCGACACCGCGTGCCCCACCAGCGAGCGCCCGCACACCTCGTGCAGCACCTTGGGCAGCTTGTTCGACTTCATCCGGGTCCCACCACCGGCGGCGAGCACGACAACGGCGGCAAGCGAATTGGCACCCATGCGGGGAGGCTCCTCATTAAGGTTCGCGAGAGAGGGCAGAGCAGGCCCGGCCCGGACCCAGGCCGGTCACCAACCGCACAGTCCGCCGAGCAGCACCGACAATACCGGCGCCCAGTCGATAGGCCCGGCTCAGAGGGGCCGCTGGCTCCGCCGCTAGGATTCGAACCCAGACAAAGGCCTCCAAAGGGCCCTGTGCTGCCATTACACCACGGCGGATAGTTGCTCAGACACTACCCGAGTGACCCCCGCTCTGGGTATCGGCTATACCGATCCACCATCCCTCAATTCGGCGGTACAGGTCCGCTCCGCCGAGCACGCCGACCACCAGACAGCCGCGATACCCGTCGCCGGTGTTCCGCCGGGCGGTCTTGGCCGAGTGGCGCTTGAGAGTCATGCGCCCGAAGCGCTCCGCCGCGATGCCCGTGACCTCCACCCAGTGGCGCTGGGCTGCGGCAACGTCCGCACTGTCATGGATCATGATCCTCAACCGCCACCGCTCGCGGGGGACCCCTCTGTGACTGCTCTCGGCGAGTGACCGGCCGCGGCAGATCCCGCACCCAAAGGGAGATCGAGCTCTTCGACACCCCTAGCTCGGCCTGGATCTCGTCGTAGGTCCGTCCCTCGCAGCAGAGGCGGCGGGCGGCTTCGCGCTGTTCGATCTTCGGTCGCATGCGATGAGTCTGTGTGCGAGTCGTCCCATCGTGGGACGGATCCAGGGTTCATCCATCCGGTCGGGTGAATTCACCCGAGCGCCGCGCTGCGGTGTGTTCCCCTGGACACGGAGCGCAACCTACGATGCCGTAGGTTACGCAAACGTAGGCTCCGCCTGTCCCGGGTCCGGGACGCCGCGAAGGGACGCCCATGACCATCCAGGCCGGCGAGGAGCGCTCGGGGGCCACCGCGCTTCCCGATCCTTCCTCCGATCCCTCCGCCGACGCCGCCACCCGGCTATCCGCCACCCGCGGCGGCGAGAAACAGGGCCTCGCCGAACGGATCGCGCTCGCCCTGTTCATCCTCGTGCCGTTCGCCGCCCTGGTCGCCGCGGTACCCGTGGCCTGGGGGTGGGGGCTCGGCTGGACGGACGCGGCGGTCACCGTCGCCATGTACTTCCTCACCTGTCACGGCATCACCGTCGGCTACCACCGCTACTTCACCCACGGTGCCTTCAAGGCCTCCCGCCCGATGCGGCTGGTCCTGGCGGTCGTCGGCAGCCTGGCGGTCGAGGGCCCGCTGGTGCGCTGGGTGGCCGACCACCGCAAGCACCACCGGTTCAGCGACAAGGACGGCGACCCGCACTCGCCGTGGCGCTACGGCGAGAGCGTCCCCGCACTGATCAAGGGCCTGTGGTGGGCGCACATGGGCTGGATGTTCGACGAGGAGCAGACCTCGCAGCTCAAGTACGCGCCGGACCTGGTCGGCGATCCGGCCATGCGGCGGATCTCCCGGCTGTTCTGGCTCTGGACCACCATCTCGCTGCTGCTGCCCGCGCTGGTCGGCGGCCTGGTGAGCCTGGACTGGGAGGGCGCGCTGTCCGCCTTCTTCTGGGGTTCGCTGGTCCGGGTCGCGCTGCTGCACCACGTCACCTGGTCGATCAACTCGATCTGCCACGCGATCGGCCGGCGCCCGTTCCGCTCCCGGGACCGCTCCGGCAACGTCTGGTGGCTCGCGGTGCTCTCCTGCGGCGAGTCCTGGCACAACCTGCACCACGCCGACCCGACCTCGGCCCGGCACGGGGTGCTGCGCGGACAGATCGACTCCTCGGCCCGGCTGATCCGCTGGTTCGAGCTGGCCGGCTGGGTCCGGGACGTCCGCTGGCCTGACGCGCAGCGGATCGCCGCCCGCCGCGCAGCATGAGGCGGCGCTTCCAGCATGATGTAGGGGTGAACGGGAGCAGCGCAGACAGCACAGGCGGTCACCACAGCACGCGGACGGACGCGGCGCCCGGAACGGCGTCGGCCCGTCCGCTGGCCGCCGCTGCGGCGGGCGCGGCCTCCGTCGGCGGCGGTGAAGGCCCCGCGGACGCGGTGCCCGGAACGGCGCCCGCCCCGCGCCGGCGGGGCGGCCGCGTCCGGATGACCGGCAAGCAGCGCCGGGAACAGCTGCTGGAGATCGGCCGGACGGTCTTCGCGGAGCGCGGCTACGACGGCACCTCGGTGGAGGAGATCGCCGAGCGCGCCGGCGTCTCCAAGCCCGTGGTGTACGAGCACTTCGGGGGCAAGGAGGGGCTCTACGCGGTGGTGGTGGACCGCGAGATGCAGCTGCTGCTGGACATGGTGACGGGGGCGCTCACCGGCGGGCACTCGCGCGAGTTGCTGGAGCAAGCGGCGTTCGCGCTGATGGACTACATCGACACCTCGACGGACGGCTTCCGGATCCTGGTCCGGGACTCGCCGGTGGCCCAGTCGACCGGCACCTTCGCCTCGCTGATCAGCGACATCGCGACCCAGGTCGAGGACATCCTCGGCCTGGAGTTCAAGTCCCGGGGCTTCGACGCCCGGCTGGCCCCGATGTACTCGCAGATGCTGGTCGGGATGGTCGCGCTGACCGGCCAGTGGTGGCTGGAGGTCCGCAAGCCGGACAAGGCGACGGTGGCGGCGCACCTGGTGAACCTGGCCTGGCACGGGCTGGAGGGCCTGGAGCGGCACCCGAGGCTGGTCGGCGACCGCAAGGCCTGAGCCCGGCTGCTGTCGTTCCCCCCGCTGCTCCGTTCTTGCTGCTCCGCCTTTGCCGCTCCGTCCTTACTGCTCCGTCCTTACTGTTCCGCTTTTACTGCTTCACCCCGACCGCGAAGATCCGCCGGAACGGGAAGACCGTCCCGTACGGCCCGGCCGGGTAGGCCTCGCGCAGCAGCTGCCCGTACTCGGCGAGGAAGGCGGCCCGGTCGGCGGGGTCGGTGAGCCGGCCGAGGACCGGGCGCAGCGCGGTCCCCTTGACCCACTCCAGCACCGGGTCCGGCCCGGGCAGCAGGGTGCTGTAGGTGGTCTCCCAGACGTCGACGGCGCAGCCGGCCCCGGCGAGGGCGTCCAGGTACTGCCCCGGCTGGTGGACGCCGCCCCGGACGGCGTCGGTGCCGAGGGCGTCACGCCAGCGGGGGCTGCGGCGCAGTTCGGCGAGCAGGGTGTGGCTGGGGGCCTCGAAGTTGCCGGGCACCTGGAAGGCGACGACCCCGCCGGGCTTGAGGGCGTCCGCCCAGCGCGCCAGCACCGCCAGGTGCCCGTCCACCCACTGGAGGGTCGCGTTCGAGGCGATCAGGTCGGGCCCGGCCGGGGCCGGGTCGTAGTCGCGGGCGTCGGCGAGCAGGTAGTCGGCGGTGGGCTCGCCCTCGGTGCGGGCGGTCTCCAGCATCGGTGCGGAGTTGTCGACTCCGGTGATCCGGGCCTGCGGCCAGCGTTCGCGCAGGACGGCGGTGGAGTTGCCGGGGCCGCAGCCGATGTCGAGGATCGTCGCGGCGGGCTCGTTCGGCAGGGCGGGGACGCGGGCGAGCAGGTCGCGCAGCGGGCGGGTGCGTTCGTCGGCGAAGCGCAGGTACTGCGCCGGGTCCCAGACGGGGCTGGTCATGATTCACCTCGCAGGTATCTCGACATCAAGATATCTCCTGTAGCCTCGCTTGCACATTTCTCGATGTCAAGAGACTTCACATCGACACATCCACCGATACACTGATCGTCATGGAGGACGAGGTCGACAGGCTGGTCGCAGCATGGCGCCGGGAGCGCCCCGACCTCGACGTGGAGCCGCTGGAGGTGCTCAGCCGGGTCAGCCGGCTCGCCCGCCATCTCGACCGCGCCCGCCGCACCGCCTTCGCCGAGCACGGCCTGGAGCCCTGGGAGTTCGACGTCCTGACCGCCCTGCGGCGGGCCGGCTCCCCCTACCAGCTCTCCCCCGGCCAGCTGCTCACCCAGACGCTGGTCACCTCCGGCACCATGACCAACCGGATCGACCGCCTCACCGGCAAGGGCCTGGTCAAGCGCCTGCCCGACCCGGACGACCGCCGCGGCGTGCTCGTCCGGCTCACCGACGACGGCCGCGACCGCGCCGACCAGGCGCTGGCCGGCCTGCTGACGCACGAGCGCGAACTGCTGGCCCAGCTCAGCTCCGGCCAGCAGGGCGAACTCGCCGCCCTGCTGCGGCTGCTGGTCGCACCGTTCGACAACATCCCGGGCTGAGTTCCCTCGGACTGAGTTCCCTCGGACTGAGTTCCCTCGGGCTGAGTTCCCCCGGGCTCCGGCTACGGGGCGGAGGCGATGGACGGCGGCACGGCCGGCTCCGCGGGACTGACCCCGGCCCGGCGGGCCACCGCGACGGCGGCCAGCGTGGAGTGCACCCCCAGCTTCCCCAGCACGTTCTGCATGTGGGTGCGAACGGTGTGCGGCGACAGGTACAGCCGCTCCGCGACCGCCTGCCGGCCCAGGCCCGCCACCATGCAGCGCAGGATCTGCCTCTCCCGCGGCGTCAGGGTGTCGACCAACCGCTCGCTCTCCGTACGGTCCCGCCGGGCGGTGGTGAGCTCGCGGATCACCCCGGTGAGCAGCGCGGGCGGCAGGTGCGTCTCGTCCCGCAGCACCCCCCGGACCACCGCGAGCAGCCGGGCCAGCGAACTCTCCTTCGCCACCCAGCCGGTGGCACCCGCGTGCAGCGCCCGGGCGGCGCGGTGCGGGTCGTCGGCGGTGGCCAGCACCACCGCGCGCAGCCCCGGGTGGGCCCGGCGGAGCCGGCCGAGCAGGGTGATGCCGTCCGGCGGCGGGGCGGCGGGCCTGAGCTGGTCGGCACGGAGCTGGTCGGCGCGCATCTGCTCGGTGGGGCGGGCGCCGGCCGCCGGGACCGCGGGCGCGGCGCCCGGTCGTCGCGGCGGCGGTACGGCCGGGGGCGGGCGGCGCCGGACCTCCTCGGCCGGTTCGCCACCGGGCCTGGCCCGGGCACCCGGCCCGGCGGCCTCGGCCCCCAGGTCGGCGTCGATCAGAGCCACGTCGTAGGCCCGGCCCTCGGCGGCGGCGCGCTCCAGCGCCCGCTCGGCGGCGGCCGCGCTGCCGGCCGCGCCCACCTCCACGTCGGGCTCGGCGGCCAGGGCCGCGGCCAGCGCCTCGGCGAAGATCCGGTGGCCGTCGACCACCAGGACCCGGATCCGCCCCATCGTCACTACCCCCTGCTCAGAGCACCCCGAGCCCGGGAGGCGGGGACCGGTCCGGCGTCCGCGTTCCGGACCCTCCGCTCCGCCCGCCCACCGGTGGCCGGTGAGGCCGAAAGGGCGCCGGCCCCCACCGGTACCGCACTCAGCGTACGGGCCGGGAAACGCTCCCGTGGCGGTTCGGTGAGTTTCGCCAGGAGTGGCGCGAGTGGCGGGCCGGGCAGTCGGGCGGCTCGGGGAACCGTCCAACTGACCGGCCGCGACGGGCGGTTGGCCGCTGCAGGCCGACCGGCCCTAGTTGCCGCTCTTCTCCAGGGCGAACTTCCAGGCGTCGGCGACGATGTCGTCCAGGTTCGGGCGGCGCGGCGTCCAGCCCAGCGCCTCGTGGGCGCGCTCGGCGGAGGCCACCAGCACGGCCGGGTCGCCGGCCCGGCGACCGGCGACCTGCACCGGGATCTCCCGGCCGGTGACGCGCTTGACCGACTCGATCACCTCGCGCACCGAGAAACCGCTGCCGTTGCCCAGGTTGCAGATCAGGTGCTCGCCCGGCTTGGCGGCGTCCAGCGCCAGCAGGTGGGCGTCGGCCAGGTCGGCGACGTGGATGTAGTCGCGGATGCAGGTGCCGTCCGGGGTCGGGTAGTCGTCGCCGAACACCGCGATGTGCGGGCGCTGCCCGAGCGCGGCCTGGAAGACCAGCGGGATCAGGTGCGACTCGGGGTCGTGGCGCTCGCCGTAGGCGCCGTACGCGCCGGCCACGTTGAAGTAGCGCAGCGAGACGGCGGCCAGGCCGTGCGCGACGGCCTCGCTGGTGATCATGTGGTCCATGGCGAGCTTGCTGGCGCCGTAGGTGTTGGTCGGCGAGGTCCGGGCGGTCTCGGCGATCGGCACGACCTCCGGCTCGCCGTACACGGCGGCGGTGGAGGAGAACACCAGCTTGCGCACGCCCGCCGCGCGCATCGCGGTGATCAGCTCCAGCGAACCGGCCACGTTGTTGCGCCAGTACTTCTCCGGGTCCACGACCGACTCGCCGACCTGCGAGGAGGCGGCGAAGTGCAGCACGCCGTCGAAGGAGCCGTCCAGCACCTTGTCGGCCTCCTGGATCCGGCCCTCGACGAACTCGGCACCCGTCGGGACGCCCTCGCGGAAGCCGGTCGAGAGGTCGTCCAGGACGGTCACCTGGTGACCCGCCTCCAGCAGGTGGGCGGCCACCACACTGCCGACGTAGCCGGCGCCACCCGTGACCAGGTACTTACTCATGATGAGACCTCCAGCGGGCGATGGTCCGCCCGGTCGGCGGCGCCATCGACGGAATGCGAACGACTGGGGTCAATTGTCCCTGCCCGGCGGTGTGCTCCCGACCACCCGGGCGGTCGCTCCCGCGCATTCTCACCCAGTCCTCAGCCGACCTCCACAGGCGCCCGCGGCCGTCCTCGCGGGCCGCTCTCCTCGGCGATCTTCCCGGCGCTCTTCGCGGCTGCTCTTCCCGGCTGCTCTTCCTGGTCGCTCTGCTCAGCCGCTCTTCCCCGCCGCTCTGCTCAGCCGCCGGCCATCCGCTCCAGCAGACCGGTGCGCGCGGCCACCGCGGCCGCCTCCAGCCGGGTGCGCGCGCCGAGCTTCATCAGCACGCGCTGCACGTGGGTCCGGGCGGTGCTCGCGGCGATCCGCATCCCGGCGGCGATCGCCGCGGTGTCCTCGCCGTCCGCGATCCGGGCCAGCACCTGCACCTCACGGCGGGTCAGCAGCCGCAGCAACCGGACCGCCTCGTCGTCCGGTTCGGCCACCGGGCGCAGCAGTTGGTCGAAGGCCCCGCGCAGGACGTCCACCGCCACCGCGGCCTCGCCCGCCCGGGCCCGTCCGATCGCCCGCTCGACCACCTCGATCCGCTCGTCGCTCGGCACGTACCCCGCCGCTCCGGCCGCGAACGCGCAGGCCACACCGCGGAGTTCGCCGACCGGCCCGAGAACGATCACGGCCACCTCGGGGCGCTCCCGGCGGATCCGGCGCAGCCCGTCGAAGGCGCCCGGCTCCCCCGGCGCGGACACCCCCAGCAGGCACACCTCGGGCCGCCGCCCGGCGACCAGGTCGGCGGCGACGCCGGCCGGGGAGCCGACCGCGAGCACCCGGTGGCCGCGCAGTTGGAGCGCGGTGGCCAGCGCCTCGGCCAGCAGCCGGTGGTCGTCGACCACCACGAGTCGAACACCCATGACGCCCTCCCGGTCGGGGCCCGGCTCGCGCCCGCACCCCTTGGGCGGACGGCCGATGACGCACCATCACAGCGCATTCCGTACCCGACTCGCTAGGCCACCGCGTGTCGCCGGTCCCGGGGCGGGCCTGGGGGCGGACCTGGTGCGGGTCCGAGCCGGGGGAACGCGAAAGACCCCCGCCGAGAGGCGAGGGTCTTTCAGTGGAGCCCCCATGCGGAATCGAACCGCAGACCTTCTCCTTACCATGGAGACGCTCTACCGACTGAGCTATAGGGGCTTGCCGGGTTTGTTTTCCCGGGCCGGTCGAACAAGGAAGACATTACACGGCCGTCGACCCGAAAGGGAAATCGGCTCCGAGCCGCCCCGCGGCCGCCACCTGCCCGCCCGCTACCGGCCCCCTTCGGCGCGCGCCGCGTCGAACTCCTCGCGGGCCGCGAGCATCTGCCGGGCGCGCCGCTCCGTCCAGTGGCCGAGCGGGGAGACCAGCTCGGCCAGCTCCCGGCCGAGCGGGCGCAGGTCGTAGACCACCCGGGGCGGCGTCTCCGGGAAGACCGTACGGAGCACCAGCCCGCTGCGCTCCAGGTTGCGCAGCGACTGAGTGAGCATCTTGCGGCTGACCCCGCCGATCCCGCGCTGGAGTTCGGAGAAGCGCTGGGGTCCGCAGGCGGAGAGGCTCATCAGGATCAGCAACGACCACTTGTCGGCGAGCTCGGCGAACATCTCGCGGCTGGGGCAGAGCTGGGCGAAGACGTCGAGCTCCTGCTCCCCCTGCCCCCCGGTCCCGGTCAGGGCCGTTTCCTCCGTCGTCATGCCGTCCAGGGTAGTCCCGCGGTCTCCGATCCATCCCTGGTCTCGAATTCACTCTTGGTCTCCAGTAGAGACCTGGTCTATATTGGAGACCGTTCGACCGGCCGTACCCCCGCCCGGGCCTCGACCCGTTCCACCGCCCTTCCTCCGCCCGTTCCTCGCCCGCACAGGAGTGCCCCGCATGACCGCCATCCGCCCGACCGTCGCCCTCGCCTACCACTCCGGCTACGGC
The DNA here is from genome assembly GCF_044546945.1 of Kitasatospora sp. NPDC053057. Classification (NCBI taxonomy): domain Bacteria; kingdom Bacillati; phylum Actinomycetota; class Actinomycetes; order Kitasatosporales; family Streptomycetaceae; genus Kitasatospora; species Kitasatospora sp. NPDC053057. The sequence continues at coordinate 154,257 of NZ_JBITZP010000013.1, read as the reverse complement.
CACACCGCCGTGATAGCCGAGGCCGTCGCCCGCGGCGCCGCCGCCGCAGGTGCCGAGGTCGTCTCGATCGCCGTCGACACCATCACCGAGGAGCAGTGGGCCCAGCTGGACGCCGCCGACGCGATCGTCTTCGGCTCCCCCACCTACATGGGCACCGCCTCCGGCGCCTTCCACGTCTTCGCCGAGGCCACCAGCAAGCGCTGGTTCACCGACGCCTGGAAGGACAAGGTCGCGGCTGGCTTCACCAACTCCGCCTCCAAGAGCGGCGACAAGGCCAGCACCCTTAGCTACTTCCAGACTCTCGCCGCCCAGCACGGCATGAACTGGGTCAACCTCGGCCTCAAGCCGGGCTGGAACGCCACCACCGCCAGCGAGAACGACCTCAACCGCCTCGGCTTCTTCAGCGGCGCCGCCGCCTCCTCCCCGTCCGACGCCGGCGCCGAGGCCGTCCACAAGGCCGACATCGCCACCGCCGAGCACCTGGGCGAGCGCGTCGCCCGGCACACCGCGATCGTGCTGGCCGGCCGCGCCGCCCTGGCCGGCTGACCGCCCGGCCCACACGTACGTCTACGCCGCCGGGTCCGCCCCCAGAACGGGCGCCCGGCGGCGTCCGCCGTCCACCGCCGCCAACTCCGCACCCGTGGTGTCCGGCAGCAGCCACAGACAGCCCAGGGCCAGCACGCCCAGGGCCGCCAGGTACCAGCCGACCGGCTGTGCCGTCCCGTACACCGCGGTCAGCCTGGTCGCCACCAGCGGCGTCGTCGCCCCGCCGACCACCCCGCCCAGGTTGTACGTCAGCGCGGCACCCGTGTAGCGCACCCGGGTCGGGAACAGCTCCGGCAGGAACGCCGCCAACGGGCCCATCAGACAGCCCAGCACCACCATCGCCCCGGCCAGCCCCAGGAACATCAGCGGCCGGCGCACCGTCTCCAGCAGCGGGAACAGCACCAGCGACCACCCCGTCGCCAGGCCCGCCGCCCACCGCAACGTCCGCCGCCGGCCCCACCGGTCACTGTGCGAGGCGCTCAACCACACCGTCCCGGCGCCACCCACCGCCCCGACCAGCAGCATCGCCAGCACCAGCGTGCTCGCCACCCCGAGGCCGGACGTCGCGTACGCCAGCGCGTACGTGGTGGTCAGGTAGAACAGTGCGTACCCGACCGTGATCGCCCCACCCCCCGCCAGCACCGGCCGCCAGTGCTCGCGCAACACCTCCACCACCGGCGGACGGTCCCGCCGCACGTCCGCCCGGAACAGCGGCGACTCCGCCAGCCGCAACCGCACGAACAGCCCCACCGCCACCAGCGCCAGCGAGGCCAGGAACGGCACCCGCCAGCCCCACTCCCGGAACGACCGCTCGTCCAGCCCCAGTTGGAGCGCCAGGAACCCCCCGTTCGCCAGCACGAACCCCGCCGACGGCCCCAACTGCAGGAACCCCCCGTACCGCCCGCGCCGCCCGGCCGGCGCGTTCTCCGCGATCAGCAGCGCCGCCCCACCCCACTCCCCGCCCAACCCGACGCCCTGGCACACCCGCAACACCACCAGCAGCACCGGCGACCACCACCCCCACACCGCGAACCCCGGCAACAACCCGACGGCCGCCGTCGCCAACCCCATCAACAGCAACGACACCACCAGCGTCGCCTTCCGGCCCACCCGGTCCCCGAAGTGCCCGAACACCACCGCCCCCAACGGCCGGGCCAGGAACGCCACCGCATACACCGAGAACGCCGCCAACAGCGCCCCCACCGTGCCCAGTTCGGGAAAGAACACCGGCCCGAACACCAACGCGGCCGCCGTCCCGTACAGGAAGAAGTCGTAGAACTCGATCGCCGTCCCGAGCAACGCCGCAGCCGCCGCCCGCCGCAACTGCCCAACCCGCCAAGCACCCTCCGCATCCATACCACCCACCCTCACCACGGGCCGGGCCCCCCACCAGCCCCCACCCGAGTGACCCCGGCGCACACCCCTAACCCCCACGCCCCGGAGCGCGCCGGTCCACCAACGACCTGGGCATGCGTTCTCAGTGAAGACATTCCCGAGCCCAGCCAGCGCACCGCCGGCCGGGCTCCGCGATTCTTCGAGGTCGGAGGCCGAGTTCAGCCCCCGTAGCGCGACGCGTACGCGTCGTCGTACAGGGAGGGCGGGAACTCGGGGCGGTTCACCCAGACCGAGATGCCCTCGACCACGATGGCCCATGACTGCGCGGCTTGCTCGAGGTCGCCGTTGCTCATCGCCACCCAGGTTCGGGCCAGGTTCTTGTCCATGAGCTGAGACCACGCGTCGAACGCCGCAGCGACATCGGCGGCGCATGATGCCAGCCCGGAATGATTACGCCGCTGGCATTTGATGACGAATGCCCGCGCGTCATGATATTGCTCCTCCGTGGGAATTCTTTCAGCGGTATTCAATTTCCATTCCCATCGCTTACCGTGGATTCCATGATCTCCCGCAGGCTTTCCATGGGAATGGTCACGGTTACCCGACTGCCGGGATTGATGCGCAAGTCTATTGGGCCCGGGACCTCGGCCAGCAGGCGCACTGGCATCGGCACGGCGCCTGGCCAGTTCCGTGGAACATATTCGAGTGATGTGCAGCCGTCAATGATGTTTCTGCCGTCTTCTCCGGGTACGGCGGCGGGCCCCTTCCAGGTTGATCCGGTATAGACGAGCAGCTCCGCGTCGAGGAGTGTCGCCGCGAACCGCTTCTCGCTATAGTATCCAGTTGCCGTCAGTTGCAGCTTGTTCTCCAGATCGTTAGTGGGTCGGGTCAATCCGAGCGCCATCGGCGAGGGCCTGTAGTTCGGATTATGTACAAATTCAGCCACGTCGCCGGTGCGGTCGATCTGCCAGGCCCCAACGATTCCCTGTGAGGGCACGTCCTCGTTCGGGTCGAATCCAGGGTCTACCGAGTAGAGCCACTGGCCCGGACGTTTCCGCGCCTCGACACGCATGGCACTGGTCAGGGTTGGTTCCTTGCCGCCAGCCATCACCCGCCACCTACCTTTTCAGAGATTCTTGCGCCATATTATCGCAATGGTCTGATCGCTAGGGTGCGTGACTGCCCGGGTTTCTACCCGCCTCGGGTCTGTAGTACGGGTTCTCTACGTACTGGACCGGTTCGCCGTCCTTCATTTGCCAGGCGCCCTTGATGTTCTCGAGGTTGACCCCGCCCGGAAAGGCTACTTCCACCTCTTCTGGATAAGGACTGTTCTTGCGGAGGGACGCGTTGACATCAACGCCGCCCTCGGCATCGATGTCATAGCGCCAAGGTTTGCTCGCCCCGATGTCGTTCACCGGGTCGCGAGTCGTCCCGACAAAGATGGAATGCCTGTTACTGTCCGCGTAGCCGTAGAGATTGTTGTAGTTCTCGTCCCGCGGATGGAATCCCCCATCGGGGGTGAATATTTCGCTAGGGCTCCTGTTGTCGAAGCGATAGAGATCCTCATGTGTCGTTCGCCATTTCGGGGCATACTGCATGTCGGAAAGATCGACATCCTTATTGGCCGCCGATTTCAAGGGATCGTTCGGCCATTCGGCGACGCTCTGACCCTCAAGCTCCCGGAGCTTCCGCGCCTCCGGCGGGAGATCTGCCAACTCCTTTTCCCAGTCGGCCTTCTCGGCCGCGTCCTTAGCCGCCTTCTCGGCAGCCTCCTTCGCTGCCTTCTCGGCCGCTTCCTTGGCCGCCTTCTCGGCAGCCTCCTTCGCAGCGTTTTCAGCGGCTTCCTTGGCGGTGTTCTTGGCCGCGTCTTCGGCTACAGCAGTGGCTCCGCGTTCGGCGGCGGTGGCGGCGACGCCGCTGCCTCCGGTTTCGGGGACGAGCAACAGGTTGCCGAAGAGTTTGCCGCCGGCCTCGGCGGGGTCGGAGCCCCAGCCGCTGCCGACGAGACCCTTGACTGCCTCGGTCGGGTTGTTGGCGGTGCTGGACAGGCCGGCCAGGAGGCCGGAGAGGCCGGTTGCGTACTCCGCGGGGTGCGTGGCGTTGTAGGGGTCGATCGGGTTCACGCTGCGCAGGAGCTTGTTCAGGTCGACGGCGCTCTTGATGACGCCGCCGCCGAAGTGGACGGCGAGCTGCGGGACGGACGTGGCGGTGTCCATCAGGTCGGCCTTGAGGATCTCCGTCTGGCTCGGCATCGCCGGGGCGGACTCCACGAGCGCCTTGACCGTCGCGAGTGCCGTTCGGGCGGCTGAGTCCCGCTGGGTGCGGGCGGCGCTCAGCTTGTCCTCGGCCTCCTTGAACTGGGCTACCGCGTCCGCGGGAGGCGTGAACTCGCCGGGCTTGGCCGGCGGGTCGCCCTGGCGCTGGTCGGCCGGCGTCGCGTTGTACGCCTTGAGCCGCAGGTCGTACGTCATCGCGTCGTTCATGTAGGTCTTGGCGGCGGCGTCCGTCTTCTTCTGCGCCTCCTTCCAGATCCTGACGGCCTCCTTCGCCTGGTCCTGCGCCCAGCTGACGGTGTGGGCGTAGGCGGTCAGAGCGGTGCCGGCCTTCGCGAAGGCGTCCGCCGCCGCCAGCCACTGCTTGGGCTGGGGGTCGAACTCCCCGCGGAACTTCTCGGCGGCCTCTCCGGTCCAGTGGTCGGTGTCCAGGCGGGTCAGGCCCTGGCCGGCCTTGTCGAACGCGTCGTGGAACTTCTGCAGATGGCCGGCGACCTCGTTCAGCTTCTTGGCGTCGCCGTGCAGCAGTTCCTTCGGGTCGTCGCTCTGGTCGAGGTTGCGTTCGGCGACCTTGACGCCGGCGTCGTCGGCGATGTCGTCGCCCCAACCGCTGACGGTCTGTCCGGCGCCGTGCAGACCGGCTGCGTCGAGTGCCTCCCCGGCCAGGTGCCCGCCCTTGCGCAGGCCCTTGGCGACGAACTTCGTCCCGCTGTCGACGGCATCGTCGACGAAGTCCAGGGCGTCTCCGAGAAATCCCATGCCGTCACTTCTCCGGGGCCGGCGGGACGGGGCCGACCGTCGCGGTCAGCGTCATGTTGACCATGCCGGGTTTCTGGACCGCGTCCTGGGCCGCCTTCTGCCACTGCTGCTTGATGTCGCCTTCGGCCTTGTCGAAGGACTTGCCGGAGTAGTCGGGGTGCATGACGTCGTTGATCGGGTTGTCGGCCCACACCTGCGACCACGACTCGTGTTCGACCTGTTCCTCGGTCAGGTGGGGATTGCCGATGATGCCGGCCACGACGTCCTTCGTCAGCCCGCTCGCGTACTGCTCCTGCTCGTGGTAGGTGCCGGCCGCCAGACCGATCTTGCTTGCCATGTTCGAGCCCTTCACCACCAGCGACCTGACCGCCCAGCTCCAGCGCTCGCAGAACTCCCCGAACGACGTGGACAGTTCGAAGTCACCGGCGTCCATCCCGCCCAGTTCCAGCTCGGTGAAGCCGCGCCCGCCCTCCGCGATCCCGGCTATGCCGATCGACTTCAACTCGGCGATCACTCCGTTGAGGCCGTCCGCCACCAGCTTCAACGCCTCCGGATCCGCCTGATAGCCCTCACCCAACGCCCAAACCCCCCATGCTTCCTGGCCCGTCCAGAGCCACCTCGTCCGGCACGATCCCCCGCACCGGAGGAAAGAGCATCGGCTCCTTCCCCACCACATCCAGCGCGATCCCCCCGGGCACACCCAGACCCGGCACCGCGACATCCAGCAACCGGCTCCCCAGCACCGTCATGTACGGAAACCCGTCCAACGACAGCCCCTTCGACCGCACGAACGCCGCCAACTCCTCCTCGGACGAGAACGCGAAGATCCACCGCAGACCCCCCTCGTCCCCCGTCCACACCGCCTCGTCGCCCCACAACGGCACCAACACCGCGCTCAATCGAAACTGCGCCAGCATCACCGACGGATCCCCGACCCCAGCCCGCAGCATCCGCACCTGGTGCACCAGGCCCGCGTTACCCACCGTTACCCCCCATTTACGCCCACTTGGCACCTTAGCGCAAATGCGTTCGAACGGAGCGTCACCGGCCCAGGCGGGCTCCTCGGGCCGCCCCGCCTCCCTCACCCGGTTCGGCTTCGCCCGCCGGCCGCTCTCGCTGTTCCGGTCCGTGCCCGTATGCCGCGTAGGTAGCGTGCTGACCCTCTGCCGGAGAGAGGTTCATGTACCAAGGTTCACAGGGGACGCTCTGTCGTTCTCGACGCGGCAAGCGGAGGGGCCGTTGTCGATCGGAAGTCTGGAAGGGCCGGACAGCCGCCGCTGAGTCGCCGCCCACTTGCTGCGCCCCTAGTCAGCGCCGCGCTGCGCTTGGAGGCACTTACCTGCAGGAGTACGGCTCGGGGCGGCCGGTTGGCGGACGCTCCCTCGCTTCCGCGAAAAACCTTCGAGGTGCGATCACGCGTTGAGTTCGCCGCGGTAGTCGAATTCACCTGCCTTGATGCCCCGGATGAACATCGCGAACTTGGCGGGAGTAGTGCGCATGACTATGTCGCCGTCATCGGACTCGCGCAATTCAACGACGCCATCCACCGTCCGCACCTCGACGCACTCGTTTGTCGCGCCACTCGACTTCTGCCACTTGGGCGCAGGCATACCTGTCCTCAACTTCCTTCTTGACGGACCAGATCAGGTCTCGCGACGCATCCTCGGACAGCGCCATGGAGTCCATCCGGGCGAAGACGGCCCGATGCTTGGCCAGGTTTGCCGGGGCGTCGAAGAACAGTCCGCCATGGGCAACGTCCAGCTGGACGGTGCCCAGCTCAGGGACGGGCCCCTCAGCGAAGGTGAGGTTCTCGGAGGCGCCAGGGAACGTATCGACGGCGAAACGGATCAGTCGGACGGAGATGCTGGCCTGCTCCGCGTCTTCGATGAGGGGATCGAGCTGATCGACAAGCACCTTGGGGCCGCCGAACTGCATCCGCAGTGCGGCCTCATGGATGAAGGCCCGGAGAGGCGTCTTGCCCGAGCGGACGAGCTGTTGGCGTTGCGACACGGCCCTCGACGGGCGAGTCCTCGTCCGCTTCAACACCACCCTGGTCACAACTCTGCTCAACCTTCTCAACCTCCTCCTCGACGCCGAGCGAGGTGACCCGTGCGAACCGTGACCGAGCGAACCACCGTCCACTACCTCACTGCCGAGTCCGTTCCCGACGCGGCTCTCCAACTGCGGCTCGCCGTCGACTTCGGCATCTACGCCGCGCCCGGCGACCACCTCGCCTTCCCCCTCACCCGCAGCCAGGCGGAAGAGCTTCCTCTTCTTCCTCTCCGCCCACCTCGGGGCCCACCGATGAGACCCGGAACCGCCAACTTCCTGATCGGCACCGCGTTCGCGGTCCTCATCGCCCTTCGCGATCGCCACCGTCGCCCTTGGCGTCCTCACGGCCCTCAGGACGCCGCCCCGCGACGACCGGGCCGCCGACGCGGTCACGAATCCACCCGAGGCGTAACCATCCGCGCACCGACTCACGCTGAACCGCTTCGCCTCAGCCGAAGCGGTTCAGACCAGAACGCGACTGCCCGACCGCCAGGCACACACCTGCGGCCGGGCAGCCAACCGACTTCCGACTACCGCGCGTACGGGTTGTCCTCCGGCGGCGCTGGCGGCTCATACGACGGTGGAAGCGGCGGGGTCCCCGCGCTCATCGGCTGCTGTGGAATCACCGGCGGCACGGCCACCTTCCGCCGCCTCACCACGGCGAACACCAGCCCAGCCACCACCAACAGACCGGCCACCACTCCACCAACGATCGGCAGTGCGCTGCTCGACCCGGACGACGCCTCAGCCTTCGGCTGCGCAGACGGCGCGCCTACCGCCACGTCGCTGGGGATTCCAATAGGGCTCGGCGCCGACGAAGCGGGAGCGGACGAACTTGCAGGCGCAGACGGACTCGCCGTCGGCACTGGATTTGCCGCCGGAACAGGAGACACATCCGCCGGGCCAGGGTCCCCCGGGTCCGTCAACGCAACCCGGGGGCGCACGGAGCCGTAGCCGCCGAGATCATTACGAACAGTCCCGTCATGCGGCTTCCCCGCCGTATTGATGAGAACTCGCAAGACCTGATTCGCAGTCCATTCCTTGTGCACCGACCACACCAACGCAGCCGAAGCAGAAACCAGAGCAGCCGCATCGGATGTGCCGTGGCTCTTGCAATATCCAGTATCAGCAGCACAGGCCGCGACGATGTCCATGCCCGGCGCAGTAAGGATCACCTGCGGCCCCTGCTCGGATTCCGATGTCACTACAGCGTCCTGATCGAGCGCTCCGACGCCTACAACGTTTGGCAAACCTCCCGGGTAGGAGACGGGGTTTCCCGACTGCGCCTGGTTCCCGACGCTTGCCACGACCAGCGCCCCCTTGACCCTCGCCTGCGCGAGGACACCACTCAGCTTTACCACATCATCCGATGCGAATCTGGCCGCATCCATACCTTGCGAGATATTGATGACCTTTGCACCGTGATCGACCGCATAATTCACCGCCTGGCCGATCTGGTCAAGAAAGTCGGTTGGAGAAGCCCCAGAAACTGAACCATTATTGATCTTGAGTGGAAGGATCTTGGCGCCAGGCGCCAGGCCGTAAGCTCCCGTCCCTCCGACACTCTCGCCGGTCCCGGCAATCAGGCTCGCCATTTCCGTACCGTGTCCGTCGCCATAGGACCCCACGCCACCAGAGCTGCCACTGAAGTCTTTGCCCGGCAGGAACTGCCCCACCAGGTCTGGATGATCCAGCTTGAATCCACCATCGATCACCGCAACAGTGATCCCCTGCCCCTTGGACACTTTCCACATCTCCGACGCATGCATGGCGTCCAGGTGCCACTGCTTCTCTCGAATCGACCCGTCCGCAGCCGCCGACGCTGCAATCGGGCCGACTACGACTCCCGCCGCCAGAAGTGCCGCAATTGCAGCCCGCCAACGCATTCGCACGTTTGTCCGCCCCATCACAACTCCTCCTCGTCCTCCCCCGCGACCAGGGAAGCATGCCCGAACAGGTCTGCCCGGCCACTGGGCGAGCCAGTGGCCGGGCAGACATTGCCGTCTTACTCAACCACGTCCGGGTTGCTGTGCGGCGTACCGCTGGTCCAGGTCTCCTCGTCCTCGTGGAGGTAGTCCGCGCGGTTTCGGCGGTCGCGGTCCTTCTTGCCGCCGTGGCCGCCCGCGCCCGGGGCCATCATGCCGTTCTGCCCGGACCGGGAACCGCCTTCGGCGGCTTCGGCGGCAACCGCACGGTTGCGCAGGCCCGTACCGCCCGGGGTGAACTCCCCACCTGCGGCAGGGCCCTTGCGGCCGCCGACCGTTCCACCGGCGGTGGAGGTCAGGCCCCGACCACGCGAGCCGCCGACACCTTGGCCGCCACCCATGCCGGGGTGCATGCCCATTCCGCTGCCCATCGACGATCCGCTGACCCGGCCGCCGCTCGCGGCGCCCTCCCGGCCGATAACCGTTCCACTGGGCAGGCCCGGGGTGCCGGCCTTGCCGGGAATCGAGCCGCCGCTGAACGGGCCGGTGCGGAGGGGAACCGAGCCGCCGCTCTTGCCGGGGATGCTGCCGATGCCCTTGGTCGGGACGGAGCCACCGCTGGTCCCGCCGGGGAAGCCGCCGATGGGCCCGCCGCCCGGCAGGCCGGGCACGCTTCCGGGGCCACCGGGCCCGCCCGGGTAGGCGGGCGTTCCGCCCGGGCCGCTCGGCAGCACGGGGCCGCTACCGGGGCCGACCGGGGCGGTCTGGTCCGGCAGGGTCGGGAGACTGTCCAGACCGGTACCCGGGCGGGTGACCGGGTCCGACGGGTGGGACGGCGGAGTGGGCGTGCCCGGGTCCTGCGGCGGCGGAGGCAGCTGGCCGTGGTCGTACGGGGGGACCGGTCCGGGGTGGGTCGGGTTGGACGGGTCCTGCCAGCTCGTTGACGGATCGCGGGGCCTCATGGTGGCGCCGCCGTAGTCTCCAGCGGACGGGCTGTAGCTCCCGCCGGTGCTGCCGCCGCTCGTTCGCGAAGCACGCTGGGAACCGCCGTAGGCACCGCCGCTATCCCCGCCGCGGGAAATCGCCGTGGAATTGTTCTGGTTCGTATCAGGCGTCCCCGGAAGCACCACGTTGTCGCCGAGCCCGTTCAGCGTCGTCGTAGCCGCCGCATATGCCTGCGCCAGGTTCTCCATCTGATGGACGGCTTCCTGGTGCGCCTGGTAGGCCCGCTGCGACGCGGCCTGGAACTCGGCTTGGGTAACCCAGCCCGGCTTACGCTTCTGCATGATCGAATCGAGGTTCGCGGGGGTTGCCCCCTCGGGCATGAAGCTGGCCGTCGTGTAGGCCGCCTGGTCAACCGTCTGACCCGCGTGCCTGCTGACCGTGTCTATGTCAGTCGTCGGTACCTCTGGCATGGCGACCTTTGCAGTGCTGAGTGCTTCGCCTGCTTGGTGCATGGCGTTGCCCGCGCCGGTGGAGTAGGCACCCAACTTCTCCGCGGACTGCTGCAGATTCCCGGCCCACGTCTTGAAGTTCTCTGCAGCCTGACCTTCCCAGTTGACGTTACTGAGATGCGACTTGAGCGCTGCGCTGAGTTCTGTCAGAACACGTCCAGCCGCCTGCAGCTGGGTGCCGCGACTAAGCACCGTCTGGGGGCTGGTGCCGTTGACCATGCCATGAAGGACGGAATGGTCCAGACCTTCAAAGTTCGTTTCGCCTGCCACTACTTCCTCCCCGTTCCCCGTGAACCGTCTCCGCCCGCCATCAGAAGTCGTACTTGCCGGCAGCTCCGTTCGTCCCGGCAACACCAGCGCTGCGCGCGACCGCGTTCTGGGCGGCAGTCGCACTGTCTTCGTTGGTCCGGTAGTTGCCTTCCGTGGTCGTGACCGCCTTCTGCATGGCACTGATCTGCGACACGAAGTCCTTGTGCAGCTTGACGAGCTGGGAGTGAACCTTGCCGTAGGTGCTGGACAGGGAGACCGCTTCCGGGAAGCTACCAGGGGTACTGCCACTGACGAAGCTCTGCTGAGTCAAGGTCTGTGCTTCGAGCTTGTACGGCGCTGCCTCCGAACCCTCCATCGCTGCGAGCAGAGCCTCGATCTTCTTCGCGAACACGGTAAGGGTGTCGATCTCGACCTTGACGTCCTGCTTGCCGAAGGCCGCCACCAGGTCACTGGCGCTGACGTTCGTCTGCGCTGCGCTGACGACGGGGGCGATGTTAAAGCCGTGCCCCCAGGGCAGCGGGATCGTCGGTCCGTCCAGCATGAACGGCGTTGCGTCCGGCGTGGCCGGCGGGGTTGTCCCCGCGCCCGTCCCCGCGCCTGATGTAGTCGTCGGCTCTCCCACAGCAATCCACCTCTCCCCCGTACGGCCGGCGCCCGGCGACTCCCGGGCCCTTCCGTCCGCAACACTCCGTCAACTTCTGCGTCTTACCGTCGTGGTCGGTTCGACCGCCCGCCCTGGGGACGGTCTGCCGCCTCCGTCATGGTAGCCATCGCCCCTGTCGGACCGGCAGGGACCTTGGCCCGCCCGGGCTCGATCGGTACGAACTTGACACGTACAGCCGCCGTCCGGCCGCTGGGTAGACTGACCCGGTACGCCCCATCTGCCGCGCAATGTCGCACAGCAGCGACCCGAGGCCGCAGAACGGACGTGACGACATGCCTTCCCCCGAACAGGTTCAGACCCCCTGGTGGGCCCGTGCCGTGCGGCCGGCGCGGCCGCCGGTGCCGGTGGTGTTGATGGTGCGGGCGGCGGTCGGGATGGTGGTGCCGCTGGCGGCGGGGTTGTCGGCGCACCGGCTGGATCTGGGGGTGTTCGCCGGGCTGGGGGCGATGCACGCGACGATGAACGACCGGGTCGAGCCGGCGCTGTTGCGGGCGGGCCGGATCGGGTCCGCAGTGGTGGCTTCGGCGTTCGGGATGCTGGTCGGTACGGCGTTGCAGCACGCGCACGTGGGTGCGGCCGTGCTCGGTGTGGGGCTGACGCTGACGGCGTTCGTGTCGGGTGCGCTGAGTGCGACCGGTCCGCGCGGGTCGGCGGCGGGGATGCTGCTGTTGGTGTCGGCCGCGTTGGGCAGTGGGATGCCGTTGCCGGGGCCGTGGTGGGCGGCGGCGCCGATGATGCTGGTGGGTGCCGCGTTCGTCGTGTTGTTGGGTCTGCCGGCCACCACGCACCACGATCCGCGCAACCGGGCGTTGGCCGCCGTGTACGAGGCGCTCGGCCGTACGCTCGCCGATCTGGGCACCGCGCGGGGTGCTGACTCACGCCGGGTGTTGACGGCCCGGCTGAACCAGCTGCAGGACCTGCTCCCGAACCGCCGTCGAGTGGAACGGACCGGCCTGCGCCGGATGTACGAGGCGGCCCTGGCCGCGACGGAGGCGGCGACCGGACTGCTGTGGGCCTGGCGGCCCGTCCCGCCGGAGGTGGCCGCGGTGCCGGGGCTGCTGGCGGAGGCGGTGCGGCAGGGCGGTGGCGAGGTGGTGGTGCCGGACTGGCGGCCGGACACCCCGGCCCGGCAGGCGCTGGACGTGGCGTTGCGGGCCGCCGCCGAGGCCGTGGCGGGCCGCGACGCGCGGATCGGCACCGCTCCGGCGCCCCCGCCGGATCCGTGGCGGCTGCGGGCCGGGCTGTTGTCCGGGCCGTCGGTCCGGTACGGCCTGCGGGTCGCGTTGTGCATCGCGGCGGGTTCGGTGGTGACGGCCAACTTCCCGCTGAACAAGAGCTACTGGGTGCCGATGACGATCGCCTTCGTGTTGAAGCCGGATCTCGGTTCGGTGTTCCTGCGCGCGGTGAGCCGCGCGGTCGGCACGGTGCTCGGCGTGGTGGTGACGGCGGCGCTGCTGTCGCTGACCACCGAGGAGTGGGCGCTGACCGCGATGGCGGCGCTCTGCGTCGCCCTGCTGCCGTACGCCACGGCGGCGCACTACGGGCTGAACACCGTGGTGATGACGCCGATGGCGCTGGTCCTGCTCCAGTTGGGCGGGCAGAGCAGCGCGGCCGAGTTCTGGCCCCGGGTGCTGGACAGCGTGCTGGCGAGCGCGGTGGTGCTGCTCTTCGGCTACCTGTTGTGGCCGGAGCGTCCGCGCCACCGGATCGAGCCCCGGCTGGTCACCGCGACGACCGCGCTGCGCGCCTACCTGGACGCGGTGACCGACCACCGGAGGACGGGCGAGGTGTGGCTGCGCCGTACGGCCTACCGGTCGTTGGCGGACGCCCGGCACGAGGTGCGGCAGGGCTTGGCCGAGCCGCCGCCGACCGGGCGGCTGGCCGAGCAGTGGCTGCCGGCCACGGCCGCGCTGGAGCGGCTCGGCGGCGCGGTGGCGGCGTTCGCCGCGCAGGTCCGGTACGGCGGCCGGGTGCCGGACCCGGCCGAGACGGAGCGGGTCCGCCGGGCGCTGGACGAACTGACCGCCGCGGCCCGCGAGCACCGGCCGCCGACCAGGCCGGCGGCCCGGCCGAGTGCGCCGCACGACCCGGCGCTCAGTGCGCTGGGCCGTGCGGCGGACGAACTCGAAGTGCTGCTCAGGAGGCCGTAGTTCAGACCTGCTCGGCCAGCTCCAGCCAGCTCATCTCCAGCTCCTCCTTCTCGTCCCGGACGGCGCGCAGCTGCCCGTCCAGTTCGGCGACCTTGGAGAAGTCGGCGGCGTGCTCGGCGAGTTGGGCGTGCAGCTTGGACTCCTTCTCGTCCAGCTTGGCGATCTGCCGCTCGATCTTCTGCATCTCTTTCTTGGCGGCGCGCAGGTCCCCGCCGGACAGCCCTGCGGCGGCGGCCTCAACAGCCGGAGCAGCGACGGCAGATGCGGCAGCAGAGGCCGCGGCGGCGGCCATCCGGGCCCGCCGCTCCAGGTACTCGTCCACGCCACCCGGCAGCATCCGCATCTTCTTGTCGCCGAGCAGCGCGTGGACGACGTCCGTGGTCCGCTCGATGAAGAACCGGTCGTGGCTGATGACGACCATCGAGCCGGGCCAGCCGTCGAGCAGGTCCTCCAGCTGGTTGAGGGTCTCGATGTCCAGGTCGTTGGTCGGCTCGTCGAGGAACAGCACGTTGGGCTCGTCCATCAGCAGCCGCAGCAGCTGGAGCCGCCGCCGCTCGCCGCCGGACAGGTCGCCGACCGGCGTCCACTGCTTGTCCTTGCCGAAGCCGAACTGCTCGCACAGCTGCCCGGCGCTCATCTCCCGGCCCTTGCCGAGGTCGACCCGCGAGCGCACCTGCTCGACGGCCTGCAGCACCCGGATCTCCGGGTCCAGTTCGGCGACCTCCTGCGACAGGTAGGCCAGCCGCACGGTCTTGCCGACCTTGATCACGCCGGAGGTCGGCTGCACGTCGCCCTCGGAGGCGTACGCGTCCCGCATGGCGCGCAGCAGCGAGGTCTTGCCGGCGCCGTTGACGCCGAGCAGGCCGATCCGGTCGCCGGGGCCGAGCTGCCAGGTGAGGTTCTCCAGCAGCAGCTTGGGGCCGGCCTTGACGGTGACGTTCTCCAGGTCGAAGACGGTCCTGCCGAGCCGGGCGTTGGCGAACTTCATCAGCTCGCTCTTGTCCCGCGGATCCGGCACGTCCGCGATCAGGGCGTTGGCCGCCTCGATCCGGTAGCGCGGCTTGGAGGTGCGGGCGGGGGCGCCGCGACGCAGCCAGGCGAGCTCCTTGCGGGCCAGGTTCTGGCGCTTCTGCTCCTCGACGGCCTCGATCCGGGAGCGCTCGGCGCGGGCGAAGACGTAGTCGGAGTAGCCGCCCTCGTACTCGTGCACCTCGCCGTGCTGGACGTCCCACATCCGGGTGCAGACCTGGTCGAGGAACCAGCGGTCGTGGGTGACGCAGACCAGCGCGGAGCGGCGCTTCTGCAGGTGCTGGGCGAGCCAGTTGATGCCCTCGACGTCGAGGTGGTTGGTGGGCTCGTCGAGGATGATCAGCTCCGGGGCGCCGAGCAGCAGCTTGGCGAGGGCGATCCGGCGGCGCTCGCCACCGGAGAGCGGGCCGATGACGGTGTCCAGACCGTCGGCGAAACCGGGCAGGTCGAGGCCGCCGAAGAGGCCTTCGATGATGTCGCGGATCCGGGCGTCGCCGAGCCACTCGTGGTCGGCGCGGTCGGCGATGACCTCGTGGCGGATGGTCGCCTTCGGGTCGAGCGAGTCGTGCTGGGTGAGGACGGCCGGTTCGAGGCCGCCGCTCCAGGTGATCCGGCCGCCGTCGGGCTCCTCCAGCTTGGCGAGCATCCGGATCAGGGTGGTCTTGCCGTCGCCGTTGCGGCCGACGACGCCGATCCGGTCGCCCTCGCTCACGCCCAGGCTCACCGCGTCCAGCAGGGTGCGGGTGCCGTAGACCTTCGTGACGGACTCGATGGTGGCGAGGTTGACGGCCACGTGTGCTGCGCTCCTGGGTTCGGCGGTCGCGGGGCGGCCCGCCCTCAGCGGTCGGACGCCCCCTCTCGGGGAATCCCCGATCACCCCAGCCTAATGGGCTGGCCGTAACCCGAACGCCGAAGCTCGGACCGCCCCGACCTAGGGACCGCCCCGACCTCGGACCGCCCCGACCTCGGACCGCCCTACCCCGGGACCACCGAAGCTCACACCGCCGAGGCCCCCGGCACCGGCCCGTACGTGGCGTGCGCGGCCCGGCAGGTGCCGGAGGCCAGCAGGGCCGCGGCGACGGCGGTGGCCGCCTCGGCGTCCTTGGCCAGGAAGGCGCAGGTCGGCCCGGAGCCGGAGACCAGGGCGCCGAGCGCGCCGGCCTCGGTGCCGGCCCGCAGGGTGGCGGCCAGCGCGGGGCGCAGCGAGAGCGCCGCGGGCTGGAGGTCGTTGACGAGCGCGGCGGCCAGGGCGACGGCGTCGCCGTCGGCGAGGGCGGCGAGCAGGGCCGGGTCGGCGTCTGGGGTGCGGACGTCGGTGTCGCTGGAGCCGGTGCCGGCCTCCTCGCGCAGCCGGTCGCACTCGCGGAAGACGGCGGGGGTGGACAGCCCGCCGTCGGCGACCGCGAAGACCCAGTGGAAGGTGCCGGAGACGGCGAGCGGCTCCAGGATCTCGCCCCGGCCGCGGCCCAGCGCGACGCCGCCGAGCAGGGCGAACGGCACGTCGGAGCCCAGTTCGGCGGCCAGCTCCAGCAGCGTCTCGAAGGGCGTGTCGAGCTTCCAGAACGCGTCGCAGGCGACCAGCGCGGCGGCGCAGTCGGCGCTGCCGCCGGCCATGCCGCCGGCCACCGGGATGGCCTTGGCGATGTGCAGGTGCACGCCCGGGTCGGCGATCCCGTGGTGGGCGGCGAGCAGCCGGGCGGCGCGGGCGGCGAGGTTGCCGTCGTCGAGCGGGACGGCGCCGGCGTCGGGCCCGGAGCAGGACAGCGTCACGCCCTCGCCCTGGGTCGCGGTGACCTCGTCGCCCAGCGCGACCGCGAAGAAGACGTTGGCCAGGTCGTGGAACCCGTCGGCGCGCAGTCCGCCGACCCCGAGCTGGACGTTGACCTTGGCCGGCACTCGTACGGTGATCACACGGCGTCCTTGGGCTTGTGCTCGGCGATCGCGGCGAACTGCTCCACCGTCAGCATCTCGCCGCGCAGCTTGTGGTCGATGCCGGCGGCCGCGAGCGCCTGCTCGGCCCCGGCGGCGGAGCCGGCCCAGCCGGCCAGCGCGGCGCGCAGGGTCTTGCGGCGCTGGGCGAACGCGGCGTCGACCACCGCGAACACCTCGGTGCGGCTGGCGGTGGTCTTCGGCGGCTCGCGGCGGATCAGCGAGACCAGCCCGGAGTCCACGTTGGGGGCGGGCCAGAACACGTTGCGCCCGATCGCGCCGGCCCGCTTCACCTCGGCGTACCAGTTGGCCTTGACCGACGGGACGCCGTACACCTTGTTGCCGGGCTTGGCGGCGAGCCGGTCGGCGACCTCGCTCTGCACCATCACCAGGGTCCGCTCGATGCTGGGGAAGGTCGCCAGCATGTGCAGCAGGACGGGCACGGCCACGTTGTACGGCAGGTTGGCGACCAGCGCGGTGGGCGCCGGGCCGGGCAGCTCGGTGACCTCCATGGCGTCGCTGAACACCAGGTCGAAGCAGTCCGCCTTGCCGGGCATCCGGGCCGCGACGGTGTCCGGCAGGTGCTGGGCGAGCACCGGGTCGATCTCGACCGCCGTGACGTGCCGCGCCACCTCCAGCAGCGCCAGCGTCAGCGAGCCGAGCCCGGGCCCGACCTCCACCACCGCGTCCTGCTCCGTCACCTCGGCGGCCCGGACGATCCGCCGCACGGTGTTGCCGTCGATGACGAAGTTCTGCCCGCGCTGCTTGGTCGGCTTCACGCCGAACGCGGCCGCCAGCTCCCGGATGTCGGCGGCGCCCAGCAGGTGGCTGTCAGGGGTGGGGTCGGTGGTGCTCACGCGCCAAGGATACGGGCGTACGGGCCGGCGCCCGGACGCACCGATCCCGGGGGCGCGTCTCAGTACCCGAAGGCCCGGGCGGTGTTCTCCGCGATGGCCGTCGACAGCTCGTCCTCGTGCAGCCCCAGGGTGGCGGCCATCGAGCGGACCGTGACCGGGATGAGGTACGGGGCGTTCGGGCGGCCGCGGTAGGGGTGCGGGGTGAGGAAGGGGGCGTCGGTCTCGACCAGGATCCGGTCGAGCGGGGTGGCCAGCAGGGCGTCGCGCAGCGGCTGGTTGGCCTTGAAGGTGACCGGGCCGGCGAAGGAGAGGTACCAGCCGTGCTCGGCGCAGACCTTGGCCATCTCGGGGTCGCCCGAGTAGCAGTGGAAGACCGTCCGCTCCGGGGCGCCCTCCGCCAGCAGGACGGCGATGACGTCCTCGTGGGCGTCGCGGTCGTGGATGACCAGCGCCTTGCCGTGCCGCTTGGCCATCTCGATGTGACGGCGGAACGACTCCTTCTGGATCTCCACGCCCTCCGGCCCGGTGCGGAAGTAGTCGAGGCCGGTCTCGCCCACGGCGAGCACCTGGGGCAGGGCGGCCAGCGCGTCTATCTCGGCGAGCGCCTCCTCCAGCGCCGCCCGGCCGCCCGCGGGGCGCTGCTGCCCGGACCACCCGTCCGGGTCGCCGAGGAAGATCCGCGGCGCCTCGTTGGGGTGCAGGGCGACGGCCGCGTGCACCTGCTCGTACCGGGCCGCCAGTTCGGCGGCCCAGCGCGAGCCGGGCACGTCGCAGCCCACCTGGACCACGGTGGTGACCCCGACCGAGGCGGCCCGGGCGAGCCCCTCGGCCGGGGTGCCGGCCTGCATGTCGAGGTGGGTGTGCGAGTCGGCCACCGCCACGGCCAGGGGTTCCGGCGGCGGCGGCGGGGTCGACCGGTCGTCGTCCTTGGCGGGCATCAGGAGGCCGGCTTCTCTTCGAGGCGCGGGAACAGGATCTCGCCCTTGGTGACGGTGGCACCGGCGGGCAGCCGGCCCCAGTCACCGGCGGTGGCGACGGTCTGCGCGGCGAGCGCGCCGAGGCCCTCGGCGGCGCCCAGCGAGGCCCACAGCTTCTCGGCGGTGGACGGCATCACCGGGTTGAGCAGCACCGCGGTGCCGCGCAGCGCCTCGGCGGCGGTGTAGAGGATGGTGGCCAGGCGGGCCTGCCCCTCGGCCGACTCGTCCTTGGCGACCTTCCACGGCTCCTGCTCGGTGAGGTAGCCGTTGACCTGCTTGACGAACTCGAAGATCGCCGCGAGGCCGCCGGCGAAGTCCAGCTCCTCGCCGATCTTCCGGTCGGCGACCTCGACGGCCGTGCGCAGCCCGTCCGCGACGACCTGCTCGGCGGCACCGTGCGCGGTGGCGGCCGGCAGCGCCCCGCCGAAGTACTTGCCGACCATCGCGGCGACCCGGGAGGCCAGGTTGCCGAAGTCGTTGGCGAGCTCGGAGGTGTACCGGGCGGTGAAGTCCTCCCAGGAGAACGAGCCGTCCGTGCCGAACGGGATCGCCCGCAGGAAGTAGTAGCGGTACGCGTCCACGCCGAAGTGCGTGGTGAGGTCGGTGGGAGCGATGCCGGTCAGGTTGGACTTGGACATCTTCTCGCCGCCGACCATCAGCCAGCCGTTGGCGACGACCCGCTTGGGCAGCGGCAGGCCCGCGGCCATCAGCATGGCCGGCCAGATCACCGCGTGGAAGCGCAGGATGTCCTTGCCGACCAGGTGGACGGAGGCCGGCCACAGCTCGGCGAAGCGCTCCGGGTCGCTGCCGTAGCCGGCCGCGGTGATGTAGTTCTGCAGCGCGTCCACCCAGACGTAGAGGACGTGCTTCTCGTCCCAGGGCAGCGGGACGCCCCAGTTGAAGGTGGAGCGGGAGATCGAGAGGTCCTTGAGGTCCTGCTCGACGAAGCGCAGCACCTCGTTGCGGGCCGAGGCCGGCTGGATGAAGTCGGGGTTGGCCGCGTAGAACTCCAGCAGCCGCTCGGCGTAGGCGGAGAGCCGGAAGAAGTAGTTCTCCTCCTCCAGCCACTCGACCGGCCGCTTGTGCACGGCACAGAGCTTCTCGTCCGCGTCGGCGCCGTCGAGCAGCTCGGAGGGGAGCTTGAACTCCTCACAGCCGACGCAGTACGGGCCGGAGTAGCCGCCCTTGTAGATCTCGCCCTTGTCGTACAGGTCCTGGACGAACTCCTGCACCCGGGCGGTGTGCCGCTCCTCGGTGGTGCGGATGAAGTCGTCGTTGGCGATCTCCAGGTGCTGCCAGAGCGGCTTCCAGGCCTCCTCGACCAGCTTGTCGCACCACTCCTGCGGGCTGACGCCGTTGGCCTCGGCGGTCCGCATGATCTTCTGACCGTGCTCGTCGGTGCCGGTCAGGTACCACACCTTCTCGCCGCGCTGGCGGTGCCAGCGGGTGAGGACGTCGCCCGCCACGGTGGTGTACGCGTGGCCCAGGTGGGGACGGTCGTTGACGTAGTAGATCGGAGTGGAAACGTAGTACGCCGGGGCGCTCGCCCCGGTGGTGCTGTGGTCTGCAGTGGCCGCCATGGTCGGAAAGCTTAGTCGGGCCCGAACGCACCCCTCGACCGCATTACGGCCGGGTGCGGCGGGGCCGCCCGCCGCACTGCTCGCGGCGGGCGGCCCCGGGGTGCGCTCCCCGGACCGGCGGTCAGCCCAGCAGCCGCGACCAGAACCGGGCCCAGCGTCCGCGCGGCTTCACGGGCGCGGGCACCGCGGGCGCCCCGGCCGGCTCGGCGTGCGCCGGGTAGCCCGGAGCGTGCTGCCAGGGCTGGTCGGCGACGGCCACCCGGCCCTCGCGCATGATCCGGACGGTGTGGCCACCGCATCCCGGGCAGGTCGGCTTGAGCAGAGGGGACGGCACCCGGACACCGTTGGCGTGGTACTCGAACACGATGTGGCCGTCCTTGGCCAGGTGGTGCTCGATGTCGTACGCCTGCTCCCAGCCGTACCCGCATCGCAGGCAGGCGAAGGAGTAGGCCTCCCGCACGGTCTCGACGGGAGTGTGCGCCCGCCCCGCCAGGCCGGGGACGTTCAGCGCGTTGCCACTACTGCGGGGGCTACCGATCATCTCGCTCATAGCCGTCTCCCACTGCCCGTCGGGCGCTCGCCCGGCTGGGTCTTTCCATTCCAGGAAATGCCCGGACCGCCCCGGCCGACGCCCTTCTTGTAAAAGCTTGGAGGCAGGTTGGGAAGTCCTATACGAAGGGC
Source organism: Kitasatospora sp. NPDC053057 (assembly GCF_044546945.1). Taxonomy (NCBI): domain Bacteria; kingdom Bacillati; phylum Actinomycetota; class Actinomycetes; order Kitasatosporales; family Streptomycetaceae; genus Kitasatospora; species Kitasatospora sp. NPDC053057. Next base: position 133,776 of record NZ_JBITZP010000013.1, on the reverse strand, counting down.
CTCCCGGAGCCCGTCCACCACGACCGAAACTTCAGCTCAGCGGGCGTTTACCGGGGCCTTCTCTCCAAGGTACGACTCCCCGCCCGCCTCGCAACCCCCGGAATTCACCCCTTTTTCAAGGCCCCTTCCGAAGCCTCCTTCTTGGCCGCCACCACCGCGTCGAAGACCTCCCGCTTGGGCACGGAGAGTTCGACCGCGACCGCCGCGATGGCCTCCTTGCGCCGCTCCCCGGCCTCCTCCCGGACGGCCACCAGCCGGGCCAGCTCGGCCGGGGTCAGCTCCTGGGGCGCGGCCGGCGGGGCACCCGCGACCACGACGGTGATCTCGCCCTTGACGCCCTCCGCCGCCCAGGCCGCCAGCTCGCCGATCGGCCCGCGCTTGACCTCCTCGTAGGTCTTGGTGAGCTCGCGGCACACCGCGGCCGGCCGCTCCGGCCCGAAGGCCTCGGCCATCGCGGCGAGCGCCTCGGCGATCCGGTGCGGCGCCTCGAAGAAGACCATGGTGCGCGGCTCGGCGGCGACCGAGGCCAGCTGCCGGGCCCGGTCGCCGGTCTTGCGCGGCAGGAAGCCCTCGAAGGTGAAGCGGTCGACCGGCAGGCCGGACAGCGCCAGCGCGGTGAGCACCGCGGACGGCCCGGGCACGGCGGTGACCTTGACGTCCGCCGCCACGGCCGCCGCCACCAGCCGGTAGCCGGGGTCGGAGACCGAGGGCATCCCGGCGTCGGTGACCAGCAGCACCCGGGCGCCGCCGAGCAGCGCCTCGACCAGTTCGGGGGTGCGGCCGGCCTCGTTGCCCTCGAAGTAGGAGACGACCCGCCCGGCCGGGGTCACCCCGAGCGCCTGGGTGAGCCGGCGCAACCGCCGGGTGTCCTCGGCCGCGATCACGTCCGCCGTGGCCAGCTCGGCGAGCAGCCGGGGCGGGGCGTCCGAGACGTCGCCGATGGGGGTGCCTGCGAGAACGAGTACTCCTGTCACGGGCCCCATCCTTTCACCCACCGGGCCGCCGGGGCTTTTGGTGACGATTCGGGCAGCTTCCGAGGGACCGCTCACGCGTACGAGGAGCGCCCCTACGATGTGGCGGATGAACGGCGACACGGCGGCGCAGGCGCCCACTGGTACGGACCACTCCGCGCAGAGCGGTGCCGGCCTGCCGTCCCCCCGCACCCCCGGGTCCCCCGGGTCCCCCGGGTCCCCCGTGGGCTGGCGGGAGCGCCTGGCCGGGCACGGCTACCGGGCCCGCCCGACCGGCACGCTCACCGAGCGCCTGGTCCCGCCGATGCCGGACGGCCCCGGGGTGACGAGGCCCGACGTCCCGCAGTCCCCGCTGCTGCTGCGCCTGGGGATCTCGCTGCCGCAGGGCCTCTGGTACTTCCTGTGCCGCTGGTCCGGCTGGCTGGGCCCGATCGCGGTGGCGGTGTTCGCCGGGCTGCTGCGGTTCACCGACCTCGGCCGGCCGCACGCGATCATCTTCGACGAGACGTACTACGCCAAGGACGCCTACGCGCTCTGGCACGGCGGCTACGAGATCAACTGGCCGGAGGACGCCAACACGACGATCATGACGCCGGGCGCGGCCGTCCCGTACCGCCCGATGGCGTCGTACGTGGTGCACCCGCCGGTCGGCAAGTGGATCATCGGCGCGGGCGAGCAGCTGTTCGGCATGAACCCCTTCGGCTGGCGGTTCGCGGTGGCCCTGCTCGGCACCCTGTCGGTGCTGATGCTGGCCCGGATCGCCCGCCGGATGTTCCGCTCCACCCTGCTGGGCTGCGTGGCCGGCCTGCTGCTCTCGGTGGACGGCCTGCACCTGGTGCTCAGCCGGACCGCGCTGCTCGACCTCGTGGTGATGTTCTGGATGCTCGCCGCCTTCGGCTTCCTGCTGCTGGACCGGGACCGCACCCGGGCCCGGCTGGCGGCGCGCCTGGGCGGGGTGGCGGACCCGGGCCTGGCCCAGCGGCTCAACCTGGGCTGGCGCCCGTACCGGATCGCGGCCGGCGTCTGCGTCGGCCTGACCTGCGCCACCAAGTGGAGCGGGCTGTACGTCGCGGCGGCCTTCGGCGTGCTGACCGTGCTGTGGGACGTCGGCGCCCGCCGGCTGGCGGGGGCCCCGCGCCCGTATCTGGCGGTGCTGGCCCGGGACGTGGTGCCGGCCTTCGTGTCGATCGTCGTGGTCTCGGTGGCCGTCTACCTGGCCTCCTGGTGGGGCTGGTTCGCCAGCAGCAACGCGCCCGGCCAGGGCGGCTGGGGCCGGGACTGGGCAGTCGGCCGCTCCACCGACTACCCGTGGATACCGGAGGGCCTGCGCGCCCTGTGGCACTACCACTCGACGGTCTACGAGTTCCACACCCACCTGACCGACCCGCACACCTACCAGTCCAACCCGTGGTCCTGGCTGGTGCTGGGCCGCCCGGTGTCCTTCTACTACGAGTCCCCCAAGTTCGGCCAGGACGGCTGCACCGTCACCGACTGCGCCCGCGAGGTGCTGGGCATCGGTACCCCGCTGCTGTGGTGGACGGCGGTGCTGGCGCTGGTCTACTGCCTGTGGCGCTGGGCGTTCCGGCGGGACTGGCGGGCTGGCGCCCTGCTGTGCGGCCTGGCCGCCGGGTACCTGCCGTGGTTCCTGTACCAGCAGCGGACGATCTTCCTCTTCTACGCGGTGGTCTTCGTCCCGTTCCTGGTGCTCGCCGTGACGATGCTGATCGGTGCGCTGATCGGGCCGGCCGGCGCCTCCCGGGACCGCCGGATCATCGGCTCGGCGACGGCCGGCCTGCTGGTGCTGCTGATCATGTGGAACTTCCTGTACTTCTTCCCGCTGTTCACCGGGCAGACCATCCCGCTGGAGGACTGGCGCAGCCGGATGTGGTTCAACAGCTGGATCTGAGCCGGCGGCCCGGCCCGGAGGCCGTCGACACACCGTTCCCCCGGAACGTCCTTACCCGGTCCACGACACGTACCAGATCCGTCACAAGTCCCCGTCGATTCGTCGGCGTCCTCATCAGCGCTGCCTAGGGTGGGGTACGTACCGCGTTTCCGGCGCCGCCGGTTGCGCCCGGCCGCGATACCCCTGGGGGATTTGCACCATGCGCAGTGGCGCGAAGATCGGCATCATCACCGGCGTGTCCATCGTCGTCCTCGCGGGCGGCGGTTACGGGGCGTACAGCCTGATGGGCGGCTCGGACTCCGGGTCGTCCGGCGACAAGAAGGCCCGCACGGTGGTCGCCGACCCGCCCTCGGCCGACCAGGCGGCGAACGGTGCGAAGGACTTCCTGGCGGCCTGGGCCTCCGGCGACATCGCGAAGGCGGCCTCGCTGACGGACGACCCCGCGACCGCCACCACCGCGCTGACGGCCTTCAAGACCCAGGTGAAGCCGAGCGCGCTGACCCTCACCCCGGCCGGCCCGGCCACCCCGCAGGCCTTCGCCTCGGCCACCGGCACGCCCGCCCCGGCCAAGCCCACCGGCGCCGCCTCCGCCACCCCGTCCGCCACCGGCACCCCCAGCGCGAGCGACTCGCCGTCCGCCACCCCCGGGCCGACCGGCGTGCTGATGGGCTTCAAGGCCCGCGCCGAGTTCGAGGGCACCAGCCGGGTCTGGGACTACAACGGCTTCCTCAGCGTCGTGAAGATGAGCGACAACACCCCGGCCGTGCACTGGACGCCCTCGGTGATCCACCCGCACCTGTCCGGCAACGAGACGATCGCCACCCAGCAGGTCTTCTCCCCGCCGTCCACCGTGGTGGACCGCAACGGCAAGGTGCTGCAGGGCGCCTCGCTCACCCCGGCGCTGATGGCCAGCCTGCAGGACAACGCCCGCAAGCTGCTGCCGCCGGACCCGAACAAGGACCAGGACGCGGGCAGCGCGGTGGTGATCACCGACCCGGCCGGCAAGACCGCCGCGGACAAGCTGTTCACCATCGTCGAGCCGAAGCCCGGCAAGCCGTTCAAGGTGACCATCGACAACACCCTCCAGGCCGCCGCCGAGAAGGCGATGACCGACCTGGGCGGCAAGCAGGGCTCCATCGTCGCGATCGAGCCGAGCACCGGCCAGGTGCTGGCCTTCGCCAACGCGCCGGCCACCGGCCAGAACCGGGCCTTCACCGGCCTGCTCGCCCCCGGCTCGACGATGAAGATCGTCACCTCGACGGCCCTGCTGGAGGCCGGGCTCAACCCTGACAGCCCGGTGGCCTGCCCGGAGAAGAGCAGCAACGCGGTGGCGATCCCGAACGACTTCCCGGGCGCCTTCCCGAACAACACGCTCCAGCAGGACTTCATGGTGTCCTGCAACACCGCCTTCATCAACCAGGGCCTGACCAGCCTCAAGCCCGAGACGCTCTCCGGCACCGCCAAGGACGTCTACGGCATCGGCCTGGAGTGGAAGACCGGCCTGCCGAACGCCGACGGCAAGATCCCGGCGACCCCGGGCAGCAAGGACGAGCAGGCCATGAACTACATCGGCCAGGGCAAGGTCCAGATGAACCCGCTGGCCATCGCCTCGATCACGGCGACCGTCCAGAGCGGCTCGTTCAAGCAGCCGATCCTGGTCGCCGGCCTGCCGCAGCAGCAGGCGGCCCGGCAGATCTCGCCCGACGTCGCCGCCAAGCTGCGCGCGATGATGAACGCCACCGCCGTCGGCGGCACGGCCAGCCAGGTGATGGCCGGGATCACCGACAACGCGGGCGCCAAGACCGGCTCCGCCGAGGTCCAGGGCGCGTCCACCACCAACAGCTGGTTCACCGCCTTCCGCGGCAACCTCGCGGTCGCCGCCGAGGTCCAGGGCGGCGGCCATGGCGTGGACGCGGCCGGCCCGGCGGTCGCCTCGCTGCTCAAGTCCGTCGGCCACTAGTCCCGGAACGTACGGAGCCCGCTCTGCCGTCCTGGCGGAGCGGGCTCCGTCGCGTCGCGGCCCGCCGGTGGGCCGGATCAGCCCCGCGGCACGGCGGGCGTCGGCGCGTCCGGCACCGGGCGCGGCGGCACCGGGCGGCGGCTGCTCCAGCGCCGGGCCGCCAGCCGGGGCCAGATCACCAGCACGGCGGGCAGCGCCAGGTACCCGAACCGCCCGGCCGGGGCGAGTGTGAAGGCGATCGCCAGCCCGGCGGCCAGCAGGTCGGCGGCGGCTATCGCGGAGACCGGCGGCCGGGCCAGCAGCCAGATCGCCACCCCGACCAGGGCCATGGTCATCAGCGCCAGGGAGACGGAGTGCCCGGTCGGCCCGAAGCCGGCCAGCACCTTGCCGGGCAGCGGGCTGCCGGCCGGGGTGCGGATCGCGGTCATCCCGAGCGGGAAGCGCACCACCTGGTCGCGCAGCGCCTGCGGCTGGGTCAGCACCGACGGCAGCAGCACCGCCGTGCTCACCCCGACCCCGATCAGCGCGGTGCGGGCGGCGGGCCGCCGGCCGTACAGCCGCCACAGCAGCAGGACGGCCACCGGCAGGGCGGGCCAGGCGGTCCACTTGAGGCTGCAGGCGAGGGCGAGCACCAGCCCGGCGCTGATCGTGCGGTCCCGCTCGGCGAGCGCCATGGCCAGGCAGCAGACCCCGATCAGCGGCAGGTCCACCCCGCCGACGACGAGGGCGAGCGCTATCAGCGGCGAGGCGGTGAGGACGGCCAGCGGCAGCAGCGGCGCCCGGTCCCTGGACGGCCGCAGCAGCCGCCAGGCTCCCAGCAGGCAGACGATGAAGGTGAGCGCGAACCAGATCCGGGCGTCCCCGGCGACCCGGGCGAAGGCGGTGGAGGTGCCGAGCAGCTGGCGCGGCAGCCCGAACAGGGACATCGCGGGCAGGTACGGGTTGTAGTCGGTGACCACCACCGGGTGCGGGAGGTAGACGTCGCCGGTGGTGAGCAGCAGGTGGGCCGAGCGTTCGACCACCATGACCTCGGACTGGTGCCGGCCGGTCACGGCGAGTAGCCCGAGTGGGGCCAGCACGGCTCCGAGCAGGGCGACCACGGCGGCGGCCTCGGCCGCGAACCGGCGCGGCAGGGTGAGGCACAGGAGCCCGGCCACGACGTAGGCGGGGGCCGCGACGAGGCCCCACAGCCGCTGGTTGGCCAGGTCGGAGACGAGCGGGAAGGCCGCGGCCCAGCCGGCCGCGATCAGGCAGCCGAGCAACTGGACCCAGCGCAGCGAGGCGAGGTGCGCGGGATTCCACCGATCGGGCGTGGGCGGAAAGGTGCTCTCGCCACGCTGCCGGGGGAACGGCCGGGTGGAGAAGCCCCTCGGCGGCCGCCCCGGTCTGGACGGCAGTTCGGCGCTGATGGACTGGGCCGGCGTTCTGGCGCGGCCGGTGAAGCGGCCGCGCGGGCGGGAGAAGCCGGGCGTGCGGGTGCTCACCATGGTGGAAGGTTATGGGTGCGAGCCGGGCCCTGTCGCCATCGCGTCGGGCGGTTGGTGGTGGTTTACGCGCGTAGGGCCGCCCGGTGTCGTGCCTGGCGGCGGCCCTTCACGATTGGGTAACGGCACGGTCAGCCGGCGTTGGTGTCGACCGGGACCGGCTGCGCGGCCCGCTCCAGCCGGGAGTGCTTGATGCTGTAGCCGAAGTAGACGGCCACGGCGACGCCGAGGGCGATCGCCCCGGCCCGGAAGGTGTCGGCGTGCAGGCCGGTGATCAGGTAGACGCAGAAGCCGACACTGAGCAGCGGCACGACCGGGTAGCCGGGGACCTTGAAGCCGCGCGGCAGGTCGGGCTGGGTGCGGCGCAGGACGATCACGCCGATCGAGACCACCGAGAAGGCGATCAGGGTGCCGAGGCTGGTGATGTCCGCCAGGACGTCCAGCGGGATGAACGCGGCCAGCGCGCCCACGCCGACGCCGACCACCAGGGTGTTCCAGACCGGGGTACCGGTGCGCGGGGAGAGCTCGGCGAAGCGCTTGGGCAGCATGCCGTCGCGGCCCATCGAGTACAGGATGCGGGTCTGGCCGTAGATCACCACGAGGGTGACGCTGAAGATCGAGATGATCGCGCCGACCGCGAAGATCATCGCGGGCCAGCTCTGGCCGGTGATGTTCTGCATGATCTGGGCGAGCCCGGCCTCCTGGCCGCCGAACTCGGTCCACGGCTGGGCACCGATGCCGGCCAGGGCGACCAGGATGTAGAGCAGGGTCACCACGACCAGCGAGATGATGATCGCCATCGGCAGGGTGCGGCGCGGGTTCTTGACCTCCTCACCGGCGGTGGACACGGCGTCCATGCCGATGAAGGAGAAGAAGATGCTGGAGGCGGCCATCTGCACGCCGCCGATGCCGAGCGGCATGAACGGGGTCAGGTTGCCGGACTTGAAGCCGGTGACGGCGACGCCGACGAACAGCAGCAGGATGAGGATCTTGATCCCGACCATGGCCGCGTTGACCTTCGCCGACTCGCTGACGCCGCGGACCAGCAGGAAGCAGACCATGGCGACCAGCAGCAGCGCCGGCAGGTTGAACCAGTGGCCGCCGCCGGGGGCGCCGGAGAGCTGCTCGGGGATCCTGAACCCGAAGGCCAGGTCGAGGAACTTGTTCAGGTACTCGGCCCAGCTCACCGCGATCGCGGAGGCCGAGACGCCGTATTCCATCAGCAGGCAGATGCCGACGCCGAAGGCGACGCCCTCGCCGAGGGTGGCGTAGGCGTAGGAGTACGAGGAGCCGGAGACCGGGATCGCGGAGGCCATCTCGGCGTAGCAGAGCGCGGTGAGCCCGGCGGTGACCGCCGCGATCACGAAGGACAGGATGACGGCCGGTCCGGCCTCCGGGACCGCACTGCCGAGCACGAAGAAGATGCCGGTGCCGATGGTGGCGCCGATGCCGATCGCGGACAGCTGCCAGAGGCCGATCGAGCGACGCAGGTGGATGCCGGAGCGTCCGCCCTCCTCGGGTGCGCCGGCCGGAAGGCCGTGGCCCTCACTCTCCGCGATCAGGGTCGAGACGGGCTTGCGTCGCAGCAGACGCGCACCAAGGGTGTTGCTGGCCAAAACTGCGGTCCTTCTAGGCGGGGGAGGGTGTCCTAGTGGCCGGTCACCCGAGGCACTGGGGGGTGTCATCGGGGACCAACCGAACAAACATGGGACAGTACCCCGCGAAGACACCAGTGTCGCAAACAAACAATACTGATCGGCGCATTGTACGAATCGTCGCATCAGACATAACAAACGGGACACTTCGCACACGCTACACCTCCAGCCGTTCCGCTAAACGTCCAGCTCAACGCGCCTGATTGGCCTCAGCGGCCCAATACCGCCCGCATCACCGAGCGGGCGATCGGGGCGGCCAGGGCGCCACCCGTGACGTCCGTGGCGTCACTGTCCGCGACCACGACGGCCACCGCGACCGGCGGCACCGCGGCCGAGCCGGCCGGCTTCGCCCAGGAGATGAACCAGGCGTACGGCGTCCCGCTGTTGTCCACCCCGTGCTGGGCGGTGCCGGTCTTCCCGCCGACCACCGCTCCGGCGATCCGGGCGTTGCCGCCGGTGCCGTTCTCCACCACGTCGGTCATCAGCTTCCGCACCTGCCCGGCCACCGCCGGGGTCATCGCCCGCCGGTAGACCTCCGGCTTCATCAGCTCCACCTCGGTGCCGTCGCTCCTGGTCAGTTTGTCCACAAGCTGTGGACGCATCACCGTCCCGTCGTTGGCGACCCCGGCCGCGACCATCGCCATCACCAGCGGGGTGGCCGCGGTGTCGAACTGCCCGATCGAGGAGAGCGCCAGCTGGGACCGGTCCATCGAGGTGTCCACATTGGACCGGGCCGGGCGCACCGGCACGTCCAGCTTCGGGTCGTTGAAGCCGAAGGCCTCGGCCGTCGCCACCACCTTCGACAGCCCGGTCCGCACCCCGAGGTACCCCAGCACGCTGTTGCAGCTGGCGGTCATCGCGGCGTCCAGCGACAGCCCCGGCCGGTCGCAGTCGGCACTGTCGTTGACCAGCGGCGTGGTCGTCCCGGGCAGCACGTACGGGAAGGGCGCCCCGGTCGGCGCGCCCGGGTCGGTGACCACCCCGGAGGACAGCGCCGCGGCGGCGGTGACCACCTTGAAGGTCGAGCCCGGCGGGTAGGTCTGGCGCAGCGCCCGGTTGAGCATCGGCTGGTCGGTGTCGGTCTGCAACCGGTTCCAGGCCGTCTGGTCCGCGCCGGAGGAGCCGGCGAAGCCGCCCGGGTCGTAGGAGGGGGTGCTGGCCAGCGCCAGGATCCGCCCGGTGGCCGGCTCGATCGCGGCCACCGCGCCCTTCTGGTCGCCGAGCCCGCTCATCGCGGCCTGCTGGGCCGCCGGGTCGATCGTGGTGTACACGTCCCCGCCGGGGTTCTGCCGGCGGGCGACCGCGTCCCACAGCGACCAGCCGGTCAGCCGGCCGTCGGTGCCGGTCAGCAGGTCGTCCTCGGTGCCCTCCAGCTGGCTGTTGCCGTACGCCTGGGAGGCGAAGCCGGTGACGGCGGCGTACGTCGGGCCGTCGGTGTAGGTGCGCTTGTACGCGTACCGGCCGCCGGTCGGCCGGGAGCCGGTCACCGCCCGGCCGCCGACCAGGATGTCGCCGCGCGGCCGGGCGTAGCGCTCGACGGTGAGCCGCTGGTTGGCCTGGTTGCGGTCGAGATCCCCGGACTCGAAGACCTGCACCCGAGTGGCCTGCACGCACAGCGCCCCGACCAGCAGCAGGCAGAAGGTGGCCGCCCGGCGCCCGGTGACCGAGATCCCGGGCAGCCCCTGCGGGCCGTTGCCCCGCGCACGGGTCGAGGCCATCAGCCCTCCTCCGGCGCCGGCCGCCGGGCGTCGTCGCTCATGCGCACCAGCAGCGCGACGACGATCCAGTTGGTGACCACCGAGGAGCCGCCCTGGGCGATGAACGGCATGGTCATCCCGGTCAGCGGGATCAGCGCGAGCACCCCGCCCGCCACCACGAACACCTGCAGGCCGACGGTCGACGCCAGCCCGATCGCCAGCAGCCGCCCGAACGGGTCGCGCAGCGCGAGTCCGGTCCGGAAGCCGCGCGAGACCAGCACCGCGTACAGCAGGAACACCGCGATCAGCCCGGTCAGGCCGAGCTCCTCGCCGATGGTGGCGAGGATGAAGTCCGACTTGGCGGCGAAGCCGATCAGCACCGAGTGCCCGTTGCCCAGCCCGGTGCCCAGCTCCCCGCCCCAGGCGAAGGCGAACAGCGACTGGGCGATCTGGTTGGCGCCCTTGCCCTCCGCGATCGAGCCCAGCGGGTCCAGCCAGTCCACCACCCGGCTGTGCACGTGCGGCGAGAGCCAGCCCACCGTCACCGCGCCGACCGCCGCCAGGCCCAGCCCGATCGCGATCCAGCCGGTGCGCGCGGTGGCCACGTAGAGCATCACCACGAACAGGCCGAAGTACAGCAGGGACATCCCGAGGTCCGTCTCCAGCACCAGCACCCCGACGAAGGCCGCCCAGATCATCAGCACCGGCCCGAGCACCCGCCCGCGCGGCAGCTGCCAGCGCCAGACCCGGCGCCCGGTGAGCGCCAGCGCGTCCCGGTGCACCGCCAGGTAGGCGGCGAAGAAGACCGCCAGCAGGATCTTGGCGAACTCCCCGGGCTGGAAGGAGAGCGGCCCGACGACGATCCAGATCCGGGAGCCGTACACCGGCGGGAAGAGGATCGGCACCACCAGCAGGACCAGCGCCACCAGCGCCCCGAGGTAGGCGTAGCGCCGCAGCCGCCGGTGGTCGCGCACCAGCAGCAGCACGGCGATGAACAGCGCCACCCCCAGGCTCGACCAGAGCAGCTGGGTGGAGGCCGCCTCGCGGCCCGGGGTGGCCCGATCGAGACGGTGGATCACCACCAGTCCGATCCCGTTGAGCAGCACCGCGATCGGCAGCAGCAGCGGATCCGCGTACCGGGCCCGGCGGCGGACCACGCCGTGCGCCGCCAGGGCGAGCACGCCGAGCGCGGCCCCGTACTGGGCGGCGGCGGCCGGCACCTCGCCGTCGAGGTTGACGCCCACCTCGACGTAGCCGAACACGGCGGTCAGGGCGGCGGCCAGCACCAGCACCAGCTCGGTGGTGCGCCCGCTCGGCACCGGCCGGTTCGGCCGGGCGGCGGATCTCGTCACGGCGGAGGGTGTCGCCACGGACCGTCCTGGGGGAGGCGGGGGGGTCGAAGAGGCCGGCCGGGTCCGGGCGCCGACGCCTGGTTCGTCACCCTAACGAGCGCTATCCATGTGGATGTGTTCTTCACTGCGGTGTGTCCGCAATTGCGGACACCGCCCTCACTCCGGCCGCCGCCCGGCCAGCGCCGCCACCCCGGCCCCGACCGCGACGAACAGGGCGACGGCCAGCAGCAGCTCCCCCCAGGGCACGACCGGCCGCCCGGTCCGGGCCGCCGCCACCACCCCGCGCACCGCCGCGTTGGCCGGCGAGACCGGCACCACCAGCGCCGCCGCGGCCAGGCCCAGCGCCGCCAGGATGCCGTACGGCGCGCGGACCAGTACCGGACGGTTGCCCAGCGCCCCGGCCAGCACCCCCAGCAGCACGCAGACCACCGAGGTGGTCAGCCCGGCCAGCAGCGCCGGCCCGACCCCCGGGTCCCGCTGCGCCCCCGGGTTGGCCACCGCCCCGCTGATCCACCACAGCGCCGCCACCTCGCCCACCGCCAGCAGCAGGGCTGCCGTCAGCGCCGCCAGCAGCGCGCCCAGGTGCACCCGCGCCGGTCCCGCCACCGCGACCAGGCAGGCCCGCGAGGCCGGCGGCTCGGCGGTCAACGCGCTGCGCACGTACCAGGCGCTCACCGGCACCAGCAGCCCCGCGCCGTAGCCGAGCCCGCCCAGCAGCGGGTCCCCCGCCGTCACCCCGATCACCAGCAGCAGTGCGAACACCAGGAACGGCGGCAGCCAGGCGTGCGAGCGCACCAGCAGCTCCAGGTGGTACCGGGTCAGCGCCCCGACCTGCCTCATCGCTCCTCCTCCCGCCGACGCACCGCCAGCACCCGTACGGCCGGGCGGCCGAGCAGCAGGCTGCGCAGCAGCGCGTCCGAGTGCGCGGCCGGCACCGTCAGCCGCACCGCCGTCCCGCCCAGCGCGGTCGACTCCGGCGCGCCGGGCAGCCGCTCCGGCAGCGGGGTGCCCTCCGGGGCGTCCACCTCGATCTCCATCACCGGCCCGCCCCCGTCCGCCGCCCGCGGCTCCTCCTCCGCCGGGCGAAGCCCGCCGTCCGCGCCGACGCGGTAGGCGGCGCTGGTCCGCCCGGCCAGCCGGGCCGGGTCGTGGTCCACGAACAGCACCGTGCCGCCCGCCGCCGCCCGCTCGGCGGCCGCCTCGTCCAGCACCGCCCTGGCCCCCGGGTCCAGCCCGGTCCAGGCCTCGTCCAGCAGCAGCACCCGGGCCTCGGCGATCAGCGCCTGCGCCACCGCGACCTTCTGGCAGGTGCCCTTGGACAGCCGGCTCAGCGGGGTGCCCGCCCGGTCCGCGATGCCGAACCGGTCCAGCCACTCCCCGGACCGCCGCCGCGCCACCGCCGCCGACAGCCCGTGCACCCGGCCCACCCGCAGCAGGTACGAGGCGGCGTCGAACGGCAGCGCCGGCGGGAAGCGCTCCGGCACGTACGCCGCCGCACCAGGCCGCACCACCCGGCCGGTGCTCGGCCGCTCGATCCCGGCCACCAGCCGCAGCAGGGTCGACTTGCCGCTCCCGTTCGCCCCGGCGATCCGCACCAACTCCCCCGGCCCGACCGCCAGCTGGACATCACGCAGGATCCACCGGCCGCCCCGCCCGTACCGCTTGCCGACCGCGGTCAGCTCCATCCGCACCCCCGCCTCCCTCCGAACCGCAGGAAGGCTATCCACCGCGGGTAAGGCCGGCGTGAGTACCGCGACCGGCAATCGCCCTCCCGTGCGCCGGAGTTCACGCCGGGGCCGGCGAGTGCACCGTCCGGTCTCGTTTGGCCTTGACGAACTGATGATCCCTAGGATCGCCGGGTGAATACCGGACGACGACCGAAGACCAGGCTCGGCAGCCTGCTGGCCGCCCTGGCGATAACGGGCGCCTCGCTGCTCCTCGGCCTGCCCGCCCACGCCGACGAACCCTCAGCCGGCGCCTCCCCCGCGACCCAGGAGGCCCCCAAGGTCGACCTGATCCTGGATGTCAGCGGCTCCATGAACACCGCTGACATCCAGGGCAAGAGCCGCATCTCGGTGGCCCAGAACTCGCTGAACGAGGTGATCGACGCCCTGCCCGCGGAAGCCGAGTTCGGCATCCGGACCCTCGGCGCCACCTACCCCGGCAACGACAAGGCCGTCGGCTGCCAGGACACCAAGCAGCTCTTCCCGGTCGGCAAGACCAACAAGGTCGAGGCCAAGACCGCGGTCGCCACCCTGCGCCCCACCGGCTGGACCCCGATCGGCCTGGCCCTGCGCGGCGCGGCCCAGGACCTCGGCAAGGGCGACGCGACCCGCCGGATCGTCCTGATCACCGACGGCGAGGACGACTGCTCCCCGCCGGACCCGTGCGACGTGGCCCGCGAACTCGCCGCCCAGGGCGTCCACCTGGTGGTCGACACCCTTGGCCTGGCGCACGACGACAAGACCCGCCAGCAGCTGATCTGCATCGCCAACGCGACCGGCGGCACCTACACCGACGTCCGCACCCCGGAGCAGCTCACCGGCAAGGTGAAGCAGCTGATCGACCGCAACGACGACACCTACACCGTCAACCCGGTCAAGACCACCGGCACCGACAAGTGCGAGAGCGCCCCGGTGCTCACCCCCGGCGTCTACAGCGACCGGGAGAAGTTCTCCGAGCACCGCGTCTACAAGGTCCCGGTCAAGTCCGGCCAGGAGCTTCGTGCCTCGGTCAGCGTGGGCCTCGACCGTGCGATGGCCCGGGACTACGGCGTCCTGCTCCAGGCCACCAGCGCCACCGGCCAGGAACTCGTCCGCGGCACCGACGCCGGCAGCACCCGCACCGACGTGATCTCCACCGGCCTGCGCTGGTCCACCAACGACTCCAAGGGCTACGTCACCGCGAGCCCGACCGCCTCGGCCAAGGACAAGCCGGACACCACCGTCTGCCTGGTCGTCAGCAACTCGCTCGCCCCGCAGGCCGGCGTCCACACCGACCCCGGCATGCCGCTGGAGCTGACCGTGGACCTGGCCTCCGCCTCGCCCGCCCCCGAGGGCGCCGCGATGGGCCTCGGCCGCGGCTGGATCCTGCTGCTCACCCTCACCCTGGCCGGCCTGGCCTTCGGCCTGGTCTCCGGCTGGATCGCACGCTGGCGGATCGCCGTCTGGCGGGAGAACTGACCATGCGTACCACGATCCGCGGCGCCCTCGCCGCCCTCGCCCTGCTGCCCGCCCTCGCGCTGGGCGCCCCGGCCGCCTCCGCCGCCTCGCCGTCACCCTCGGCGACCGCGAGCGGCACCCCGGCCCCGGTCACCAAGGCCGGCACCTCCTTCCTGACCGCGGTCAACCTCTCCCCCGGCCAGGACGCCAACGTCGCCGCCTCCACCGGCGACTACCTGTACTGGGCGTTCGGCGCCTCCGAGGGCCAGACCCCGACGGTCAACCTGACCGTCAACCTGGCCCCGGCGGGCGACCGGCACGGCCCGCAGACCTGGACCGTCGAGGTCTTCGACGGGCTGCGCCGCCGCCAGGCCTGCACCGCCGGCACCCAGAACGCCACCGGCGACCAGAGCGTCACCACCCTGGCGCTGAACTGCACCCTGCGAGAGGTCCGCACCTGGGCCGAGCCGTGGTCCGGCGACCCGCTGCCCGGCACCTACTACGTCCGGCTGTCGGTCACCGACGCCCCGCAGCCCGACCTCGGCCTGGCCGCCACGGCCCAGCTGCACGTCGCCGCCAAGGGCAACGCCGACAACGCCCAGCCCGAGGGCGGCGAGCTCAAGGCCCCGCTGGTCCCGCCGGTCGGCGGCGGTGCGAGCACCGCCAAGGCCGCGGCCCCGGTCGCGGAGAAGGAGCACTGGTACACCGGCTGGTTCTCCGGCTGGAACAGCCGCTGGTACTGGACCATCGGCGGCGGCTTCCTGGCCGCCCTGGCCGGCGTCCTCGGCTACCACCTGACCAGGCACCCGCGCGGCCGCCGCCCCGGCCACTACGGCGCCGTCCCGCCCCAGGGCTCGCACCAGCACGGCTCCTACGCCGAGCGCCCGTAACGGACCCGCTCCATCGAGGGCCGGCCGGACACCCTCCGGCCGGCCCTCCGGCGTGTCCGGACACGCCCACGTGTCTACGCTCGAACCATGCAACCGCACGGCCGAATCGTGGTCGGCGTGGACGGCTCCGCGCCGGCCCGCGCCGCCGTGCGCTGGGCGGCCCGCCTGGCCGGCCTCACCGGCGGCCCGCTGGAGGCGGTGGCCGTCTGGGACTTCCCCTGCCTGCTCGGCGAGCACGGCCTCGTCCCGCCCGCGCTGGACGGCTTCGAGCCCGAGCGCCGCGCCGCGGAGATCCTCGCCGAGACGGCCGGCGCCTGCGCCGTCCCGCTCCGCCGCCGGCTCAAGGCCGGTCCGCCCGGCCCCGCCCTGGTCGCCGCCGCGACCGGCGCCGCCCTGCTCGTCCTCGGCAACCGCGGTCACAGCACCCCGCCGGACGCCCCGCTGGGCACTGTCGCCCAGTACTGCCTGCACCACGCGCCCTGCCCGGTGGTGATCGTCCGGGGAGTCTGAGGGCGGGCCCGGATCAGCCCTTGAACAGGTTGTGGCCCACGTCGGACGGCACCTCGTCCTGGACCGGCTTGCTGCCCGGCCCCGGCACGTGCTCGCCGGGCACCGGCTCGGTGCTCTCCCGGTGCAGCAGCACCACGCCGTCCTCGGCCCAGAGCTGCCGGTAGCCGTGCGCCAGCAGCAGCTTGATCCGGTCGGCCTGCTCCTTGTCCGTCTTGAACGGGAAGGACCGCTTGTCGGACCGGGTCAGCACGTACTCGCGTCCGCGCGGCGTCCCGTCCACCAGCACCACGTCGGTCCGGGCGGTCAGCCGCGGCGCGATCTGGTTGTCCGCCTCCACCGAGGCGCCGTCCGGGATCAGCTTGGCCGCCCGGACCAGCGCGGCCTCGCTCGCCCTGGGCTCCCAGGAGGACGGCACCGCCAGCTGCAGCAGCCCGATCGGCACCGCCGCGATCAGCGCCACCCCGACCGTGCCCAGGCCCAGCAGCCGGGCCCGCCGCCGGGTCCGCTCGGGCCGTTCGACGCTGCTCAGCCGCCCCAGCACCTCGACGGTGGCGGTCAGCAGGACGGGCCAGAGCATCGAGTCGTAGTGCCGGGCGATCGACCAGTGGTTGGGGTTGCTGGAGAGGATCCGCTCGGCCAGCAGCGGCAGCATGCACAGCACGGTGGCCGAGCGCAGCGGCAGCAGGAACAGCGTGCCGAACAGCCACAGCAGCAGCAGTGGCTTCAGCGGCTGGTCGAAGGCGGTCTGCACCAGCAGGAACGGGTCGTGCAGCAGGTTCCGCAGCGCGTCACCGCCGTCGTCGCCGAGCGCCTTGTAGTTCCAGTAGTAGCCCGGCTCGCCGCCCATCGCCGGGATCAGCCACTTGATCGCCACCGCCGAGGCGATCGGCCCGCCCAGCAGCAGGCCGAGCCCGGTGAACCGCCCGGCCCGGTCCCCGGTGCGGCGGGTGCGCAGCAGCAGCACCAGACCGTACGCCCCGACCAGCAGGCCGAGGTCCTCCTTGGTGCAGCACAGCAGCACCGCGGCGAGCACCACCGTGCCGTAGCGGCGGGCCTGGCCGCGCTCCAGCATCAGCAGGGTCAGCGGGACGGCGAAGGAAACCTCGTGGAAGCCCACCCGGGAGGCGACCAGCAGCGGCCAGCCGAGCGCGTAGACCAGCCCGGCCAGGTCGGCGGCCCGGCGGGCGGTGCTCGGCTCGGCGGCGGCGAAGGCGTGCGCGGCGATCCGCCGGATCAGCGGCACCCCGAGCGCGAACAGCAGAGCCTGCCCGATGATCAGCGAGCGCGGGTCGTCCCAGATCCAGTACAGCGGCGCGAGCAGCGCCAGCACCGGGGAGAAGTGGTCGCCCAGCAGCGAGAACCCGGGCGGGAACTCGTGGTGGTAGTACTTCAGCGTCGAGACCGGCAGTTGGAAGTGGGAGTAGCCGCGCACGCCCTGGTCGAAGATGCCGAGGTCGAAGCCGCCGAGCGAGACGGAGACCCAGCCCTGCAGGCCGATGGCGCACATCACCGCGAAGCACAGCGCGCTGAGCAGCACGGTGCGCCGGGCGGGCGAGCCCAGGACGGCCGCGGCCCTGCGGGCGGCGGGCGCGGCGGCCAGGGGCGGCGACGGGGTCGCGGTCTGGGTGGTCACGTCGGCTCCGGTCCGTCTCTGGTCCGTCAGGTCCGATTGGTCAGGGCGGGGTCACGGGCGGGGTCGTGCTCGGGGTCCCGGTCGCGATCGGGGTCGAGCCTGGCGCCGAGCCGCGCCCAGGCCCCGGCCGAGGCGTCGACCTCCTGCCGCCGGGCGCGGTACAGCCGCAGGCCGATGACGGCCAGCACGGCGATGCCCAGCGGCGGGTAGATCGAGCCGGGCAGCTGCCAGTACCAGGCGACCCCGCGGCCCCAGCGGTGCGGCACGGCCCACATCACGTGGGAGAGGAACACCACCAGCGTCGCGCCCAGCAGCACCCTGCGGCCGGTGCTCCGGGCCTCCGCGGCCAGCAGGGCGATCAGCGGGATGCACCAGACCCAGTGGTGGGTCCAGCTGATCGGGGAGACCAGCAGTGCGGTGAGGGCGGTGCAGACGGCGCCCCAGGCGTCGGCCCGGCGCAGCACCCGGGCGGAGCGCCCGGCGAGCACGGCCACCCCGAGCCCGAGCGTGGCGACCAGCCCGGTGGCGATCAGCCCGACCGTGCCGGGGTCGTTGGCGTCGAGCAGCCGGCAGACGGCCCCGCGCAGCGACTGGTTGTCCACCAGCACGGTGACGCCGACCCGGCTCGGGTCCCACAGGTACTTGATCCAGAACCCGTACGAGCCGGCCGGCAGGACGATCCAGCCGATCAGGCCGGCCGCCAGGAAGGTGCCGATGGAGACCAGGGCGGCCCGGATCCGGCCGGTGAGGAGCAGGTAGACGGTGAACAGACCCGGGGTGATCTTGATCGCGGTGGCCAGGCCGATGCCCACGCCCTTGAACCGGCTGCGGTCCGGGCGGGTCAGGTCCCACAGCACCAGGCAGAGGATGGCGAGGTTGACCTGGCCGTACTGGAAGGTGGTGTACACCGGCTCCAGCCAGACCCCGAGGCCGGTCGCGAGGATCGTGGCGGCCGGGCGGTAGCGCCGGGCGGGCCAGCCGGCCAGCTTGAGCGACAGGTGCACGGCCAGGCCGAGCAGCGCGTAGTTGCCGAGCATCACCAGGATGCGCAGCGGGCTCACGTCGAACCAGGTGCTCGGCACGAACAGCATCGCGGCGAACGGCGGGTAGGTGGCCGGCAGGTCCCAGCCGGGCAGCCGCATCGCGTACAGGTCGTCGCCGTTGACGACGGCCTGGCCCTCGGCCCGGTAGACGAGCATGTCGACCATGTTCGCCCCGTGCAGGTGCCGCTGGACCACGAAGGCCGCCAACGACACCGCCGCGACGCAGACCGCCGCGATGGTCCAGGAATTCGGTCTTCCGCTTGCCGGGCCACCCTCGGGCCCCGCCGGTTCCGCCTGCCGCGTCCACCGTTTCAGACCGAACTCGCGCACCGCGATGGCACCCCGTTGAGATAGACCAGATCGTTCCCTCGTCAGCGTCTGGGCCCACCCACCATAACCGACCCCCCTGAGACTCCCCTGAGTCCCAAAGGGCGTCAGATTCCCCCTGGTGAAGGCGGTGTGAGCTCCGTCACCGGAGTGAGTGCCCGCTCCCCGCGGGGGCCGCAAAACGCGAAATCCCGCCGGGAGTTGACTCCCGGCGGGATTTGGTGGACCGGTCGGAACCGGTCCGTTGGGTGGAGCTGAGGGGATTCGAACCCCTGACCCCCTCGATGCGAACGAGGTGCGCTACCGGACTGCGCCACAGCCCCAACGAGAAGAAACTCTAGCACCTTTCGGAGGGCGTCCGTGACCACCCCCCTGGTCGGGGGTGGTCACGGCGGTCATTCGTTGGCCGCGCGGGGGCGGGACTCCGGAGCCGGGGCTTCGGCGTATTGGTCGAAGAGCGGGGTGCTGCGGGACTCGGTCGGGCGGCCGGCGGTCCAGGTGCCGGGGGCCGACAGATCGAGGCCGCGGGACACCCGGGGGGCGACCGGCGCGGTGACGTAGGTCGGCAGCGGGACGGGCACCGGCTCCCAGGAGTCCGGGCCGGCCGCACCGCGCTCGCGCATGCCGTCGACCCACTCCTCGTGCTCGGTCGCCTCAGCCACCGCGGAGGCGGAGGACGCCGGGGCGGTGGCCTCCCCGGCGTCGGTGGCCAGCCGCAGGTGCGGGCGGCGGCCCGACCGGTGCTCGGCGGGCGCGGCCGGGGCCGGCTCCACCGGGACGGGGGCCTCGACCGTCGGCCGGTCGTCCGTCGGGGCCTCGGCGCGCTGCCGCTCGCGCTGGCGCAGCCGCTCGGCCGCCTGGGCGGCCCGGACCCGGTCGAGCTTCACCTCGTACCGCTGGCGCTCCAGCTTGCGCAGGTGGCCGATGTAGAGGGTGAGGAGGAGCGCCGGGACCGCCGGGACCCAGAGGAAGGCGAGACCGGCCACCGCGGCGACCACCGCGCCGAGGGCGAAGGCGAGGAAGAGGGCGGTGACCATCCGGCGCCGGCGGGCCAGCAGCCGCGCCCGGCGCTCTCCACCGGCCGCCCGCGCGGGGGCGGGCCGTTCGGCCGGGTGCTCCACCGGGGGTTCGGGCTCCGGCGCGACGGGGTCGCCGAAGGCGGCCTCGTCCCGTTCGGGAGGACCATCGTTGCTCTGCTCGTCGTCACGCGGTTCGTCGCCCAGGGCCCGGGCTGCCCGCCGCTCCAGCGCCGAACGCCCGGCCAGCAGGCGGATGGCGGTGCTGAAGCGTTCCGTCGGGCGCGCCTCGTTGAGTTCGTCCTGCCTGCGGAGCCACATCGGCACCAGATAGGCGGCCCAGGCCCCTACGATGACGGCGTAGATAAGGCCGCTACTGCTCACGATTCACACCGTACGGGCGCCGGGGAAGGCCTGGCAGCAATTTGGCGCGGCGTGTCGTGTGATCAAGCTGATTCTCCGACTATTTTGCCGGCATTTGTGACGGTCCGCCACCGCTCCGATGCCATATCGATATTTCATTCGAACATATATTCAATTATGTGATTCCCGGCCGGAACTGATCGCCCGCCAGCGCTCCAGCATCCCCTCCGGGACCTCCTCGGCGGTCAGGGCGTAGACCAGGTGGTCCCGCCAGTCCCCGTCGATGTGGAGATAGCGCGGGCGGATTCCCTCCGAGCGGAAGCCGAGCTTTTCCACCACCCGGCGGCTGGGGCCGTTCTCCGGGCGGATGCAGACCTCGATCCGGTGCAGCCCGAGGGTGTGGAAGCAGTAGTGCACCGAAAGCGCCACGGCCGTCGGCATGATGCCCCGGCCGGCCACCGCCTCGTCGATCCAGTAGCCGATGTTGGCCGAGCACATCGAGCCCCAGGTGATTCCGCCGACGGTCAACTGGCCGACCAGCTGGCCCTTGTAGAGCACCACGAAGGGCAGCATCCGGCCGGCCGAGGCCTCGCCGCGCAGGAAGCGGACCATCTGCCGGTACGTCGGGCGGGGGCCGACGGCCTGGCCCGCCGGGCCGGGCGGCACGGTGGCCTCCCAGCGGCGCAGCCAGTCCCGGTTGCGGCGGCTCACCTCCTGCCACTCGCGCTGGTCGCGGGCCCGGATCGGGCGCAGCACGACCTCCCCCTCCTGGAGTTCTACCGGCCAACCGGCGTTCAGTGCGCTCTCCCGGAAGCTGGTGCGTCGGGCCGGGGGTGGTCCCCGCCGCCGAGCTGGTCGACGGCGTGGGCGAGCAGCGGCTCCAGGACGGCCAGGCCGTCCTTGACGCCGCCGGTCGAGCCCGGCAGGTTGACGATCAGGGTACGTCCGGCGAGCCCGGCGAGCCCGCGGGAGAGCGCCGCGGTCGGCACCTTGTCGCGGCCGTACGCGCGGATCGCCTCGGCGATGCCGGGGATCTGCCGGTCGATGACCCGGGCGGTCATCTCGGGGGTGAGGTCCATCGGCGAGATGCCGGTGCCGCCGGTGGTCAGCACCACGTCGTACCCGGCGGCGACGGCCTCGCGCAGCACGGCCTCGACCGGCTCGCCGTCCGGGACGACCCGGGGGCCGTCGACGGTGAAGCCCATCGCGGTCAGTCCGGCCACCAGCAGCGGGCCGCCCTTGTCCTCGTACACCCCGGCCGAGGCCCGGTTGGAGACCGTCACGGCGAGCGCCTTCATGCGTCGACCTCCGGCGCGAACCAGTCGCCGCTCTTGCCGCCGGTCTTGCTGAGCACCCGGACGGACTCGATGGCGGCGCCCTTGTCCACCGCCTTGACCATGTCGATCACGGTCAGCGCGGCGACCGTCACCGAGGTCAGCGCCTCCATCTCGACGCCGGTGCGGTCGGCGGTCTTCACGGTGGCGGTGATCTCGACGGCGTCGTCCGCGACGGCGAGGTCGACCTTGACGCCGGAGACCGCGATCGGGTGGCAGAGCGGGATCAGGTCCGGGGTCTTCTTGGCGCCCATGATCCCGGCGATCCGGGCCACCGCGAGGGCGTCCCCCTTGGGCACGCCCTCGCCGCGCAGCAGCTCCACCACCTGCGGGGAGACCCGGACCCGGCCGGCGGCGACGGCGGTGCGCGCGGTGGTGGGCTTCCCGGACACGTCGACCATCCGGGCGGCGCCCTGCTCGTCGACGTGGGTGAGGCGGTCGCCGGGGTTCGGTGTCGTCACGGGTAACTCCAGGGGCGCGCAGGTCGAATACCGCGCTACCGTACCCCTCTCCGACCCGCCCGCTCGCCTCCGGGCGCTCTTGACCCGGCGGCTCGGGGCGGGTGCCGCCCGCGGCTCAGGAGTCCAGCAACACCACGTCGACCTCGCTGCCGGCCGGCAGCTCGGTGGTCTCCTCGGGGACGGTGATCAGGCAGTTCGCCCGGGCCAGCGCCCCGACCAGGTGCGAGTCGGCGCCGCCCACCGGCTCCACGGTGCCGTCGGCCGCCGAGTAGCGGCCGCGCAGGAACTGCCGACGGCCGGCCGGGGAGCGCAGCGCGGACTGGCAGAGCGCGCGCACCACCGGGCGGTGGACGTCGGCCGCGCCCAGCATGGTGCGGATGACCGGGCGGACGAAGAGCTCGAAGGAGATGTAGGCGCTCACCGGGTTGCCCGGCAGGGCGAGCAGCGGCACCCCGGCCGCGCCGCCGATCCGGCCGAAGCCCTGGGGCTTGCCGGGCTGCATCCGCAGCTTGCGGAAGTCCACGCCCCCGTAGGACTCGAAGACCTC
Source organism: Kitasatospora sp. NPDC053057 (assembly GCF_044546945.1). Classification (NCBI taxonomy): domain Bacteria; kingdom Bacillati; phylum Actinomycetota; class Actinomycetes; order Kitasatosporales; family Streptomycetaceae; genus Kitasatospora; species Kitasatospora sp. NPDC053057. The sequence continues at coordinate 111,466 of NZ_JBITZP010000013.1, read as the reverse complement.
CTTGACCACGTCGTACGCGCCGACGCTGACCCCGCCGCTGGTGACGATCAGGTCGGCCCGGCCGAGCTGGTCCTCCAGGACAGTGCGCAGCCGGTCCGCGTCGTCGGGGACGGCGCCGACCCGGTAGGCGATGGCGCCGGCCTCCTGGGCGGCCGCGGTGAGGGTGAAGCTGTTGGAGTCGGCGATCTGCCCGGGCCCGACCGGCTCTCCGGGCTGGACCAGCTCGCTGCCGGTGGAGAGCACCACCACCCGGGGGCGCGGGCGGACCTTCACGGTGGCCCGGCCGACCGCGGCGAGCAGGCCGAGCTGGGCGGGGCCGAGCCGGGTGCCGGCCTCCAGCACGGTGGTGCCGGCCGCGACGTCACTGCCGCGGCGGCGGATGTGGGCGCCCTCGGCGACCGGGCGCAGCACCCGGACCTCCTCGCCGGCGACCGGCGCGGTCATCGCGGCGGCGGCCGTCCCGGTACCGGTGCCGCCGTCGGTCCACTCGACCGGGGCGACGGCCTGGGCGCCGGGCGGCAGGGGCGCTCCGGTCATGATCCGGGCGGCCTGGCCGGGGCCGACCTTGGGCAGTTCGCCCGCGCCGGCGGCGATGTCGCCGATCACGGTGAGCACCGAGGGGTAGATGTCGGTGGCGCCCTCGGTGTCGGCGGTGCGGAGCGCGTAGCCGTCCATCGAGCTGTTGTCGAAGGACGGCAGGTCGCCGTCGGCGACCACGTCCTCCTCCAGCCGGCAGCCCTGGGCGTCGAGCAGTTGGAGCTCGATCGCGGGCAGCGGGCCGACCGCGGCCAGCACGTCGGCGCGGTGCTCGTCCACCGTCCAGAGACGAGGAGCCGCCGGTGCCCGGTCCGCGGACCCGTCGCAGCAGGCTGCGGGGGTGGTGCTGTGCTCCGTGGACCGGGTCATCGGCGGCTCGCTCTCTGTGTCGTGTGTCAGTCCTGCAGCTCGGAGCCGACGAACTCCCGCAGCCAGGAGCGGAACTCCGGGCCCAGGTCCTCGCGCTCGGCGGCCAGTCGGACGATAGCGCGCAGGTAGTCCGCGCGGTCACCGGTGTCGTAGCGGCGGCCCTTGAAGAGCACGCCGTGCACCTGGCCGCCGGCCTCGGCGTCGCGGGTGGTCAGCTCGCGCAGGGCGTCGGTGAGCTGGATCTCGCCGCCGCGGCCGGGCGGGGTCTCGCGCAGCACGTCGAAGACCAGCGGGTCGAGGACGTAGCGGCCGATGACGGCGTAGTTGGACGGGGCCTCGCCGGGCTCGGGCTTCTCGACCAGGTCGGTCACCTGGAAGACGTCCTCGCCGAAGCCGTTGGCCTTGACGGCGGCGCAGCCGTAGAGGTGGATCTGGGAGGGGTCGACCTCCATGAGGGCGACGACCGAGCCGCCGAGCTCCTGCTGCACCTCGATCATGCGGGCGAGCAGCGGGTCGCGCGGGTCGATCAGGTCGTCGCCGAGCAGGACGGCGAAGGGCTGGCCGGCGACGTGCTGCTCCGCGACGGAGACGGCGTGGCCGAGGCCCTTCGGGTCACCCTGGCGGACGTAGTGCATGTTGGCCAGCTCGACGGACTCGCGGACCCGGCGCAGGCGGTCCTCGTCGCCCTTGCGGACGAGCAGCTCCTCCAGCTCGTAGGCGCGGTCGAAGTGGTCCTCCAGCGCGCGCTTGTTGCGGCCGGTGACCATCAGTATGTCGGACAGGCCCGCGGCGGAGGCCTCCTCGACGACGTACTGGATGGCCGGCTTGTCGACGACGGGCAGCATCTCCTTAGGGGTGGCCTTGGTCGCCGGAAGGAAGCGGGTGCCCAGTCCGGCCGCGGGTACCACGGCCTTGGTTACCGGAATTCGGGAGGTGGTCGTCGTCATGCGTTTACCTTACTCAGGCACGTTTTCGCCCGGCCGAGCACGGTCGGACGGCTAGGACAGCACGTCCCGGGGCACGGCCACAGTGGCAGTCGTATGGGAAGCGACCGGCTGGGTCAGGGGGTCCCCTCCGGTACAGGCCGACAGACTACCCGGCTTTCCCGAACGGTCACGTTCGGCAGTCGACGGCCGCTCCGCAGCCGGAGCCGGCTGCTCACGGGGACCGCCGGAAGGCTGTCCGGGGCGCGGTGCGATCCGCCAGCAGTCGCCGCCGGCCGCCCGCGCCGCGGCCAGCGCGGCGTCCGCGGAGCGCAGCAGGACGGCCGCGTGGGTGCCGTCCTCGGGCAGCACGGCGATGCCGACGGCGGCGGTCAGGCCGTTGCCCCCGGCCGGGCGTGGCGCCCGGGTGCCGGAGGACCAGTCGAGCAGCAGGTGCCGGCGGACCGACCAGACCAGCCGCTCGGCGACCTGCACGGCGCCCTCGGCGCCGGTGTCCGGCAGCACCACCAGGAACTCCTCGCCGCTGTAGCGGCCCAGGGTGTCGGCCCGGCGGATCTCCATCGCGAGCCGCTGGGCGAGGTCGCGCAGTATGGCGTTGCCGCGGGCGCGGCCGTGTTCGGCGATGACCGCGTCGAAGCCGGCGATCTCCAGCAGCAGCACGGCCAGCGGGCGCGGGCCGTCGGCCTGGTCGGTGTGTTCGGCGCGGCGGGCCCGTTCGATCTCCCGGTCCAGGGTGAGCTGGAGGTGGCGGTAGTTCCAGACGCCGGTGAGCGAGTCGCAGGAGGCGGTGCGCTCCAGCTCGGCGCAACGTTCCTCCAGTTCGGCGATCCGGCCGTTGAGCCGCTCCCGGTCCTCGGCGGCCTCGGTCCGCTCCCGGCGCACGCGCAGGCCGAGCACGGTGGCGCCGGCCAGCGCGGGGGCGCTCAGCGCGGCCAGGGCGTGGACCAGCAACGGGGTGGACAATCGGGGCCGCCCTTTCGCGTGTCAGGCTCTGCGCGTCACGGTTTTCGGACGTGGAGGATCCGGTGCACAACGAGAAGAGCGACCTGAGGACACGGCTGTTGACGCGGCGCCGCGCACTCACCGCCGAGGGGCGCGCGGAGGCGGCTCACGCGCTGGCCGGACACGCCTGGGAGCTGGCCGCGCCCGGCTCCACGGTGGCCGCCTACGTCTCGGTGGGCGCGGAGCCCGGGACCAGGCCGCTGCTGGACGCGCTGCGGGAGAGCGGCGTGCGGGTGCTGCTGCCCGTGCTGCTGCCCGACAACGACCTGGACTGGGCCGAGTACGCGGGGCCGCAGGCGCTGGCCCCGGCCGGACGCGGGCTGCTGGAGCCGGTCGGGCCGCGACTCGGGCCGGAGGCCGTCACGGGGGCCTCGGTGGTGCTGCTGCCGGGCCTGGCGGTGGACCGGGGCGGACTGCGGCTGGGCCGGGGCGGCGGCAGCTACGACCGGGTGCTGGCCCGGCTGGGGCGGGCGGGGGTGCGGCCGGTGCTGGCCGTGCTGCTGTACGAGCACGAGCTGCTGGAGCGGGTGCCGGCCGAGCCGCACGACCTGCCGGTCGATCTGGCGGTCACGCCCTCGGGGGTGCGAGCGCTCGGCTGAGACGGCGGCGGCCCCGCCCCCTCGGAGGGGAGCTGGGCCGCTCTGGGTGCCGTACGGGCGTCAGCCGGTGGTGAGCACCAGCTTGTGCTTGGTGGCCTTCTCGACCGCGTCCGGCGTGAACGCCCAGGTCAGCAGCTTGCCCTTGAGCCAGAGATCGGTCTGGTCGTTGTAGTTCGCGTGGAAGGCGTGGCCGGATTCGCCGCCGACGTTGATCCAGCGCGAGGAGTCGAGGTCGTTCAGGTCGACCACCATCCGCATCGACGGGATCCAGTCCACCTGGTAGCCGGCCGCCGCGTTCCAGCCCGCCGCGTCGACCGCCGCCGAGCCGCCGGAGAGGCGGTACGGGCCGCGGTTGAGCAGCTTGTGGACGGCGCCGGAGGCGATCGAGGAGTTGTCGGTGCCGAGGGTCTGCTCACGCAGCTCCAGCTTGTGCAGGCGGCCCCAGCTCCAGGTGGAGATGTCCTTGCCGAGCAGCGAGGTCAGGTCCTGCCGGGCGTTCTTCATCGCCTCCTTGAGCAGGTTGTCCAGGCCCTTCTGCTCCTTGTGCTGGGAGTCGATGTACGTCCACCACGAGCTGTCGGGCTTGTCCAGCTGGGCGCGCACCACCTCGGTCCAGCGGTCGCCGCCGTCCGGCTGGGCCTTGCCCGGGTCGCGGGTGCCGCACTGGGTGACGATCTTGCTGGAGCTGTCCGGCTTGGTCGGATCGTCCTGCTGGCGCACCAGCAGGCAGTTGTCCTTGGCCCGGATGTCGGCCGGGAACTTCTGGCCGAAGGCGAGGATGAGCAGGTTGCGCCAGACGCCGTTGTAGTAGGCGGCGGCGGCCGAGTCGGCGTCCTGGTGGAAGTTCCAGTCCTTCAGAAGGTCCTGGGCCTGGCGCACGTACGGGTCGTCGATCTGCTGCTTGAGCAGCAGCGGGACCAGCGTCTTGGCCATGATGCTGGTGTTGTCCAGCTGCAGGGTCTGCATGTCGTCCGGCGAGATCTTGCCGTTGTTCTTGAGCAGGCCCTCGATCTGTTCGGTGATCTCCTTGGCCCGGGTGCCGTACTCCCAGTCCTTGGTGAGGTTGTACTTGTAGCCGGGGTCGACCACGGCCTGGTTGGCGGTGACGATGTAGCCGGAGGCCGGGTTGAAGCTGTACGGCAGGGCGGTGAAGGGGACCGGGTCCGGCTTCCACTGGTAGGACGAGTCCCAGCCCGGGGCGGGCATGGAGCCGTCGCCCTTGCCGCGCACCGGGATGACGCCCGGCGCCTGGTAGCCGATGTTCTTGGCGTCGGCGTAGATCAGGTTCTGCGCGGGGACGGCGAAGTCCTTGGCGGCGGCCCTGAAGTCGTCCCAGTTGCGGGCCTTGTCCAGCTCGAGGACGGCGTCCATGGTCTTGCCCGGGCTGAGCGCCGTCCACTGCAGGGCGACGCCGTAGCCGCCGGTGCCGCGGTCGGGGGCGGAGCTGCCGTTGGGGGCGTACTTGCCGACGTTCTGCTGCTCGGTGCTCTGGTCGGAGATGAGCGGGGCGCCGGTCTGGGTGGTGCGGACGGTGATGGTGCGGTCCTCGCCGCCGGCGACCTTGATGGTCTCCTTGCGGAGGTCGAACTTCACGTCCTTGCCGTCCACCTGGTAGGTGTCCGGGCCGGTCACCTTCTCCAGGTAGAGGTCGGTGACGTCGGCGCCGAGGTTGGTGAAGCCCCAGGCGATGTCCTTGTTGTGACCGATCACGACGCCCGGCATGCCGGCGAAGGTGAAGCCGGAGGCGTCGAACTGGCAGGCCGGCGAGGCGGTCCGGCAGTGCAGACCCATCTGGTACCAGACCGAGGGCAGGCCGGGGCCGAGGTGCGGGTCGTTGGCCAGCAGGGGCTTGCCGGTGGTGGTGTGCGAGCCGGCCACCACCCAGGAGTTGGAGCCGATGCCCTGGCCGGGGCGGCCGAGCAGCTGCGGCATCCCGTCGATCCGGTCGGTGAGGCCCTGGACCAGCGCCTTGGTGGTGGCGGCGCCCTGGGCGGTGCTGCCGCCGGAGGCCGTACCGGGCTGGGCGGAGCCGTCGGCCGGGCGGTAGGTGTCACCGCTGACGGTGCCGGTCTTCACGATCGTGCCGTTGCGGGAGTACGGGTACTCCGGGTACAGCTCGGCGATCTTGTCCGGGCCGAAGTCCTGGGCGAGCAGCGAGCGGTCGATCTCCTCCTGGAGGTTCCCGGAGAGGTTCCAGGCCATCGCCTTGAGCCAGGCCACCGAGTCCACCGGGGTCCACTGCTCGGGCTTGTAGCCGCTGTTGACGGCGCCGAGCATGGCGTACTCCAGCGAGGCCTTCTCCCCGCCGGGGTGCTCGGCGAGCCAGGCGTTCACGCCGTCCGCGTAGGCCTGCAGGTACTTCTTGGTCTCGGGCGACAGCTTGGTGTCGTACTCCTTCTGCGCCACCTGGCGCCAGCCCATGGTGCGGATGAAGGAGTCGGTGTCGACCTGGCTGTCGCCGAACATCTCGGAGAGCCGGCCCGCGGTGATGTGCCGGCGGACGTCCATCTCCCAGAAGCGGTCCTGGGCCTGGACGTAGCCCTGGGCGCGGAACAGGTCCTCGGAGGTGTCCGCGTACAGCTGCGGGATGCCGTTGGCGTCGCGCTTGACGTCGACCGGCGCGCTCAGGCCCGCCACCTTGACCGTGCCATCCACCTCCGGGAAGGACGCACGGACCGCGGTGACCCCGCGGTAGCCGCCGTAGCCGACGCCGGCCACCAGCAGCACGACCAGCACGATCACGATCAGACGGGCGCGCCGGAACTTCTTCGAGCGGGGCATCTGGGTCCTTGCGGTCCTGACTTCGGGGCGGGCGGGCGTGTCCAGGGCCTGGGGCCGTGACAGGGAACCACATTAGGCCGAGTCGGCGGAGCGCTGTGACCGGGGGACCAAACTAAAGATATGGCAAAATGTTAGACTGAGTAACGATCCGCAACAGGAGCATTGACGACTTCTTGGCGGACCGGTGCTCGACAGCACCCCTCTCTGTACACACGGAACACCCCTGCACCACCTGACACCCCGCCCGCCCATGCCTGCCCGAGGTGCCACTGCGTGAACGTCGCCCATCTGAACCAGCTCCTGCTCGAAGCCTCCGTGATCCTGCTCTTCGCGGTGGTCGCCGTCCGGTTCTCGACCCGATCAGGACTGCCCAGTCTGCTGATCTACCTCGGGATCGGCGTCGCACTGGGCCAGAACGGGATCGGCGTCACCTTCAACAACGCCGAACTGACCCAGGTGCTCGGCTACGCGGCACTCGTGGTGATCCTGGCCGAGGGCGGCCTCAAGACCAGCTGGCGCGAGGTCAGACCGGCGATGCCGGCGGCCACCGTACTGGCCACCGTCGGCGTCGGGATAAGCGTCTTCGTCACCGCGGCCGGCGCCCACTGGCTGGTCGGCCTGGACTGGCGGACCTCGCTGCTGCTCGGCGCGATCGTCTCCTCCACCGACGCCGCGGCCGTCTTCTCGGTGCTGCGGATGGTCCCGCTGCCTCACCGGCTCACCGGTCTGCTGGAGGCCGAGTCCGGCTTCAACGACGCGCCCGTGGTCATCCTGGTCGTCGCCTTCGCCTCCACCGGCGAACTGGACACCTGGTACGTGCTGCTCGGCACGATAGTCGCCGAGCTGGCGATCGGCGCGGCGGTCGGCCTGGCCGTCGGCAAGCTCGGCGCGTACGCGATCAAGCACGTCGCGCTGCCCTCCTCGGGCCTGTACCCGATCGCCGTGGTGGCGCTGACCGTGCTCGCCTACGCCGGCGGCTCGCTGCTGCACGGCTCCGGCTTCCTCGCCGTCTACATCAGCGCGGTGATCCTCGGGAACTCCAAGCTCCCGCACGGACCGGCCGTGCGCGGCTTCGCCGACGGGCTGGCCTGGATCGGGCAGATCGGCATGTTCGTGCTGCTCGGACTGCTCGCCGCGCCCGAGAGCATGGGCGACGCCGTGGTGCCCGCGCTGGTGATCGGCGGGGTGCTGGTCTTCCTGGCCCGGCCGCTGTCCGTGGTGCTCACGCTGACCCCGTTCAAGGTGCCCGGCCGCGAGCAGGCCCTGCTGAGCTGGGCCGGGCTGCGCGGCGCGGTGCCCATCGTGCTGGCCACCATCCCGGTGGTCTCCGGCGCCCACGAGGCCGAGGACGTGTTCAACATCGTCTTCATCCTGGTCGTCGTCTTCACCCTGCTCCAGGGGCCGACCCTGCCCTGGATGGCCAAGCGGCTGAAGATCGGCGAGGGCGCGATGGGCCAGGACCTCGACATCGAGTCCGCGCCGCTGGAGAAGCTGCGCGGGCACCTGCTGTCGATCACGCTCTCGCCGACCTCGCGGATGTCCGGCGTGGAGATCAGCGAGCTGCGGCTGCCCAAGGGGGCGGCGGTCACCCTGGTCGTGCGGGAGGGCAACTCCTTCGTGCCGGACAAGGCGACGATGCTGCGCGGCGGGGACGAGCTGCTGGTGGTCACCACGGACGAGGTGAGCGAGGCGGCGGAGCGGCGGCTGCGGGCCGTGGACAAGGGCGGCAAGCTGGCGGGGTGGCTGAACGCACGGTGACGGCCGGGGCTGCTCGGGCGGTGACGGCCGGATAGCTGAACGCACGGTGACGGCCGGGACTGCTGTGCCATGGGTGGCCTGGCGGAATCTACGCGCGTAACTGTATGCTGGTTCGACTACGCCGTATAACTACCGTTAGACCACCCCCAGCATCTGCCTGACGCAGAGTTGGCGCGACCGCTCGGCGGCCGCGGTCCGGCCCCGGCCCACCAGGCCCGGCCGGCCCGGTATCTACCCCGGTCGACGCGCGAGAGGACGACTCTCGGCGCCGTCGGGGCCACCCCATGCCCTGCCGCGCTACCAGGCAGCAGGAAGGACCGACCGTGACGGCCCGCCGAACGGTCGAGATCACCGCGGACTCCACGTCGCTCACCGCGGACAGCACCCCCGACAGCGCGACCACCCCCACGACCGCACCCGCCAAGGTCGGGTACGGCGCGCTGCTGCGCACGCCCGGTGCCTGGACGTTCCTGGCCCCCGCCTTCATCGCGCGGCTGCCCTACGCGATGCTCAGCATGGGCATCCTGCTGCTGGTCAAGGACACCCACGGCTCGTACGGCACCGCCGGCACCGTCACGGCGATCGCCGCCGTCGCGCAGGCCCTGATCGGCCCGCAGACCGGGCGGCTCGCCGACCGGTACGGGCAGGCCGCCGTCCTGGTCCCGACCGTCGCGGTGCACGCGGCCTCGGTCGGCCTGCTGATCGCGCTGGCGCTCGGCCACGCGCCGGCCTGGTGCCTGTTCCTGGCCGCCGTTCCGGCCGGCGCGAGCGTCCCGCAGATCGGCGCGATGGTCCGGGCGCGCTGGATCGCCACCATCGGCGCCGAGGGTGCCTCCGCCCACTCGGCGGCCAAGGTGAGCACCGCGTTCGCCTTCGAGTCCGTGACGGACGAGTTCACCTTCGTGATCGGCCCCATCCTGGCCGCCAAGATCGCCACCTCGGTCAGTCCGTCCACCGCGCTGATCACGGAGGCCGCGCTGACCTTCGTCGGCGGACTGGTCTTCGCCGCCCAGCGCCGCACCGCACCGGCCCGGACCGCCCCGCAGCCCGGAACGCGACGCGCCTCCGCGCTGACCTCGCCCGGCGTCCGGCTGCTGGCCGGCGTGATCCTCGGGGTGGGGGCCGTGTTCGGCGGGATGCAGGTCTCGGTGAACGCCTTCGCCGACTCGGTCGGCCAGCACGACGCCGCCGGCACCGTGTACGGGATCTTCGCGGGCGGCTCGATGGTGGCGGGCGTGCTCTACGGCGTCATCGCCTGGCGGCGGGCCGTCCAGCACCGGATGGTCATCAGCTACGCGCTGCTGGTGGTCGGCTGCTCGACGCTGTGGGCGATGCCCAACCTGGTCACGCTGTCGATCGCCGGGCTGGTCTGCGGCCTGGCCATCGCCCCGACCCTCATCAGTGGCTACACCCTGGTCGAGACCCTGGTCGAGGACGGGGCCAAGACCGAGGCGTTCACCTGGCTGACCGGCGCCATCGGCCTGGGCCTGGCCGTCGGCTCGATGGTGGCCGGGCGACTGATCGACGGCCACGGTCCGTCCGCCGGGTTCCTGGTGCCGCTGGTCGGCGCGGGCCTCGGGCTGGTCGCGCTGGTGTCGATGCGGCACCTGCTGGTCGCACCGAGCCGGACCAGCCAGGTGGTGGCGGGGTCCGCCGAGCGGGCCGGCGCGGGGCAGCTGGTCGGCGCGGCCAAGGGCTGAGCGAGCGGTCGAACGCGGCCCGTACCGGCTCATCTCACACCGGATTCGCTGGACTGATCCAACGGAATACCGCATCATTGACCATCGTTAGCACTCATCAGGCGAGAGTGCCAGGAGGAAGACAAGTGCCCACGTACCAGTACCAGTGCACCGAGTGCGGCAGCGGCCTGGAGGCGGTGCAGAAGTTCACCGACGAGGCGCTGACCACGTGCCCCGACTGCCAGGGACGGCTCCGCAAGGTCTTCTCGGCCGTGGGTGTCGTGTTCAAGGGCTCGGGCTTCTACCGGACCGACAGCCGCTCGTCCTCCAGCAGCTCGGTGGGCGCGGGTTCGTCCGCCGGATCCTCGACGTCGTCGTCGACGTCGGGTTCGTCCGGCTCGTCGAGCACTTCGGGCTCGTCCGGTTCGTCGAGCTCGTCCAACTCGTCCAGCTCGTCCAGCAGCCCGGCTCCGGCCGCGAGCTGAGCTCGGCTCCCGGGGCTCCCGGGAGCTCCTGAGGCTTCACGGGAAGGCCCGTCGGCCCCGCTTCGCGCGGGGGCGGCGGGCCTTTTCGCGTTGCTCTTCGTGCTCTCGCGCGTCGTCCGTCAGTTTTCGGAGGTCGGACTCACTCGTGTGAGTGTACGAAGTTGTCCACAGGGGCGGGGTTGTCCACAGGCTGTGGGAATCGGCTTTCCGGCGGCGGCGGGAGCGAGCATCGTGTGGGTCACCGAGCGGTGACCGACCGCATGGTGACCGACCGAATCCGGAGGTGCCCGATGACGACCATGAGCCTGTCCGTTCCGCTGCCCGCGCCCACCGTGCCGCCCCGGCAGGAGGTGCCGAGCTTCCCGCCGATCCGGCGTGGGTGCGGCGGGTGGCACCGCTGGCGCCGGGCCGTCCGACGGCGGGCCGGGGTGCCCGCGCTGGTGCTGCTCGCGGTGGCCGCGGCGCTCGCGTTCGGGCCCGCACGGGCCGCGCTGCCGCCGTCCTCGGGGGGCGCGGTGGGCCGTACGGGTTGTCAATCCGGGCTTCCGGAAGATCACCCGTAACCGTGGAACGACTTCGTCGTTCGAGGCGGCATGAAAGGCTTCAAGGAATTCCTGCTGCGTGGAAATGTCGTCGAACTCGCCGTCGCCGTCGTCATCGGCGCGGCCTTCACCAACATCGTCAACGCCTTCGTCAAGGGCGTGATCAATCCGATCGTCGGTGTGTTCGGGACGAAGGACCTGGCGTCCTACAGTTCCTGCCTCAAGGGGCCCTGCGAGGTGAGCGGCACCGGTGAGGTCACGTCCGGAATCCTCATCCTGTGGGGGTCGGTGCTCAGCGCCGCCCTGCAGTTCCTGATCACCGCCGCCGTCGTCTACTTCGTCCTGATCGTGCCGATGAACCGGATGGCGGCCAGGCGCAAGAGCGTCGCCGAGGAGGCGGCCGAGGCCGAGGCCAAGGAGGTCCAACTGCTGACCGAGATCCGCGACGCGCTGCTCACGGCGCGCTGATCCCCGGTTCCGGTCCCCGTTCCCTAGTCCCCCGTTCCCTAGTCCCTCGCTCCCTAGCCCCTCGCTCCCTAGCCCCCGTGGTGCGGCGGGCGCTGGCTCAGGTACCAGTCCAGCCCCCGCCCACCGCTCTCCCCAGCCCCGGGTCGGTCGCCCCAGCCGGCGTCGGTGTCGTCCCGGGACTGCTGGTCCAGCGGGTCGCGGAAGACCAGGCGGGCCTTGACCTTGGCCGAGGCCGCGTCCTGACCGCCCTCGGCCTTCGGCTGCCGCTGGTCCTGCTCCTCCTGCCCCTGCTCTCCCTGCCCTTGCCCCTGTTCCTGTCGTTGCTCGCTCACTCTGTCCACTCCCCTGCCGATCCCCTGTTCACGGTCTGACCTGTCCCTCCAGCCTAAGAGGCCCGCGACGCGCCACGGGCCCTGGTGCGGAGCGCTCCGCACCAGGGCCCGGGTGGTCGACCTCGGCCGTCAACCGTCAGGCGGCTTCGAAGCCCGCGTGGTCGGCGATCTTCTTCAGTTCGGCCAGGGCGTGCTTCTCGATCTGGCGGATCCGCTCGCGAGTGAGGCCGTGCTGCTTGCCCACCTCGGTGAGGGTGCGCTCGCGGCCGTCCTCCATGCCGTAGCGGGAGCGGATGATCGAGGCCGTGCGGTCGTCCAGCCGCCCGATCAGGTCGTCCAGCTCCTCGCGGCGGAGCATGACCATCACGGCGTCCTCGGGGGACGTCGCCCCGGTGTCCTCCACCAGGTCGCCGAACTGGGTCTCGCCCTCGTCGTCGACCGACATGTTGAGGCTGACCGGGTCCCGCGCCCAGTCCAGCACGTCCTTGATCCGGGCCTCGGTGGTGTCCAGCTCGGCCGCGATCTCGGCCGGCTCCGCCTCGCGGCCCAGCTCCTTGGACTTCTCGCGCTGCACCCGGCGGATCCGGCCGAGCTCCTCGACCAGGTGCACGGGCAGCCGGATCGTGCGGGACTGGTCGGCGATCGAGCGGGTGATCGCCTGCCGGATCCACCACGTCGCGTAGGTGGAGAACTTGAAGCCCTTGGCGTAGTCGAACTTCTCGACGGCGCGCACCAGGCCGGCATTGCCCTCCTGGATGAGGTCCAGCAGCGGCAGCCCGCTGCGCGGGTAGCGGCGGGCGACCGCCACGACCAGACGGAGGTTCGAGCGGATGAAGACGTCCTTGGCGCGCTCGGCGTCGGCGGCTATCGCCTCCAGCTCCTCGCGCGTGACGCCGTCGGGGAGTTCACCCTCGTCCAGCATGTGCTGGGCGTACACGCCGGCCTCGATCCGCAGCGAGAGCTCGACCTCCTCGGCGGCATCGAGCAGGGGCGTCCTGGCGATCTCGTCGAGGTACATACCGACCAAGTCACGGTCGGCCTCAAGGTTGGTCGGGCGGGCCGCGCGAGTCCGGTCGGCCCTGTCGCGAACGACGGCACGGGTGGCCATGCTTGCTCCCTTTGCTGGAATTGCCGAGGTCTGCCTGCCTGCCCCGAGAGGGCAAGAAGTGCGGGCCCAAAAGGGCTCACACGTAACGATCCAACGAACAGATTCCGGACAACATTCCCAAGTCGCTCAGATTCTTCCCGGCAATGCAGTATCCTGCCGGTTTTCACCCCGGATCTGGACACTCAGTGACCGATCAGGCACCTCATGTGCCCGTCCGCGACCGCCCGTAGAGCACTTCTTCACAGGCCGCACACGCAACCGTCGCCCATTCGTTGAACAGCCGGGCGATCGCACACGTTCCCGCGCGCCCCCGTATTCCACCCGCGCTCGCATCCCGGCGCACGCAGGTCCTCCGCACAAAAGATGCCGAATCGCTATCACCTCAGCTCCCGATCGGCGCAGGGCGCTGGGAAGGTACCAGGCATGCACCTGACCAACAGCACGACCTCCGTCACTGTGCGTCAGCGTCGCCTCCTTCGGGACGCGTCGCTCGCGCTGGGCTGCGCCGCGCTGTTCTGCCTCCTGGCGACGCTGGTGACGGGCCACTGGCACCCCCTGCACCAGTTCGACCAGGACTGGATCAGCGGACTCCACGATTACGCACGGGACCACCGGATCTGGACCGCCGCGGTGCAGACCCTCTCCGACATCGGCGGCCCCGTCACGATGCGTGCACTACTCGGCATCGCGGCCGCCTGGCTCTGGCTGATCGGCGCCCGGGTGCTGGCCGGCTGGGTGGCCGCCCAGGCACTGGTCGGCTGGGGCACCCAGTGGGCGCTCAAGCTGGCCGTCGACCGGCAGCGGCCCGCCTTCTCCGACCCGGTCTCGCACGCCGGCGGCCCGGCGTTCCCCTCCGGGCACGCGATGGCCTCGGCGATCACCTGCGCCGTCCTGGTCGGCCTGCTCTGGTACCGGGTCGACCGCCGGGGCCGAACCGCCGCCTGCGCGGTGGCCGCGGCGACGGTGCTGACCATCGGCTGGACCCGGACCGCCCTCGGGGTGCACTGGCCCAGCGACGTGGTGGCGGGCTGGCTGGCCGCCGGCGTCGTGCTGGGCGTCGTGACGGCCGTGATCGAACTCTGGCGGCCGGGAGCGCTGGCCCGGGACGTACGGCGGGTCAACTGGCGGACCAGGCCACGGGTCCAGCGGGTCATCGTGTCGTCCGCCAGGGCGCCGCGCACCGATGAACCGCACGCCGACGGTCCGCTGGGCGGCGACCCACTGGGCGGCGGCCTGATGGACGGCGGCCTGATGGACGGCGACCCGCTGGGCGGCGCCGAGTCGGGCGTGCCCGGCCGGGACGGTCCGGCCGACCGCCCGGACGCGCCGGTCCGCTGAGGCCGCGGGCCCCGGGGAGCCGCCCCGGGAACGCCGAAGGCCCTCCGCCGGATCCGGCGAAGGGCCCGAGAGCGGGCGGCAGCGGTCAGGCCTTGCCCGGGATGGTCCGCACGGTGTGCCAGGCGTAGGCGAGCAGGGCGGCGGTCAGCACCAGGAAGACCGCACTGGAGATCAGTTGGGCCTCCCAGAAGTAGCCGTTCGGCTGGTACTCGACCGCCACGCCGCCGTCCGCGAGCCGGGTCAGCGAGGTCTGGTGCCAGTACAGGATCGCCATCTGGTAGTCCGTCACACCGCGTCCGAAGGTGGTGGTGGGCGCGACCATGGTCGCCAGCTTCGGCATCACCAGGGTGAGCACGATCTGGGCGGACCATGGGTGCACTGCCTTTCGGGAGTCGTGCGGCCTTGCGCGGGTCAGCCGGCGTGCCGCGACGCGGACGCCCCGGCCTGGGCGCCGCGGAGGGTGCCGAGCACGATCTCGGCGAGCGTGGCCGAGGCCGGCACCCGCTCCGCCATCCCGCCCGGACTGCTGCGGTCCAGGCCGGCGATCAGCCGCAGCAGCGTGGACTTCCCCGCGCCGACCAGGCCGACCAGCGCCGTGATGGACCCCTCCGGCAGTTCGAACCCGCAGTCCTGGAGGACCTACTTGTCCCCGTAGCTCTTCCCTACGCCTCTGGCCTGAAGGGCCATCATGCGCGCGCCCACCCCATGAGCTTTCTCCCCCTGTCGCGCGTGCACCGGGATTCCCCGACATCGCCAATGTGGACATGTGCACGACATTCAGCTAATACCCACGGGTCCGACCCGTGGTGAATTCTCCGGCGAACCCGCCCGGGAAGACCGACGGCGAACCATCGGAGGTTCGATTACCGCAGGGCCACAAGAAGAATGCGTGATTCCGGAATTCCCACGGACCCGCTCGACCGGCGAACCGGGGGCCCGACCTCGCCGTTCCTCCGGATCCGGCGGCTCCGGGTCCGCCGGCCCTCCGGCGGACCTGCCGGTACCCGCTCTCGACCGAGCCATGGCGGGCGGGCCGGTGAGGGGTGGAAATGCCGCAGGCCCTCCGGCCCGTGGTGGGCGGAGGGCCTGCGAGCTGCGGTTCTGTTGTGCCCCAGACAGGAATCGAACCTGCGACACCGGCTTTAGGAGAGCCGTGCTCTATCCCCTGAGCTACTGAGGCGTGGCCGGTCGGTGACCAGGCCGTTCACAGCGTACCGGATCGGGGGTGAGCCGGGGGTGGCGGACCGGGGAACGGCGAAGGGGGAGCCGGATGGGCCGGCTCCCCCTTCGGGGGTCGGGGAGGGGTCAGAGGAGGCGCAGCAGGCGGGACTGGATGGACGGCGGGTTGAGGTCGGCCTGGAGGGCCACCGGGACCTCCGACTTGCCGTCGCCCGCGCCCACCCGCAGGGTGCCGATCTCCTTGCCCGCCTTCTCGTTGTGGTGGAGCGCGGCCGGGTCCAGGGTGATCGTGCCGGTGACGCCCGGGAAGCCGGCCACCACGAGGTCCTTGGTCGCGACGACCGGGACCTTGCCGCCGAGCCCGTCGTCCACGGTGCCGACGACATCGCCCTTCTTCACCACGGTCTGGCCGCTCAGCCCGTTCTGCGCGGCCTGGATCTGCTTGCCGCTGACCTTGAGCACGGTGGGCAGGATGCCGTCGCCCGGGTTGGGCGAGGTGGCCTGCTGGCCCAGGGTGACGCCGAGGATCATCCGCTTCACGCCGCCGATGTCCTTGTAGGCGGCCCACATCAGGCAGCCGCCGGCCGGGGTGCTGGAGCCGGTCTTGACGCCGATGACGCCGGTCTTCGGGTTGATCAGGTTGTTGGTGTTGGAGATCTTCACGTTGTTGAACGTGGTGTCCGGGGTGGAGACGATCTGCCGGAAGATGTCGTCCTGCATGACCTGCTCGGCCAGCTTCAGCTGGTCCTTCGCGGTGGACTTGGTGTCCGCGTTGAAGCCCGCCGGGTCGGCGTAGGTGGTGTTGGTCATGCCGAGCTTGGCCGCGGTGTCGTTCATCAGTTTGACGAACGCCTCCTCGGAGCCGGAGTGGAAGCGGGCGAGCAGCCGGGCCACGTTGTTGGCGGACGGCAGCATCAGCAGCTCCAGCGCCTGGTACTCGGTGAGCTCCTGGTTCTCGACGAGGGTCACCCGGGACTCGTCGGCGTTGCCGGACTCCTGCG
This sequence comes from Kitasatospora sp. NPDC053057, assembly GCF_044546945.1. Classification (NCBI taxonomy): domain Bacteria; kingdom Bacillati; phylum Actinomycetota; class Actinomycetes; order Kitasatosporales; family Streptomycetaceae; genus Kitasatospora; species Kitasatospora sp. NPDC053057. The sequence continues at coordinate 95,344 of NZ_JBITZP010000013.1, read as the reverse complement.
CGGCCTGCTTGTCGACCTTGATCTTGGGGCCGCCCTCCCCCTTCTTCAGCGGGTACTTCTGCAGGATCAGATAGGCGTTCATCACCTTGGTGACGCTGGCGATCGAGGCCGGCGTCTCCTGACCCGAGCTGCCGAGGCTGCCGACGCCGACCACCTCGGCGGCGGACTGACCCTTGGTCGGCCAGGCGAGGTCGAGCTGGTCGCCGGAGAAACTGAAGCTGCCCGCGGTCGTCATCCGCACCTTCGGGTCCGGCAGCGGGCGCAGCAGCTGGGCCACCACCACCGCGCCGAGCACCACGGCCAGGAACGCCGTCCAGATGGTGATCCGCTTGAGCGCGCGCCGCAGCGGCGAGACCGGGCGGGCGTTGAGGGTGGCCAGGACCTCCATCGCCTCGGCCGTGTTCTCGGGCGAGGGCTGCGGCTGGGGCTCCGGCTGCGGAGCCGGCTGCCGGGAGGGCAGCGGCTCCGGCCGGGGCAGCGGCGGGACGGGCGGCACCGGCCGCGGGTCCGGCTCGGGCAGCGGCGGCGGCGTGGGGGCGGGGCCCGGCACGGGCTTCGGGGGCGGGCCGGGCAGCGGTGCGGGGCCCGGGGTCGGCTCGGGTTCGGGGAGGGGCTTGGGCTCCGGGGTCGGCTCGGGCACCGGCTCCGGGACGGGGGTCGGCTCGGGCGTCGGAGCGGGCTCCGGGGGCTCGGGCACGGTCCCGGCGGCAGGGGCGACAGCGGGGGCCGCGGGGGCGCGCAGCGGCTCGGGCTTCTCCAGCTTCCCGGTCCGGCCCGACTCGCCCGCCTCGCCCGACTGGCCCGACTCGTCCGCCTGCTGACCGGGCTGCCCGTTCTTGGTCAGTGCGACGGTGGTGGTGGCGGTGGCGGGAGAGTCGGCCTCGGTGGAGGAGTCCTCGGAGGACTCGGCGGCGGCATCAGCGTCCGCGTCCGCGTCCGTGTCCGCATCCGTGTCGGAGTCGGAGTCGGAGTCGGTGTCAGTGGAGGAGTCGGCGTCGGGCGCGTCGGCGTCGCGGCCGGTCTTCTCCGCTGCCTTCTCGACGGCCTTCTCGACGGCCTTCTCGACGGCCTTCTCCGCTGCCGCCGAGGCCGTCCGCATGGCGAGACGCGGGTCGGCGACCGGCGGCCGCTCGGCGGCCTCCTTCGCCCCGTCAGCCTTCGGCGAGTCCTTCTTCTCCTCCGCCGCACCATCGGAACTGTCGTCGCCCGCAGGCTTCACCAGCTCCTCGGGCAGCCGCAGCGCGGTGGTCTTGTTGTCCACCGGCAGTCGCAGCATCGTCGTCCGACTGTCCACATCCCGGACACGGAGCTGTACGGTCGAACCGCCCTTGGCGCCCGCCTTCGGCGCGTCGGCGGATGCCTCAGCGGACGCCTCGGCGGATGCCCCGGCCGCGGTCTCCGCCGAGGCGTCAGCCGTGGTCTCCGCCGACGCGCCGGCCGTGGTCTCCGCCGAAGCTTCGGCCGACGTGTCGGCCGAGCTCTCCGCGGACGCATCCGCAGGGACCCCATCGACGGCCTCGGCTGACGCCCCGGCAGCCGGCGCACCGGTCCGTTCGCGCTCGCGGCCCTGCTCCCGCTCGCCGTCCCTCAGCACCCTGTCGGGGGACTCGCCCACGTATCCCAGCCTCCTCAACGCCCGGCGGGGCACCGGCAGACCCGATTTCGGGAAGCCGACGCCCCGCCCCGTGTACCTGTACAGTCTCCGGCACCGACGGCCGATCCAGCCGCGCACACCCCGCCCGACCGGCGCTTATTGCCGTCGCACGGCCGCACCGTGGCCTGTTCAAGAGTCAGACGCCGGGCCCGAGGCCGCCGGTTCCGCGCCTTCACCGCAAGGTCACGATTCGGAGGCGTACTCGACAAGCCCGTGTGAGAGGCGTCACCCTGTCTCTCATCCACGCGGGGAGGCTTGGATGGGCAAGAGCCGCAGAACTGTTCCCGAGGAACTCTTGCTGCTCGCTTTGGACCCGACCACGGGTACCACGGCGCAGCCGCAGACCCTCGACCTCGGACTCGCCGGGGCGCAGCTCGTCGAGCTGTCCCTGGCCGGACGGATCGTACCGGAGGGCGACCGGATCGCCGTCGTGCTCGCACGGCCGACCGGCGACCCGACCCTTGACCACGCACTGGAGCTGCTGCGACGACGCGGCAGTCCGGTCCGCGCGGCGCACTGGATCGGCGGGCCCCGGCTGGGGCTGCGGCAGACGTACCTGGCGCACCTGGAACGCTGCGGCATGGTCACGGCCGTGCCGGGGCAGATGTGCGGGGTGCTGCCGACGACCCGGTACCAGGCGTCCGACGACTGCACCAACGCCGCGATCAAGCAACGGCTGGACACCGCGATCCGCACCGGCGTGCCGCCGGACCCGCGGACGGCCGCGCTCGCGGCCCTCGCCCACTCGGTGGGGCTGGGCAAGCACCTGTACCCGGGCAACGAGGGCCGGTCCTCACGATCGCGGCTGCGCGACCTGATCCGGTACGACCCGCTGGGCGGGATGGTCGCGCACGCCGTGATGGACGTGCAGAACGGCCTGCCGACGCAGCAGAACCGTTCATCCCAGAGTTCCGGAGCCGGCACCGGCCGCTCCGGCGCCCGCGCCGCGGGGCGGACCTCGGGCGGGCGGGTCACCGCTCCGCGGGTCGCCGTCCGCTGATCCGGACCGCCGACGGCGCGCACCACACCGTTCACGCCCCTCGAAGGCGCTGAACCACCGGCCGCGCGACTCCGCACGACCAGCCGCACCACCGGCCGCGCAACTCCGCACCACCAGCCGCACCACCAGCCGCACCACCGGCACCACCGGCACCACCCCGCACCACGAGTAGCACCGAGGGGCGGTCGCCCCGCGACGCAAGTCGCCCGGCGACCGCCCCTCCGCCGTTCCCGGAGGCCCGTCGAGGCCCACCGCTCACTACCGGTCCGAGTCACCGAGCCGCATTACCACCTGGGAGCTTTCGCTGTCTCACAGACGCGCTTTTCCGATGATCTGTTCTACTGCGCTGCTGTGATTCCCCGGCGCCGAGCTGGCCCAAGGTGACATGCTGCTCCAAGTCAGGGGGGTTGGTCCCAATGTCCGAAGTGTTCCGAGGGCTGCCGTTCCAACGATCACCAGAGGTTCGGCCGGAGGTCGACGTGTCCGCGAACATCAATCCCACCGTGCGCCGCCGACGGCTCGGCTCGGAGCTGCGCAAGCTCCGCGAGGGCCTCGGGATGACGGCGGAGGAGGTGGCCGGCCGCCTGATGGTCTCCCAGTCGAAGATCAGCCGACTGGAGAACGGCCGCCGCAGCATCAGCCAGCGCGACGTGCGCGACCTCTGCGACGTGTACAACGTGGCCGACGAGCAGATGCGCAACAGCCTGATGGAGATGGCCAAGGAGTCCCGCCAGCGCGGCTGGTGGCACGACTTCAACGACATGCCGACGCCGTACAGCGTCTACATCGGCCTGGAGGCCGAGGCCTCCTCGATCCGCGCGTACGAGTCCTCCTTCGTCCCCGGCCTGCTGCAGACCGAGCAGTACGCCCAGGCGGTGGTGGAGGGCACCCAGCCGGACACCGACGCGAACGCGGTGCAGCGCCGGGTGCAGGTGCGGATGAAGCGCCAGGAGCGCGTCCACGGCGACAACCAGCTCGGCAGCCTGTGGACCGTCATAGACGAGGCGGCGCTGCGCCGCGAGGTGGGCAGCCGCGAGATCATGGCCCGGCAGCTGCGGCAGATGCTGGAGCTGAGCCTGCGCCCGAACATCACCATCCAGGTGATCCCGTTCTCGCACGGAGCCCATCCCGGCATGACCGGGACATTCTCCCTGCTGGAGTTCCCGGAGTCAGCCGATTCCACGGTTGTCTACTTCGAAGGTGTGACGAGCGATCTCTACCTGGAGAAGGACGCCGATGTGCGCCGCTATACCGGTCTCTACGACTACCTGAGAGCGGCCGCGCTCGGTGTCGCGGAGAGCCGGTCGCTGATAGCCGACATCGAAAAGGGATACCACGAATGATCACCCCCGCCGAGCACGGAACCCGTTGGCGCAAGAGCAGTCACAGTGGAGGCCAGGGCGCCTGCGTGGAGATCGCCGGACCGGCCGCGGGAGCGGTCGCGGTCCGGGACTCAAAGGATCCGGCCGGCCCGCAACTGCGCTTCTCCACCGAGGCCTGGAACGCGTTCGCGTCGGCCGTGGCGGCGGGGGCCTTCGGCGAGGTCTGAACCGGATCCGTGCTCGGCCCAGTTGCCCGTAGCGGTGTCCGTCGCCCCGAGCGGCGGTCGGCGCTACGGGCAACTGCCGTGTCGGGGGCTCCCCTTCACAGCGCGATCCCTTCACAGCGCGACCGTTCAGTGCGCCACCGGGTAGCGGGCGGCCCAGTCGGCCCCCTCCGGGCTCTGCCGGTCGTGCAGTTCGGTGCCGTGCATCAGCTCCAGCGCGAAGTCGTCGGCGAGTTCGAGGATCGCCCCGCGCCCCTCCAGGCCCGCCACCAGGCCCGGCGGCAGCGCGGTGTCCCCGTGCAGCACCCCGAGCAGGTTGCCGCAGATCGCGCCGGTGGAGTCGCTGTCCCCGGAGTGGTTGACGGCCAGCAGCAGCCCCGAGCGCACGTCGTGGGCGACCAGCGCGCAGTAGACCGCGATGGCCAGCGCCTCCTCGGCGACCCAGCCCTCCCCCAGCGCCTCGACCCGCTCGGCGGACGGTTCGCCGGCCCGCACCGCGTCCAGCGCGGCCCGCAGGGCGGCGGTGGTCTCCTCGTGCGCCTGCCGCTCGGAGAGCAGGGCCAGCGCCAGGTGGACGCCCTCCTCCAGGGTGCCGCCGCGGGCCACGGACTGGACGATCACCGCGAGCGCGCCCGCCGCGAGGTAGCCGGTGGGGTGGCCGTGGGTGAGCACCGAGCACTCCACCGCGAGCTGGAACACCAGCCCCGGCTCCCAGGTGGTGAGCAGCCCGAACGGCGCCGCCCGCACCACCGTGCCGCAGGCCTTGGAGTGCGGGTTCTTGGGCCGTTCCAGGGTGCCGAGCCGCTCGCCGTCCGGCCCGGCGAGGCCGGTCAGGCAGCCCTGGCCGGGGGCGCGCTGGGCGTACAGCCACTCCTCGCGGCCGAGCCAGCCGAGGTCGGGGCGGCGCTCGTCCGGGCCCCAGTCGCGCTGGGTGGCGGCCCAGCGCAGGTAGGCCAGGTGGAGGTCGGTGGGCGGGTGCCAGCTGCCGGTGTCGCGCCGGATGTGGGCACGGATCAGGCCGTCCACCGTGAACAGGCTGAGCTGGGTGTCGTCGGTGACGGCGCCGGTGCGCCCGTACGCCGGGACGTAGCCGGTGACGCCCTGCGGGCCGTGCTGGGCCCGGATCTTCTCCAGCGGATCGAACTCGACACCTGCGCCGAGCGCGTCACCGATGGCACCGCCGAGCAGGCAGCCGCGCACCCGGCTGCGGAAGTCCTGCTGCTGGGCTCGTGACCACAGTGGCATCACGACGGGGCGCCTTTCGTCGGGGTGGGGGCCGGTCCGCGCGACGCACGGCCGTGGCGCGCGCCCTGGCACTGTATTCGAAGGCGCGAGCGAAACGACGGCGTCCCTCGTACTTCGGTTCCCCGCCCCGGCCGCTCTTCCCGGAGCGGCCGGGGCCCCGCGGCCGGTCTCAGTCCAGGACGGGCAGCAGCTCCGGCAGGTGCCCGTCCGAGGCCAGTGCCGCCGCCCGGCGCTCGGCCGGGACCTCGCCGTAGAGGGTGGTGCGCTGGCGGTGCGGCCGGCCCGCGGCCTCGGCGATCGCCTGGAGGTCACGCACCGACTTGTAGCTGCCGTACGCAGAGCCGGCCATCCGCGAGATGGTCTCCTCCATCAGCGTGCCGCCCAGGTCGTTGGCGCCCGAGCGGAGCATCTCGGCCGCGCCCTCCGCGCCGAGCTTGACCCAGCTGGTCTGGATGTTGGGGATGTGCGGGTGCAGCAGCAGCCGGGCCATCGCGACCACCGCGCGGTTGTCCCGGGCGGTCGGGCCGGGGCGGGCGATGCCGGCCAGGTAGACCGGGGCGTTGGTGTGGATGAACGGGAGGGTGACGAACTCGGTGAAACCGCCCGTGCGTTGCTGGATCCCGGCGAGCAGCCGCAGGTGGCCGAGCCAGTGCGCGGGGGTGTCCACGTGCCCGTACATCATCGTGGACGAGGAGCGGATGCCCAGCTCGTGCGCGGTGGTGACCACCTCGACCCAGGTCGCGGCCGGCAGCTTGCCCTTGGTGAGCACCCAGCGGACCTCGTCGTCGAGGATCTCGGCGGCGGTGCCCGGGATGGTGTCCAGGCCGGACTCCTTGGCCTTCTGCAGCCAGTCGCGGATCGAGAGGCCGGTCCTGGTCGCGCCGTTGACCACCTCCATCGGGGAGAAGGCGTGCACGTGGATGCCGGGGACGCGCTCCTTCACCGCGCGGGCGATGTCGAAGTAGGCGGTGCCGGGCAGGTCCGGGTGGATGCCGCCCTGCATGCACACCTCGGTGGCGCCCACCTCCCAGGCCTGGGCGGCCCGTTCGGCGACCTGCTCCAGGGAGAGGGTGTAGGCGTCGGCGTCGGTGCGGCGTTGCGCGAAGGCGCAGAAGCGGCAGCCGGTGTAGCAGACGTTGGTGAAGTTGATGTTCCGGGTGACGCAGTAGGTGACGTCGTCGCCGACCGCGTCGCGGCGGACGTCGTCGGCGATCCGGCACAGGGCGTCCAGGGCCGGGCCGTCCGCGTGGAACAGCGCCAGCGCGTGGTCGTCGGTGAGCCCGGTCGGGTCGTCGGCGGCCACCGCCAACGCCTCGCGCAGGTCCCCGGCGAGGCGTTCGGGCGCGCCCTTCGCCAGTACCTGTTCGCGCAGCACCTCCCAGTCGCCGTACACGTCCTCGAAGTCGGCCCGGCGGTCGCCGGTGCGGCCCTCGGTGTCGACGGCGGTGTGCAGGTCGGTCCGGCCGTACGCCTCCGGCAGGTCCTCGGGCTCCTGCCAGGGGTGGCCCTGGACCACGGCGTCCGGGTTCGCCAGGCCGGTGGCCGGGTCGGCCAGGGCGCGGACGTGCGGCAGCACCCGCGGGTCCAGCCAGGGTTCGCCGCGCAGCACGTACTCGGGGTAGACGGCCAGGCGCTCGCGCAGCTCGAAGCCGGCCGCGGCGGAACGTTCGGCCAGGCGGTCGATCTGCGGCCAGGGGCGCTCGGGGTTGACGTGGTCCGGGGTGAGCGGGGAGACGCCGCCCCAGTCGTCGATGCCGGCCGCGATCAGCCGCTCGTACTCGCCGTCCACCAGGTTCGGCGGCGCCTGGAGGCAGGCGGTGGGGCCCAGCAGGTGCCGGGCGACCGCCACCGTGGCCACCAGCTCGCCGAGTTCGGCGTCGGGCATGCCGCGCATGGCCGTGTCCGGCTTGGCGCGGAAGTTCTGCAGGATCAGCTCCTGGACGCCGTGGTAGGCCCGGGAGACCCTGCGCAGCGCGAACAGCGACTCGGCGCGCTCCTGGTGGGTCTCGCCGATGCCGATCAGCAGGCCGCTGGTGAACGGGACGGAGCTGCGGCCCGCGTCCTCCAGGACCCGCAGCCGGACGGCCGGTTCCTTGTCCGGGGAGCCGTGGTGCGGGCCGCCGGGCTCGCTCCACAGCCGGGTGGCGGTGGTCTCCAGCATCATGCCCATCGAGGCGGAGACCGGCTTGAGCCGCTGGAAGTCCGTCCAGCTCAGCACCCCGGGGTTGAGGTGCGGGAGCAGGCCCGTCTCCTCCAGGATGCGGATGGACATCGCCCGGACGTAGGCGATGGTGTCGTCGTAGCCGTGCGCGTCCAGCCACTCGCGGGCCTCGGGCCAGCGGTCCTCGGGCTTGTCGCCGAGCGTGATCAGGGCTTCCTTGCAGCCGAGTTCGGCCCCGCGCCGGGCCACCTCCAGCACCTCGTCCGGGGACATGAACATCCCGTGTCCGGCCCGGCGCAGCTTGCCGGGGACGGTGGCGAAGGTGCAGTAGTGGCACTTGTCGCGGCAGAGCCGGGTGAGCGGGATGAAGACGCTCTTGGAGTAGGTGATGACGCCGGGGCGGCCGGCCGCCTCCAGGCCGGCGTCGCGCACCCGGGCGGCACTGGCACACAGGTCGCGCAGGTCCTCGCCTCTGGCCTGGAGCAGCACGGCGGCCTCGGTCAGGTCGAGGGCGACGCCGTCCCGGGCGCGGCGCAGGGCGCGCCGCATCGCGTTAGCGGTCGGGGGGTTGCTTGCGTCCATGGCGGTTCCGTCCATGGCGCGACCCTACGTCAGGGTGGTACGCCGGGAGGACGCAACCCTGAGAGCGTCTCAGGGTCGACGTACCCATCAGGTTCACCTCGAAGTGCCCCTGCAGGGCGATGACGTGCCGCCGGTACCGGCCTCTAATGGAGGGGCAGTGCCAATCGCACCGGTTCGCAGAGGAGTTGAGTACGCCATGACCAATGAGACGGCAGTGGACGACCAGTTGGACGGCGGGGTGCCGTACCGCTCACGGCGGCGCGTCCTGGTGCGGGCCGGGGTGCCGCTGGTGGTGGGCGCGGTGATCGCCGCCGGGGTCGGGCTGGTACCGGCGCTGGCCGCCGACTCGCCGCCGGACCTGCCGCAGCTGTCCGCCGAGCAGGTGGTGACCAAGGTGCTCGGCTCGGACGCCCAGGCCCTGTCCGGGACGGTCTCCGTCTCCACCGACCTCGGGGTGCCCAGCCAGCTGCTGGGCGCCGCGGCCGGCGGGCTCGGTGCGGCGGCCGGGCACGGCGGCGACCAGGGCCAGGCCTCGGCGGACCCGCAGTCCAAGCTGCTCGGTCTGCTCGGCGGCGACCAGACCCTGCGGGTCGCGGTGGACGGCCCGGACCGCCAGCGGGTGGACCTGATGGAGAACATGGCGGGCTACACCCTGGTCCGCAACGGCGACCAGAGCTGGGCCTGGGACAGCTCGACCAACACCGCCCTGCACATGACCGGGCGTCCGGCCGAGCACGCCGCGGCCAAGGCCCCGAAGGCACCGCTGACCGGGGTGCCGACCACCCCGCAGGAGGCCGCCAAGCAGTTCCTCACCGGCAGCGCCGGCACCACCTCCGTCACCGTGGCCGGGACGGCCAACGTGGCCGGGCAGAAGGCGTACCAGCTGAGCGTCAAGCCGACCCAGTCCGGCTCGACCGTCTCCGAGGTGCGGATCGCGGTGGCCGCCGACAACGGGGTGCCGCTCGCGGTGGTGGTGAAGTCCACCGACGGCTCCACCGTGCTGGACGTCCACTTCACCGACGTGTCCTTCGCCAAGCCGGCCGCCAAAACCTTCGACTTCACGGCGCCCAAGGGGGCCAAGGTGACGGAGAAGAAGGCGGACGAGGCGGCCAAGGGCGCCCGGGATGAGCAGGGCAAGCAGGGCGAGCAGGGCAAGGGCCACGACGGTGTGAACGTGATCGGCGAGGGCTGGACGGCCGTGGTCTCCACCCAGCTGCCCACCAGCGTCGAGGCACCGCAGGGCGAGGACAACGGCAAGCAGGGCAAGCACCACGGCCGGCCGATGAACCCGCAGGCCCTGGTGAAGTCGCTCGGCAAGCCGGTCGGCGGCGGCACCCTGATCAGCACCAAGGTCGTCAACGTCCTGCTCACCGACGACGGCCGGGTCTTCGCCGGCGCGGTGACCCTGCCGGTCCTCCAGCACGCCGCCGGGGTGAACTGACGGATGACCGAGACTCCCGTAACGGGGGACGTTACGGAGTCGGCCGGGGGCCGGGGCGCGGCGTCGCGCCCGGCCCCCGTGCCTTCCGCCTCCCCGACTCCCCGTACCTCCGCCTCCCCGGCCCCCCGTACCTCCCGTGCCGACTCCCCCGCCGACGACGTGATCAGGACCCGCGGCCTGACCAAGCGCTTCCGCGGCGGCCAGCTCGCCGTCGACGGCCTGGACCTGACCGTGCCGCGCGGCTCCGTCTTCGGCTTCCTCGGCCCCAACGGCTCCGGCAAGACCACCACCATCCGGATGCTGATGGGCCTGATCGCCCCCACCTCCGGCGTGGCCACCGTGCTCGGCGAGTCGATGCCGCAGTCCGTCGCCACCGTGCTGCCCCGGGTGGGCGCGCTGATCGAGGGCCCGGCGCTGTACGGCTTCCTGTCCGGCCGGGACAACCTGGTCCGCTTCGACGCCGCCGACCCGACCGCCGACCCGCGCACCCGCCGGCAGCGGGTCGAGACCGCGTTGGAGCGGGTCGGCCTGAGCGCCGCCGCGGGCAAGAAGGCGCGTGCCTACTCGCTGGGCATGAAGCAGCGCCTGGGCCTGGCCTCCGCGCTGCTGCAGCCGCGCGAGCTGCTGGTGCTGGACGAGCCGACCAACGGGCTGGACCCGCAGGGCATGCGGGAGATCCGGGCGCTGGTCCGGGAGGTCGCGGCGGAGGGCACCACGGTGTTCCTCTCCTCGCACCTGCTGGACGAGATCGAGCAGGTCTGCACCCACGCGGCGGTGATGTCCCGGGGCCGGCTGGTGGTGCAGGGCACCGTCGCCGAGCTGGCCGCCCGGGCGCAGGGCCGGCTGGTGGTCCGCACCCCCGACGTGGCGCAGGCCGCCGAGGTGCTGGCGGCCCACCAGGTGGGCGCGCTGGTGCCCGGCGAGGGCCGGGTGGACGGCGAGCTGGGCGCGAACGGCGACGAGACGCTGCCCAAGCTGTGCGCGGCGCTGGTCGAGGCCGGGGTCCGGGTGCACGGGTTCGGGCTGGAGCGGGGCACGTTGGAGGACGCCTTCGTGGCGCTGACCGGGGAGGGCTTCGATGTCGCAGGCTGAGACGGTGCTGGTGATCGGCCGTCGGCCGCAGACCGCGTCCGGGTTCCTGGCGCTGTTCCGCAACGAGCTGCACCTGACCTTCCGCCGGATGCGGACCAAGGTGCTGCTGGGCATCCTGGCGGCGCTGCCGATCCTGATCGGGGTGATCGTCAAGCTCAACACGGACAGTCCGCGCGGCGGTGGCGGCGGGGCACCGAGCTTCATCGCGCAGACCACGCAGAACGGCCTGTTCCTGGTGTTCACCGCGCTGGCGGTGGCCCTGCCCGTCTTCCTGCCGATGACGGTCGGCGTGGTCGCCGGGGACTCGGTGGCGGGCGAGGCGGCCACCGGGACGCTGCGCTACCTGCTGGTCGCCCCGGCCGGGCGGACCAGACTGCTGGCCGCCAAGTTCACCGCCGGGCTGGTGTTCTGCCTGGCCGCCACCGCGGCGGTCGCGGTGACGGCGCTGGCCACCGGCGCCACTCTGTTCCCGCTCGGCGAGGTCACGCTGATCTCCGGGGACACCATCGGCTTCACCGACGCGCTGCTGCGGGCGGTGCTGGTGGCCGGGGTGGTCGCGGTCTCGCTGGCCGGGCTGGTGGCGATCGGGCTGTTCGTCTCCACCCTCACCGGCAGCGGCATCGCGGCGATGGCCGCGACCGTCGGGCTGGTGATCACGGTGCAGATCCTGGACGCCTTCCCGCAGCTGGACGCGGTCCGGCCGTTCCTGTTCACCCACTACTGGATGAGCTTCTCGGACCTGCTGCGCGAGCCGATGTACTGGGACGGCGTGTGGAAGGACCTCGGGCTGCAGGCCGTCTACGTCGCGGTGTTCGGCTCGGCGGCCTGGGCCCGGTTCACCAGCCGCGACATCAGCGCGTGAGCGACATCAGCGCGTGAGCGACATCAGCGCGTGAGCGGCGTCAGCTGGTGACGGCTTCCCTGGCCGGTTCCGTCGGGACGGGCTGCGGCACGGCCGCGGCCCGCCCGGCGCGGTCGGCCCGCACCTGGCGCAGCGCGTCCCTGGTGAGCACCGCGAGCGCGGCCCACACCAGGGCGAAGCCGGCCCAGCGCGCCGGCGGCATCGACTCGTGGAACACCGCGACGCCGATCAGGAACTGGAAGACCGGCGCCAGGTACTGCAGCAGGCCCAGCACGGTCAGCGGCACCCGGACGGCGGCCGCGCCGAAGAACAGCAGCGGGATCGCGGTGATCACCCCGCTGAGCATCAGCAGCCCGGAGTGCCCCCAGCCGTACGAGCCGGCCACCGTGTGCCCGAAGGTGCCGCGCCCGCTGACCTCCAGGGAGACCAGGTAGCCGAGGGCGAAGGGGAACATGAAGGCGCTCTCGGCGGCCAGGCTCTCCAGCCCGCTCAGCCCGACCTGCTTCTTCAGCAGGCCGTAGGTGGCGAAGGAGAGCGCCAGGGTGAGCGCGATCCACGGCAGCTGCCCATAGGCGATGCTCAGCACCGCGACGGCGGCGGCGCCGACGCCGACGGCCGTCCACTGCGCGCCGCGCAGCTTCTCCTTGAGCACCAGGACGCCGAAGCCGATGGTGACCAGCGGGTTGATGAAGTAGCCGAGGCTGGTCTCCACCACGTGGCCGCTGTTGACGGCCCAGATGTAGACGCCCCAGTTGACGGAGATCACCGTCGCCGCGCCGGCCAGCATGGCGAGCCGGCGGGGCTGGCGCAGCAGCGGGCGTATCCAGCTCCAGTGCCGTTGGGCGACCAGCATCAGCACCACCGCGACCAGGGACCAGACCATCCGGTTGGCCAGGATGTCGTCGGCGGCTCCGGGCTCCAGCAGCGGCCAGAAGAGGGGGAAGAGCCCCCAGATCCCGTAGGCCGCCATGCCGTACCAGAGGCCTCGGCCGCTGTCCTGCTGGGTCGTGTGTGGCATGACCGAGTGCCCTCCCGCGCGCGTGTCGTCCTGGCGACGGTAGCGGGCGGGAGGGCAGGCTGTCATCTCCGTTTCCGGATTTTGGTCATGACAGTGCCTGAATGCTGGACGGACCCGGCGTTCTCGCAGGTCAGGTGGTCGCCTCAGGCACCCAGCGCCGCACGGACGGACTCCGCCAGCGGGACGGTCGGACGGCCGATCAGCCGGGCCAGGTCGCCGGTGCGCAGCGCCAGCTCGCCGCGCGCGATGCCCGCGTCCACGTCGACCAGGGCCTCGGCGAAGCCCTGCGGCAGGCCCGCGCCGACCAGGACGTCCAGGTGCTCGGCCGGAGTGACGTCGCGGTGCCCGACCGGCTCGCCGGAGGCCTTCGCCAGCTCGGCGGCCAGCTCGGGCAGGCTCCAGGCGACGTCGCCGCTCAGCTCGTAGGCCCGGTTCTGCTCGCTCCCGTCGAGCAGGACGGCGACCGCCGCGTCGGCGTAGTCCCGGCGAGCGGCGGTGGCCACCCGGCCGTCCCCGGCACTGCCGAGCACCACACCGCGCGCCACCGTGCCGGCCGCGTCACCCAGGTAGTTCTCGGTGTACCAGCCGTTGCGCAGGAAGGCGTACGGCAGGCCGGAGGCGAGGATCAGCTCCTCGGTCGCCTTGTGCTCGTCGGCCAGCCGGAAGGTCGCCGCGCCGAGGATGCTCGTGTAGGCGAGCAGGGCGACCCCGGCCGTCCGGGCGGCCTCGACCACGGCCCGGTGCTGCGGGATGCGGCGGCCGACCTCGCTGCCCGAGATCAGCAGCACCCGGTCGCCGGTGGCGAAGGCTCCGGCCAGGGTCTGCGGGTCGTCGTAGTCGACCACGCGGACGTCGACCCCGCGCGCGGCCAGGTCGGCCGCCTTCCCGGCGGAACGGACGGCGACCGCGACCTCGCTCGCGGGGACCTTGGCCAGCAGGCCTTCGACGACGAGCCGGCCGAGTTGGCCGGTGGCTCCGGTGACGACGTACATAGGGTGCTCCTTCTCGCGGGTGGTTCTCTGGCCTCGAAACTCACCTTAGGGATGGCACTAACCTTTCGAAAGTGCGCACTTAAAAGTAGGGTACTGACATGAAGGTAAGTGGAATGCGGGTGAGTGAGCTGCCCCCGGCGAACGTCTTCGACCGGATGTGCCCGTCCCGGGGCGTGCTGGAGCACGTCACCAGCCGCTGGGGCGTGCTTGTCCTCGGTGCGCTGCGCGAGCGCGGTTACCGGTTCAGCGAGCTGCGGCGGCGGGTGTCGGGGGTCAGCGAGAAGATGCTCGCGCAGACCCTGCAGACGCTGGAGCGGGACGGCTTCGTGCTGCGCGAGGCACACCCGGTGATTCCGCCCAGGGTCGACTACAGCCTCACCCCGCTCGGACGGGAAGCGGCGGAGCTGGTCGCGGCGCTCGCGCACTGGTCCGAGCAGCGGGTGGACTCGGTGGTCGCGGCCCGCGAGGAGTACGACGGGCGGCCTACCGCTCCTTGATCAGTGCCGCCAGCCCGTCCAGGACGCGGGCCAGGCCGAACGCGTAGGCGTGGTCCGGGCTGTACGCGCCGCCGTGCGCCTGGCCGGCGGCGGCGCCGACGCGGGCGGCGACCGGGTAGCGCTCGGGGTCGAAGACCCGGGCCAGCAGGTCGGCGTTGGCCTGCCACCACTGGGCGTCGGTCAGCGCGCTGTCCTGCTGGGCGGCCCGCTCGTCGGCGGCCATCCGGGCGCAGGTCTGGACGAAGCCCAGCAGGTGGGTCAGCGCGGCGTCCAGCTCGACGTCGGGCAGGCCGGTGCCTTCCAGGGCGCTCAGCTCGTACTCGTACTTGGCCATCAGGCCGGGGCCGAGCGGCGGGCGGCTGGTGGACACGGCGCCGACCCACGGGTGGGCGCGGAACAGCGCCCGGTTGTCGTCGGCGACGGCGGTGACCCGGGCCCGCCAGCCGTCGTCGGCCGGCGTGCTGCGGGGCATGGTGGCGTAGACGGTGTCCAGCATCAGGTCGAGCAGCTCGGCCTTGCCGGGCACGTAGGTGTAGAGCGCCATCGGGGACAGCCCGAGCTCCTGGGCGACCCGGCGCATGGTGACGGCGTCCACGCCCTCGGCGTCGGCCAGGGCGATGGCGACGGCGGCGATCTCGCCGGTCGAGCGGGCCTGCTTCGGGCCGCGCCGGCCGGGCTTCTCCTCGGCGGTCAGCCCCCAGAGCAGGGCGAGGGTGCGCGCCGGGTCTCCTGCGCTGCTGCGGTCCGTGGCCATGCGCAGGATCCTTTCACGGACGCGGGCCGCTACCGTCTCCACCATGACCAGCCCTGAGCCACTGCCCGGCACGGACACCAACAGGGCCCTCCGCCCCCGGGTGACCTGCCGGCGCTGCCACCGGCCGCTGCACGACCCGGAGTCGCGGATGCTGCGGCTGGGGCCGGAGTGCCGCGATCCGGCGGAGCGGGTCGCGCGGTTCGACGTGGAGCAGGAGACGCTGCCGGGGGTGTAGCCCGGGGCCCCGGGGCCTAGGAGCGGCCGAAGAGACGGCGGATCAGGCCGGGGCGGCGGGGCTGCTGCGGGAGTTCGGTCGCGGCGGGCTCGGTCGCGGCGGGCTCGTCGCCCGGGCCCTCCGGGTCCGCGCCGTCCCGGGCATCCTGGGCGTCCTGGGTGTCTTCGGCGTCCTCGGAGTCCTGGGCGTCCTGGGCGTCCTGGGCGTCCGCCTCGTCCAGCAGGTGCCGGGCGATCTCGCGGTCGTCCGGCTCCGTCCACGGTGCGGCGAGCACCAGGGCGCAGTACGAGCGGAGGATGGTCACCACCCGGCTGCGGCTCGCCCGGGCGCTGTAGTGCAGCCGCTGCCGCAACAGTTCGGCGATGTCGGCGCGGGCGGACGGGTGCGTCCAGCCGATCGCGACCAGGGCGAAGCCGGCCGCCTCGACCACCCAGTCCTCCGGCCCGAGTAGCAGGTCGCGCAGCACCCGGCGGCGCTCGGAGCCCTCCCACGGCTGGTCGGTGCGGTGGTGAGCGATGCCGAGGCAGGCGAAGGCCTGGACGGCGCGCACCCACAGCTCGGGCTGGTGGGCGAGCAGTGCGCGGCCGAGGTCGTCCTCGCGGGGCAGCGGCGGGTGGACGAGCGCGCCGAGCAGTTCGTCCAGCGGCAGCCCGGCGAGCCGGACGGCGTGGTCGTAGGCGGCGGGGATGGTCGGCCAGACGATTTCGGCGGTGGCGCGGACGAGTTCGGCGCTCGACGGCGCGGGCGCGGCGACGGCCGGGCGCGGGTCGGTGCCGTCCCAGGACCAGATCCGGGTGGTGGGTTCGGTCAGCGGCAGCCGGGGGTCGGGCTCGCCGACGGACCGGTAGGAGACCGTGGAGCGCGGCAGCGCGAGGTGGAGGGCCAGCACCGAGCTGGGCGGCTCGACGGCGGAGGCGCTGCAGTCGATCCCGGTGTCGCGGCTGGTGCCGTCCGAACCGAGCACCTGGTGCAGCACGTTGACGGTCGCCTCGGTGGCGCCGGAGACCATGCCGAGCCAGGACTCGCGGTGGCTGAGCCGCTCCAGCAGGTCCTGGGCGTACTCGTGGTCGGGGTGGTCGCGGTGGTGGTCGGCGAGGGCGAGCAGGTGAACGGCGTCGCCGTCGACGGCGTGGCGAAGCCCGTGCAGGGCCGGGGCGGCCTTGGGGTGGTCGGGCTCGGCGGCGAGGACGCGCTCCAGCCAGGGCAGGCCCTCGGCGGGGCGGCCGAGGGAGCCGTACAGCTCGGCGACGTCGACGGCGAGGTAGCTGCTGGACTTGCCCTCGTCCGGCGCGACCCGGGCGAGTTCGGCCTCCCAGACGGTGAGCGCCTCCTCGGGGCGGCCGTCGGCGCGTAGGGCGTTGCCGAGCATCACGGAGGGCAGGTAGCCGGGGGCCAGGCGGTGGGCCCGCTCGGCGAGTTCGACGGCGCGGGCGGTGGCGCCGAAGCGGCGGGTCAGGCCGGAGGCCATCGCCAGCAGCAGCGGGTGCTCGGGGTGGCGCTCCGTCGCGGCCCGCAGGAACCGCTCGAAGGGCCGTACGGCGTCGGCGAGTTCGGCGGGCAGCGGGTCGGGCAGCGCGCCGGCGGCGCGGGCCACCGCCTGGGCGACGGCGTCCGGGTCGACCAGGGCGGGCAGGTCCTCGCGGGCGAGCCAGGCGGTGTGCGCCCAGGGGCGGGCCGGCTCGTACTGGATCGCCGAGGCGAGCAGGCCGACGGCGGTGTCCCAGTCCCCGGCGGCGGCCTCCACGTGGGCGCGGCAGACGACGGTGCCGAGGTAGACCTCGCCGTCCATCGGGAACAGGTCGCGGGCCGCGGCGGGGCCGCCGGCGGCGGCGCACAACTCGGCCAGTGCCTCGTGCAGTTCGGGCAGCTGGGGGTCGGCGAGGATCGCGTCGGAGAGGTGATCGGCGGCGTGGGCGAGGTCCCCGGAGTCGATCGCCAGCCGGGCGACGGCCACCTCGCCCTCGGCCGCCAGCCGCTCGTCGCCCTCGTCGTCGGTGTGCGCCATGCCCTGCCCCCCCGGGTCCGCTCTCGGCTCGTGCGCGGATGAGGCTATCCGGTGCACACGACAGTCGGATGATCACCCTGCGGTCGATGGCACCCCAACTCCTGGATCGGATACGACCCGTACGAGTGGTTTAGACCTCGGAAAGGCTCGACTCGCGAGTGTCGCCGACCACGATGAGTCCCGGTCCTTCGAGAGCGAAGCACCGCCCATCGACCTGCTGCACGACCCGTTCAAGGTGGAGAAGGACCCGGCTGTCGCCTGGAAGACCGCGCTCTGGTTCTGGGACAGCCAGAAGGGCGCCGGGACGGTGACGCCGCACGACGCCATCGTCGGCAACAGGGGCTTCGGCGAGACCATCCGCAGCATCAACGGCGACCTGGAGTGCAACGGCAAGAACCCGGACGAGCGCAACGACCGGATCAACCTGTTCAAGAAGTTCGTCGGCGTGCTGGGCACGAACGTGGGCGGCGGCAACATCTCCTGCTGAGCCCGGTGGCGCCGCTGGAGCGGGAAGTCGGCCCGGCCGACTTCCCGCTCCGGGACGGCCGAAAAAAATCGGTGGGCGCCCGCACAGCGCTCGGCTATGGTGGCGGTGTTGGCGGCTCCGCGACGCGCTTCCTTCTCTTCTTCCTCTGAAACCAGTAGCGCGCCCCCTCTCCGCCCCCTTCTTCGTTTCCGCCTCCGTGGGGGGATCTCTCCGCATGCCCCGAGCCATCGCGGCTCCCTTCGACGTCAGCGTCGATCTCGATCTCGGTTCCTTCCTGCTCCGCCGTCGCGCGGCCGTCGCCGTGGCCCCCGGCGAGCTGCTGCCCTCCGCCGATCCGTGGAGCGTCGAGGGCCTGGTGGCCCTGGACGCCGACCTGGTCCGGCGCGGCTACGTCCTCACCACTCAACTGCGCTCCGTGCTCGCCAGGTTGGCCCCGGTCCGGCTGGCCGAGCTGGGCGACGGGCTGCTCGCCCGGATCGACCACCTGCTGGGCGCGGACCGCGAGCACCTGCCGCTGTTCCGCCGCTTCCCGGACGCCGTGCCGGACCACGCGCACGTCTTCTACACCCGGCAGGTCAGGGCGTTCCTGCTCAACCAGCCGAACCAGCCGTGCGCGCACTGCGGCCGGCGCGGCGCCGAGGTCGGCGTCGGCGCGCTCGCGCCCTGCGCCCACCTGATCTGCGCGCCCTGCCTGGACGGGCTGACCGCCGACGGCCGGGGCGGGCGATGCCCGCTGTGCGGTGCGCAGTTGAAGAGCGGGACGTACCTCGGCGAGGACAGTTCGGCCGGGCGCAAGGCGGCCGAGGACTTCGGCGGGCAGCAGTCGCTGCGCCCGCTGCGGCTGATCGCGGCCGACCAGGTGACCGCCGCCATGGGCGAGTTGGGCCGGCTGCTGGCCCGCCGCACCCCGCTCTCCCCGCAGGACCGGGAGGACCTCGCCGCGCTGCTCGCCCACGCCCCGGAGGACCTGCCGGGGCGCCTGCCCGCGCAGATCCCGCTGCGCGAGTCCAAGGCCACCGTGCTCGCCGCGCTGCTGAAGCGCGACGGCGCGGCCGCCCTGCCCGTACTGGCCGAGCGGGTCGACACCGCGACGGACGTGCTGCGGCTGCTCTGGGCGTGGTCCGGCGCCGAGCCCGACCTGCTGCCCGCCACCGCGCGGGGCCTGCGGCTGCGCAATCTGCCGCGGCCGCTGCGCCGGGGCCTACTGGAGGTCCTGGAGGGCCTCTCCCCCACCGCCCTCGTGGAGGACCTGCGCCGTCACCGTTCGGCCTGGCTGCGCGCGGGCGAACTGCTGCACCCGTACGAGCGCCGGCGGCGCTTCCCGCGGGTGACGGCCGCGTTCGTGCTGCTGCGGGAGACGGACCTGCGCACCCACGAGGTGGGCCGGGAGTTCGCCGAGCCGCCCGCGCAGCTGCGGGTGGTCACCAGCGGCGATCGCGCCCGCCTCGCGTTCACGGGCTTCGCCGGGCGCGTGGAATCGCTGCTGGCCGCCGGGGACGCCCACGGCGCGGTGCGGGTGCTGGCCGGGCGGCCGGGTGAACTGGTCCGCCGGTTGCACCACGTGCTGCGGGTGCACGCCACCACCGCCCCCGGCACCGAACTGCCGCCGGACCTGCTGACCGCCGTAGAGGGCGCCCTCGGCCGGGTGGCCCCCGGGCCGCTGCTGGGCGCGTACGGACGGCTGCGCGGAGCGCGCACCCAGGGTGAGCGGCGGCTGTACTTCCCCCGGGGGACGGTCTCGCTGGCGCACGCCCGGGCGGACCACGGCACCGTGGTGCCCGCCGAACTCAGCGCCCCCGTCTGCGCGTTGATCGAGGCCGAGTTGCTGCGGCGGGGCGCCGCCGACGGGGAGCGGTACGACCGCGCGCTGCTGGACGAGGGACTGGTCGACCTGGTCGCGCCGTTCGCCGAACGGGCCGCCGCCAAGACCCTGGTGTGCGTGCCGCGCGGCAGTCGGCAGCCGCTGCCGGCGGGCGAGCGGCTGCGGCTGTTCGTGCACTGGATGCAGCCGGAGCACCTGCGGGTGGACCTGGACCTGTCGGTGGCGCTGTACGACGAGCGGTGGCGCTTCAGCGGCTTGTGCGACTACACCAACCTGGTGCACGGGGACCGGGCGGCCGTGCACTCGGGCGACTACGTCTCCGCGCCGCCGCCGGACGGGGCCACCGAGTTCGCCGACCTGGACCTCGCCAAGCTGGCGGCCGGCGGGGCGCGGTACGCCGTGGTGATCGTGTTCAGCTACAACGACGTCGCCTTCGAGCAGCTGACCGAGGCCTTCGCCGGGTTCATGGACCTCGGCGCGACACCGTCCGGCGGGCAGCACTACCACCCGAGGGCGGTGCGGCAGCGGCTGGACCTGGTCGGGGACGCCAAGGTGTCCGTCCCGATGATCGTCGACCTCGCGGAGCGGCAGTACACCTGGACCGACCTCAACACGGGCGCCGACGGCGGCTTCCACAGCGTCTACCGGCACCAGGCCGAGGTCGGCTCGCTCAGCCGCGACGTGCTCGCCCACTTCGGCCCGGAGAACCGGGCCACCCTGTGGGACGTCGCCTGCGCCCGGGCGGCGGCCACCACCGACGAGGTGCACATGCGCGGCCGGGACGGCGTACGGCGCTGGCGGCGGCGGGGCGAGGCGGAGAGCGTCGGGGCGTTCGCGGCCCGGCTGCGGGCCCGGCAGGACGACGACGGCCCGGGAGAGGCCGGGCTTCCGGACGGTGCGAAGGCGTTCGTCGCCCTGGTGGACGGGGACGTACCGGCGCCGGAGAAGGCCGCGGGCACCCTGTACCGGCTGTACCCGGGGCCGGTGGACGCGGCGCCCGAGGAACTGGAACGCTGGACGGCGGGGGATCTCGTGTCGGCCTTCGCACCGCAACGGTAGGAACGCGAGGGCCCCGTCCTCTGGATGAGCCGCTGCGAACGGCCGGTCGCCGACTCTCGGACCTGAATATTTCAGGACAAGAAATATTCAGGTGGACACCGGCGTTCCGGAAGGCGTCGGCGCGGAAGGACCGCGCAAGGCTGGAAGGAGTACAGCGCCGTGCGCGTCGAGATCTGGAGCGACATCAACTGCCCGTGGTGCTACATCGGCAAGGCCCGGTTCGAACAGGCCCTGGCCGCGTTCCCGCACCGCGCGGAGGTCGAGGTCGTCCACCGCTCCTTCGAGCTGGACCCGCACGCGCCGCGCGCGGCCCGTCCGGTGATCCCGCTGCTCGCCACCAAGTACGGGATGAGCCTGGAGCAGGCCGAGGCGGCCGAGGCCCGGATCGCCGAGAACGCCCGCGGCGAGGGGCTGCCCTACCTGGACGCCGGCCGGGACGCGGCGAACTCCTTCGACATGCACCGGCTGCTGCACTTCGCCAAGGCGCACGACCGGCAGGCCGAACTGCTGGACGCGCTGTACCGGGCCAACTTCGCCGAGGAGCGCTCGGCCTTCGACGCCGGGCGCCTGCTGGAGCTCGCCGTCGAGGCCGGACTCGACGGCGAGGCGGCCGCCGCCGTGCTGGCCGATCCGGAGGCGTACGCGGCGGCGGTGCGCGAGGACGAGGCGACGGCGAGCGCCATGGGGGCGACGGGCGTGCCGTTCTTCGTCCTCGACCGGCGGCTCGGGGTGTCCGGCGCCCAGCCCGCCGAGACCTTCACCCGGGCGCTGGAGCAGGCCTGGGAGAGCCGGGTGCCCTCGCCGCTGATCCAGGCCTGCGCGCCGGGCGACGCGCAGGCCTGCGGGCCGGACGGCTGCGAGCTGCCGCAGCGGTGACGGTCAGCCCTTCCCGACGGTCTGGGTGAGCCAGGTGAACACCTGCGGGACGAGCGGCTCCCAGGTGGACGTCAGGTGCGGGCCGTTGACCTCCACCGGGGTGACGGCCGTCGGCGCCTTGGCGTTCTTCTGCAGCGCCAGGGCGTCCTCGAAGCCGTCGCCCTTCTTGCCCGTCACGTACAGGGCGACGTTGGGCGGCGTCTGGGCGTGCTGGAGCAGGTAGACCGGGTTGGAGACCTCGCGCAGGTGCGGGTCCTTGGCGGTGAGGGAGTCCGACTCGCCCGCCGGGTCGTTGTACCCGGAGAGGCTCACCCCGGCGTGGTACCGGTTCGCGTGCGCGATCGCGAGCCGGGCGGCGCAGTGCCCGCCCGCCGAGTAGCCGGCCACGGCCCAGCGCTCGGGGCCCGGCTCGGCGCGGAAGTTGTCCAGCACCATCTGCGGCACGTCGCGCGCGAGCCAGGTCTCGGCGTTGACCTTGCCAGGGACGTCCGCGCAGCCCGTGTCGACGTGCCCTTCGAGCAGCACGACGCGCGGCGAGACCAGGATGAACGGCGCGATCTGCCCGGACTTCATCAGCGGCGCCAGCTGCTTGGAGACGTTCATGCTGCCGAACCAGGCGCTGGACGAGCCGGGGAAGCCCGCGAGCAGCTCGACCACCGGGAACTTCTTGTCCTTGTAGGCCGGGTCGTCGTACTGCGGCGGCGTCCAGACCAGCACCTCGCCGTCCACCCCGGAGACCCGGCCCTTCAGCTCGGTCGTCTTCACGTCCTTCGGCACGGCCTTGTCGTCCACCGAGGTGAACTGCTGGGTCACCTTGGGCTGGTCGGGCCCGTTCGCGGCCGCCGTCGCATCCGCCGGGGGCGGGACGGGCACGGCGCGGACGTGGCTTCCGGTGCCGAGCAGGTCGTCCCAGCTGCTGTAGAGCTGGTTGTCGTTGTTGACCACGACGAAGACCAGCGTCACGGCGGTGAGTTGGGCGAACGCCACCATGAGCAGCCGCGATCCGAAGCGCAGGGCCTGCGGACCGCGCACCCGGTTCCACAGGTACATCAGGAGGCCCATGGAGAGCGGGACGAGGAGGACGGAGAGGACGAAGAACGGGGTGCCGGTCAGCTTCACATCAGCTGATACGGCCGGACACGGCGTTCGGTTGCGTCCGACCCGGCGGTACCTGCGGAGCAGGACGTCGAACGGGCCGACTTCCTGTGCCGCAGGCCCGTCAACGCCTGCGGACGCGCTCGGCCCCGCGCCTGTCGCGGTCAGTCGTAGAAGAACTGGCGGAGGTCCTCGACGGAACCCGGCCCGAAGAGGAAGGACTCCGCCTTGACGACCCGGGCGACCGGCGGCGGGCCCTCCGCGCGGAGAGCGTCGAGCCAGATCTCGCCCTGCTCACCGACCGCGTACACGGCGGAGAGCAGGGTCGCCATACCGGCGGGCCGGGGCGGGGCCGCACCGGTGACGGGCGTCAGCTCCCAGCCGCCGGCCTGCGCGGCGAGCCGCAGCACGGCGGCCCAGCGAACGATGCGGGCGAGCCGGGCCCGCCAGGGGAGTTCACCGGGCGCGGGCGGGCAGCCGACGGTCGCGGCGGCGATGTCGTCGATCATCCGGCGCTCGGCGTCGGTGCGGATCCACCGGCCCTCCTGGGAGTCCTCGATGGCGGCGCTCCACCACTCCCAGGCGCCGTCCATGCGGTACGTGAACTCGTCCATGCGGCGAGGGTTTCACATTCGGGTGGAACCGAGACCGTTGACAGGCTCCCGTCACCGCAGCTTGACTGACGATCCCGACCGACCCACCATCAGGGGGACTTCACCATGCGCAAGATGCTGATCGCAGCCGCCAGCGGCCTCGCACTGACCGCCACCCTCCTCTTCGCCACCTCCCCCGGCAACGCCGCCCCGGCACCCGCCCCCGCGCCGCACGCCCAGCCCGCCATGGGCAACAGCGGCTCCTGCTGCTGACCCCACGCCGCCCACCACCACCGCGCCCGCTCGTCGGAGTCCGACGAGCGGGCGCGGCGCATTTCCCTCCCGCCGCCGTTTACGCGACGAGGCGGAATCGCACAACCGGCGATCCACCGAGGTGACGGACGGTTCGGGCACGTGTGATCACGACTCGGCATCCCTTGTCACGGACCCGCGTGGGAGTCGTCACGGCCCGGTCAAGACGGCATCAAAGTCGTGGCGTGCACGTTGACCACTGCGCTATGAACGTCCATCAGAAGGACCGCCGTCACGGCAGTCCGCACCGATCCGCAGCGATCCGCAGTGATCCGCAACAACGGGGGACGTCACGTGAAGACCATCCGCAACAGTCGCACCATGGCCCTGGCCGGGCTGGCCGTGGTGGGCGCGCTCACCATGACCGCCTGCAACGACGACGCGGCGTCGTCCGACACCGCCAGCACCCCGCCGGCCACCCAGGCTCCGGCCACGCCGTCCGCCGCGCCCACCACCCCGGCGGCCTCCGCCTCGGCGGCCGCGCCGACCGGTGACGCCACCGGTGCGGCACCGGGCGGCTCCACCGGCGGGGCCCCGGCCCAGGCCGGCCCGACCGCGGCGCCCGGGACCACGCTGAAGATCGGCGACGCCGCCACCATCCCGTTCGTCTCGGGCAGCACCAAGGGCACCGTCTCGCTCGCGGTGACCTCGATCGACAAGGGCGACCCGGCCGACCTCGCCTCGCTCAAGCTGGGCGACAAGGTCACCGGCATGGTGCCGTACTACGTCCGGTTCAAGGTCACCAACACCGGCAGCACCGACCTGTCCTTCGCCAGCCTGACCCAGATGAAGGGCACGCTGCCGGACGGCTCGGAGGCCTCCGAGGTGATGCTGATCGGCACCTTCGACAAGTGCCCGCACCCGTCCTTCCCGAAGGGCTTCACCAACGGCCAGTCCGTCACCTCCTGCGTGCTGGCGCTGGCGCCCACGGCGACCAAGGTGGCCGGCGCCGAGTACTGGGGCGAGCCCTACACCCTGGGCAAGGGCGTCAACTGGAAGTGACGCGGGACGGCCGGTGGGCGGGGCGGCGTCGGGCCGCCCCGCCCACCGGTCACTTCGCCGCGGCGGCGGGCCCGCCGTGGATCCGCAGGAAGGCGTCCACGCCCACCGCCGCGATCCGCTCGACCTCCTCCCCGGCCACCGGCAGGGCGCCCCAGAAGGAGCGCTCGGCCACGCCGTGGAAGGTCAGCAGGGTGAACTGCTCGGCGGCCAGCTCCCCGTCCTCGACGGCCAGCAGCCCGCGTTCGGTGAGCGCCGCGAAGTGCTCCGCGAGGTCCCGCTGGGAGGCCACCGGACCGGCCTCCAGCCAGGCTTCCAGCACGTCCGCCGGGATGTTGGCCACCTCGGCGCGGATCGCCCGGCCGAGCGCCCCGTGCTCGCCCGCGGAGAGGACGGCGTTCGCCCGCTCGACCGCGAAGTCGACCAGGTCGCGGCGCACGTCCACCACCCGGTCGAGGTACTTCGCCATCAACTCCCGGATCCGCTCGGTCAGTTCGGCCGAGTTCTGGAGCGCCACCGACAGGAAGAGGGTCTCCTTGTCGGCGAAGTGGTTGTATACCGTGCGCTTGGACACCCCGGCCTCGGCCGCGATCGCGTCCATGCTGGCCCGGACGTAGCCCTCGCGCCCGAAGACCGTCGTCGCGGCCCGGGTGATCGCCTTGCGCTTCTCCGGTCGTCCCGCTCCGCCTGTGGTCGCCACGGCCCTCCTCCTTCTCCGTCGGCGCCCCCGCCGACCCTCAGAAACTGCCCGGTGTAGTGTATGCAGGCCCGTTCACGAGCGGACTTGCCACCGAACAGACGTGCTCTATGCTGCGTACGATCTCTACACCTCTGTAGAGCAAATCCGAAAACGTGCCTGCCCCCGAGCAGCAACGGGAAACCGAGAACGGGAACCGGCCGGCCGAACACCAGCGTCCCGTACTGGCAGCGCCGTTACCGCTCTCCCATAGCAGACCCGGCGCAGCGCCGAGGTGGCGCGCGAAGCACGGGAACACCGGGGGTGAGTGAGTGGCGGGGCAGCGAGGACGGTCGTCCGACCAGGGTTCACGGCGGCGGGCGGCGAGCCGCCCCACCGGCCCCGCGCGTCCCTTCTCCGGCGGGCCGGCCCTGCCCGGGGTGGTGGCCGTCGGGCTGCCACTGGTGGGCGCGGTGGTCGACGAGCTCTCCGGACCGGGCATGGGCGTCGCCTTCGCGGTGTGCGCGGTGCTCGGCACCGGCCTGGCGGCCGCGCTCAGCACCCGCCGCGGCTGGTGGTGGGTGCTCGCCGCCTCCCCGCTGGTCGTCCTCGGCGTGACGGCCGCGGTCGAATTCTCGGCGAACTCCGGGAAGTACCAGGGCAACGCCCTGGCAACGGGCTCCGCGAAGTGGGTGGTGCACGGCTTCCCGGTGATGGCGCAGGCCGCGGCCGCGGCCGTGCTGGTGATCGTGGCCCGGGTGGTCCTGGAGCGGAGGAGGCAGCAGCATGGCTGACGACCGTGAGCGGCAGGAGGGCGGCCGGGCCGCCGCCCGCAGGAGCGCGGACGCCCCGGCGGGCCGCCGCAGCTCCCCGCTGCTGATCGCCACCCGGGTGGCGGCCACCACGGTGGGCTTCGCGGTGTTCGCGGCGAGCGGTGTGGTCTGGTACGAGTACACGTCCCTCACGGACGGGATGACCACCTCCAACGCCATCTCGGAGACCAAGAAGGACGCCCCCAAGCACCTGGACAACTCGGTCAACCTGCTGCTGATCGGCCTGGACAGCCGCAAGAACATGGACGGCTCCGACCTGCCCCCGCAGTTCGTCCAGGACGAACTGCACGCCGGCCACAGCTCGGACGTCGGCGGCTACAACACCAACTCGCTGATCCTGCTGCACATACCGGCGGGCGGCGGCAAGGTGCAGGCGATCTCCATCCCGCGCGACGACTACGTCATGACCTACAACGGGGACGGCTCCCAGCAGGGCATGCACAAGATCAAGGAGGCGTACGGGATCGCCAAGGAGAAGGTGAACCCGGGCCTGCAGGCCAAGGGCCTCAAGGGCGCCGACCTGGAGAAGGCCGGCCGCGACGCCGGCCGCGCGGCCACCATCCGCACCGTGCAGAAGTTCCTCGACCAGCCGGTGGACCACATCGCCGAGGTCAACCTGATGGGCTTCTACGACATCGCCAAGGCCGTCGAGCCGATCCAGGTCTGCCTGACCCACGACACCAAGGACCCGGCCATGGAGGGCCAGGGCTCCGGCGCCGACTTCAAGAAGGGCATCAACACCCTCAACGCCTCCCAGGCGCTCGCCTTCGTCCGCCAGCGCCACAACCTGGACGACGGCAAGGGCAACACCGGCGACTTCGCCCGCACCCACCGCCAGCAGGCCTTCATCTCCTCCGTCGTGCACAAGCTCAAGCAGGACGGCATCATCAGCGACATCGGCAAGCTCAAGGACCTGTTCGGCGTCGTCCAGAAGGACCTGGTGATCGACAACGAGTGGAACGTCCTGGACTTCGCCCAGCAGGCCCCGGCGCTGACCGGCGGCAACGTCGAGTTCAACACCCTGACCTTCGACGGCTTCGGCACCAGGAACGGCCAGGACGTCAACCTGGTCACCCCGGCGAAGATCCAGAAGGTGGTCAAGCAGGTGTTCGGCTACGCCGACGCCGCCGCCCCCGCCGCCCCGGCCGACGGCGCCACCGACGCCCCGACCACCGAGGCCGCCTCCCCCTCGCCGACCGCGACCACCCCGGCCAAGGCGGCCGCCCCGGCCACCGTCGATGTGCTCAACGGCTCCTCGGCCGCCGGGGTCTCCTCCGCCACCGAGGCCAAGGCCCTGGTCGCGATGGGGTTCAAGGAGGGCAAGACCGGCCCGGCCGCCGGCAAGCCGAAGACCACCACGGTGACCTACGGCAAGGGCAGCAAGGACGCCGCCGACCAGATCGCGGCCCGCTACGGCGTCACCGCCACCGAGTCCGCCTCCGTCGCCGCGGACCACGTCGTGGTCACCCTCGGCAGTTCCTTCACCGGCGTCGCGGGCGACAAGCCCGCCGCCCCCAGCGGCCCCGCCCCCACCGGCGACCCGGCCGCCAACCTGCCGATGCAGGGCCCCGGTGTCGACGCCGAGTCCGACGGCGGCATCCCCTGCGTCTTCTGACGCGAACGGCACCGCACTGAGGGAGGTCCCCGACCGGGGGCCTCCCTCAGGTCTTTCCCGAGCCCTCTTCCCGGCAGACCCCTGGCCGGATTCTCCGTACTGTGTATAGTGTACTGCGTACGGGATAACCGTGCGCCATGACGAGAGGGCTCCGCCATGCAGATCACCGAAACCGCCGTCTCCCTGACCGTCGAGGACGTCGACGCCTCCGCCGCCTTCCTCCAGCGGCACTTCGGCTACACCGAGCAGATGTCCGCCGACGGCTTCGTCTCGCTCGTCCACCCCGGCGGCGGGGTCGCCGTCGTCTACCTGCGGCGCGGCCTGGAGGTGCTGCCCGAGGACCAGCGGCACCGGACGGCGGACGGGGTGATCCTGGCGTTCGTGGTCGAGGACATCGCCGCCGAGGAGCGGCGGCTGCGCGAGGAGGGGGTCGCGATCACCCTGCCGCTGCGCGAGGAGCCGTGGGGCGAGAAGCTGTTCCAGGTCGCCGACCCGAACGGGGTCGTGGTCGAGCTGGTCGAGTGGGTGAAGCAGTAGCACCCGGGCGAACGAAAGGCGCCCCCGCCCCGGGAAACCGGGACGGGGGCGCCGAACTCGCCTTTCCGGACGGTCAGTCCACCGTCCAGGTGTCGCTGCCCGCCAGCAGCGTCGCCAGGTCGCCCGAGCCGCGCTGGGCGACGGCGGCGGCCAGCTGGCCCTCCATCAGCTCGTCGTAGACCGGCCGCCGGACGTCGCGCAGCACGCCGATCGGCGTGTGGTGCAGGGTGTCCGCGTCGGCGATCCGGGAGAGCGCGAAGGCCGTGGCGGGGCTGGCCGCGTGGGCGTCGTGCACCAGGAGCCGCGCCTCGTTCTCCGCCGTGACCGGGGCGGTGAACAGCTCGCCGTCCGGGCCCCGGAACACGCCGTTGGCGCCCTCCGCGCCGAAGCGGACGGGCTGACCGTGCTCCAGCCGGATCAGCGCCTCGTCCCGGGTACCGGCCTCCTTCAGCACCTCGAAGGCGCCGTCGTTGAAGATGTTGCAGTTCTGGTAGATCTCCACCAGGGCCGTGCCCTCGTGCTCGGCCGCCGCCCGCAGTACCGACTGGAGGTGCTGGCGGTCCGAGTCGATGGTGCGGGCCACGAACGAGGCCTCGGCGCCGATCGCCAGCGACAGCGGGTTGAACGGCGCGTCCAGCGAGCCCATCGGGGTGGACTTGGTGACCTTGCCGAGCTCGCTGGTCGGCGAGTACTGGCCCTTGGTCAGGCCGTAGATCCGGTTGTTGAACAGCAGGATCTTCAGATTGACGTTCCGTCGCAGGGCGTGGATCAGGTGGTTTCCGCCGATCGACAGCGCGTCGCCGTCCCCGGTCACCACCCACACGCTCAGGTCCCGCCGGGAGGCGGCCAGCCCGGTCGCGATCGCCGGCGCCCGGCCGTGGATCGAGTGCACCCCGTAGGTGTTCATGTAGTACGGGAAGCGCGAGGAGCAGCCGATGCCGGAGACGAACACGGTGTTCTCGCGCCTGACGCCCAGCTCCGGCATGAAGCCCTGCACCGCGGCCAGGATCGCGTAGTCCCCGCAGCCGGGGCACCAGCGCACCTCCTGGTCGGTCTTGAAGTCCCGGGCGCTCTGCGGCCCTTCGGCCTTCGGCACCAGGCGCAGCGACGGGAAGCCACGCTTCTCGGAGTCAACGTCGCTCATCGGTGGTCCTCCTCGTCCAGGCTGCCGATCGCCGCCCGCAGCACATCCGCCAACTGGGCCGCCTTGAACGGCAGTCCGCGCACCTGGTTGTAGGACTCCGCGTCCACCAGGTACTTCGCCCGCAGCAGCAGCGCGAGCTGCCCGAGGTTCATCTCGGGCACGATGACCTTCTCGTAACTGCGCAGCACCGCACCCAGGTTGGCCGGGAACGGGTTGAGGTTGCGCAGGTGCGCCTGGGCCACCTCGCCGCCGTCCGCGCGCACCCGGCGCACCGCCGCGGTGATCGGGCCGTACGTCGAGCCCCAGCCGAGCACCAGCACCCGGGCGTCGCCGGTCGGGTCGTCGACCTCCACCGGCTTGACCGTGATGCCGTCGACCTTGGCCTGCCGGGTGCGGACCATGAAGTCGTGGTTGGCCGGGTCGTAGGAGATGTTCCCGGTGCCGTCCTGCTTCTCGATGCCGCCGATCCGGTGCTCCAGGCCCGCCGTGCCGGGCAACGCCCAGGGCCGGGCCAGGGTGTGCGGGTCCCGCAGGTACGGCCAGAAGGCGCCGTCCTCGCGGTTCGGCTCCGTCGCGAACTTCGGGTCGATCTCCGGCAGTTCACCGATCTCCGGGATCCGCCACGGCTCCGAGCCGTTCGCCAGGTAGCCGTCCGAGAGCAGGAACACCGGGGTGCGGTAGGTCACCGCGATCCGGGCCGCCTCCAGCGCCGCGTCGAAGCACTCGGCGGGCGTGGCCGGGGCCACGATCGGCACCGGCGCCTCGCCGTTGCGCCCGAACATCGCCTGCAGCAGGTCCGCCTGCTCGGTCTTGGTCGGCAGACCGGTGGACGGGCCGCCGCGCTGGATGTCCACCACCAGCAGCGGCAGTTCCAGCGACACCGCCAGGCCGATCGTCTCGGACTTCAGCGCCACGCCCGGCCCGGAGGTGGTGGTCACGCCGAGCGCCCCGCCGAAGGCCGCGCCGAGCGCCGCGCCGATGCCGGCGATCTCGTCCTCGGCCTGGAAGGTGCGCACCCCGAAGTTCTTGTGCTTGGACAGCTCGTGCAGGATGTCCGAGGCCGGGGTGATCGGGTACGAGCCCAGGTAGAGCGGCAGGCCCGAGCGCTCGGCGGCGGCGATCAGCCCGTAGGACAGCGCCAGGTTGCCGGAGATGTTGCGGTAGCGCCCGGCCGGGAGCTTGGCCGGCGACACCTCGTAGGAGACCGCGAAGGACTCGGTGGTCTCGCCGAAGTTCCAGCCCGCCCGGAAGGCGCTGATGTTCGCCTCGGCGATCTGCGGCTTCTTGGCGAACTTGCCGCGCAGGAACGCCTCGGTGCCGTGGGTGGGGCGGTGGTACATCCAGGACAGCAGCCCCAGGGCGAACATGTTCTTCGCCCGCTCGGCGTCCTTGCGGGCCAGCCCGCTGTCCTTGAGCGCCTCCAGGGTCAGCGTGGTGAGCGGCACCTTGTGCAGGTGGAAACCGTCCAGCGAGCCGTCGCCCAGCGGATCCGCCGGGTAACCGACCTTCGCCAGCGCGCGCTTGGTGAACTCGTCGGTGTTGACGATGATCTCCGCGCCGCGCGGCAGGTCCGGCACGTTCGCCTTCAGCGCGGCCGGGTTCATCGCCACCAGCACGTTCGGGGCGTCGCCCGGGGTGAGGATGTCGTGGTCGGCGAAGTGCAGTTGGAAGGACGAGACACCCGGCAACGTGCCGGCGGGCGCCCGGATCTCGGCCGGGAAGTTCGGCAGCGTGGAGAGGTCGTTGCCGAACGCGGCCGTCTCCGAGGTGAACCGGTCACCGGTGAGCTGCATGCCGTCACCGGAGTCGCCGGCGAACCGAATGATCACCCGGTCGAGTCTGCGAACGGGCTTGGCACGCTTGGGCGGCGGGCTGCCCGGGGCGTGCGGACCGGCGGGCCCGGCCGCGCCGGGGTGTTCCGCACCGCTGCCGGTGCGGCCCTCGTCGCCGTCCGATCCGTCCACTGCCTCTGACTGATCGACCTGACTGGTCACTGCCGCGGACCTCCTCGTGGGCACACCACCGCGGGCGCGGCCCCGTGCCCCGTCCGCCTGGTGCACCGCTCGCATCCTATGCGCGCGCGCTCGAGCCCGGTCGGAACTCCGGCAGGAATTTCCACCCGCCCACGGCTCGTACCGCACTTAGCGACAACGCACGGCCGCCGGAGATCATTCCGCACACGGACCACTGCGCCGCGGCGGGGCCGGAAAGGCTCCCCGGGCGGGCCCGGGGAGCCTTCGCGGTCAGGAGTTGAGGTAGGTGAGCACCGCGAGCACCCGGCGGTGGTCCTCCGGGCTCTGCGCCAGGCCGAGCTTGAGGAAGATGTTGCTGACGTGCTTCTCCACCGCGCCGTCGGAGACCACCAGCTGCTTGGCCACCGCCGCGTTGGTGCGCCCCTCCGCCATCAGCCCGAGCACCTCGCGCTCGCGCGGCGTGAGATTGGCCAGGACGTCGCCCTTGCGGCTGCGGCTGAGCAACTGCTGCACCACCTCCGGGTCCAGCGCGGTGCCGCCCTCGGCGACCCGCACCACCGCGTCGGCGAACTCCCGCACCTCGGCGACCCGGTCCTTCAGCAGGTAGCCGACGCCCCGGGTGGAGCCCGCCAGCAGCTCGGAGGCGTAGCGCTCCTCCACGAACTGCGACAGCACCAGCACGCCCAGCTGCGGGTAGCGACCGCGCAGCTCCACGCAGGCGCGCAGGCCCTCGTCGGTGTGGGTCGGCGGCATCCGCACGTCCGAGACCACCACGTCCGGCAGGGCGTCGGAGGCCGCCAGGTCGTGGATGGTCTTCACCAGGGCGGCGCCGTCCCCGACGCCCGCCACGACCTCCAGGCCGCGGTCGGTGAGCAGCCGGGTCAGACCTTCCCGCAGCAGTACGGAGTCCTCGGCGATGACGACGCGACGCATGGCGACCTTCCGGGCAGGCGTGAGCTGACGGGAGCCAGTCTCCCCCATCCCGGCGCGCCGCCGTGGGCTCGGGCCCGGTCTTGTGGGTCCTCGCCGGGCAGCGGATCGCCCGGGCGGTCACATCGTGCGGATCGCCACCGCGTCGCACAGCCCGTCCAGGGCCGCCTTCGCCGCGCAGTCCGGCAGCGGGGCCAGCAGCGCCCGGGCCTCCTCGGCGTGCCGCAGGGTCTCCCGGCGGGCGCGCTCCAGCGCGGGGTGGGCGCGCAGCAGGCGCAGCGCCTCGGCGTGCAGGTCGTCGTCGGAGAGGTCCTGGGTGAGCAGTTCGCGCAGCCGGGTGTCGTCCGGGTCGGACGGGTCGGCCGGCATCTGCTGCAGCAGCAGGGTCGGCAGGGTGGGCACGCCCTCGCGCAGGTCGGTGCCGGGGGTCTTGCCGGACTCGTGGCCGTCGCTGGCGATGTCCAGCACGTCGTCGGCCAGCTGGAAGGCGATGCCGATCCGCTCGCCGAACTCGCCGAGGGTGTCCACCAGCCACGGCTCGGCGCCGGCCACCAGCGCTCCTATCCGGCAGGAGACGGCGATCAGCGAGCCGGTCTTGCCCTCCAGCACGTCCAGGTAGTGCAGCAACGGGTCCCCGTCCGGGCCGGGCCCGCGGGTCTCCAGGATCTGGCCGGTGACCAGCCGCTCGAAGGCCTCGGCCTGCATCCGCACCGCCTCCGGGCCGAGGTCGGCCAGCACCTGGGAGGCGCGGGAGAACAGGAAGTCGCCGGTGAGGATGGCCACCGAGTTGTCCCAGCGGGAGTTGGCGCTCTCCGTCCCGCGGCGCACCGGGGCCTCGTCCATCACGTCGTCGTGGTACAGCGTGGCCAGGTGGGTCAGCTCGACCACCACCGCGGCCGGCACCACGCCGGGCGCCCCCGGGTCACCGAACTGGGCGGCGAGCAGCAGGAGCAGCGGGCGGAAGCGCTTGCCGCCGGCCTCGAGCAGGTGGCTGGCGGTGACGGTGATGAAGGGGACGTCGCACTTGACGGCCTCGGAGAGCGCCGCCTCCACCGCGTCCAGTCCGATCTGGACGTCCCGGGTCAGGTCGCGGTCCTGCACGCTGAGCCCGAAGGGTCCCACGACGGTCACGAAGACCACTCCTCTGTCCCTGGTCGTTCTAGCGGCCTGGTCCCTGAGTGCCGCCGCTGGCCATACAGGCAGGGTATCCGGTCGTGAGTGGATCACTGCACGGGCGTGCGGATCCCGTCGTGCCGGAGCCGGAACGCCTGGTCAGGAGCGCTTCGCGGGCAAAGCGGCGGTGGGGGCGAATTCGTCTGCGAATAAAGGCCGGAGATCGGCCCGGACATCCGGACCGATCTCCAGCAAACCGAACGGTGACGGTCAGTACGCGAACAGCGAGGCCTTGGAGGCGAGGTCCAGGAAGTACTGCGGCAGCAGGCCCAGGCCCAGCGTCACCAGCACCCCCACCCCGATCGCGGTCGCCGTGAAGGCGCTCGGAATCGCCACCGTCGGGCCGCCCGGCTTCGGGTCGGAGAAGAACATCAGCACGATCACCCGGATGTAGAAGAACGCGGCCACCGCCGAGCTCAGCACACCGACGATCACCAGCGGCGTCGCCCCGCCGGCCGCCGCCGCCTGGAACACCGCGAACTTCCCGGTGAAACCGGAGGTCAGCGGGATCCCGGCGAAGGCCAGCAGGAACAGCGCGAACACCGCCGCCACCAGCGGCGAGCGCCGCCCCAGCCCGGCCCAGCTGGACAGGTGGGTCGCCTCGCCCTTGGAGTCCCGCACCAGGGTGACCACGGCGAAGGCGCCCAGCGTCACGAAGGAGTACGCCGCCAGGTAGAACAGCACCGAGGACAGGCCCTGCTTGTTGACGGCGATCACCCCGGTCAGGATGAACCCGGCGTGCGCGATCGAGGAGTACGCCAACAGCCGCTTGACGTCCTGCTGGGTCACCGCCAGCACCGCGCCCACCACCATGGTCAGGATCGCCACGCCCCACAGCACCGGCCGCCAGTCCAGCCGCAGCCCGGGGAAGGCCACGTAGAACAGCCGCAGGAACGCCCCGAAGGCCGCGACCTTGGTGGCCGAGGCCATGAAGCCGGTCACCGGGGTCGGCGCGCCCTGGTAGACGTCCGGGGTCCAGGAGTGGAACGGCACCGCGCCGACCTTGAACAGCAGGCCCACCGCCAGCATCGCCAGGCCCATCAGCAGCAGCACGTCGCTCTGGGTGCTGCTCAGCTGCGCCGGGGTGGTCATCGCCTTGCCGGAGATGACGTCCGCGATGTCGCCGAGCTTCACGCTGCCGGCGTAGCCGTACAGCAGCGCCGTGCCGAACAGGAAGAACGCCGAGGCGAAGGCGCCCAGCAGGAAGTACTTGACCGCCGCCTCCTGGGACAGCAGCCGGCGGCGCCGGGCCAGCGCGCAGAGCAGGTACAGCGGCAGGGAGAAGACCTCCAGCGCCACGAACATGGTCAGCAGGTCGTTGGCGGCCGGGAAGAGCAGCATGCCGCCGACCGCGAACATGGTCAGCGGGAACACCTCGGTGGTGGTGAAGCCGGCCCGGACCGCGGCCCGCTCCTGCTCCCCGCCCGGGGTGGCGGCCGCCTGGGCGGCGAAGGCGTCGGCGGGCTCGCCGCCGGCCTTCGGCTCCAGCTTCCGCTCGGCGTAGGTGAGCACCGTGACGGCCGCGACCAGCAGGATCACGCCCTGCAGGAACAGCGCCGGGCCGTCCAGCGCGACCGACTCCATGGCCAGCAGGTCGAGGGGCGCGCCGTGGCCCTGCACGGCCAGCACCACCACTGCGACGAAGGCGCCGACCAGCGCGACCAGGGCGAGCGAGACCTGGGTCCAGTACCGCAGCCGCCGGGGGACGAACGCCTCGACCAGGATGCCGGCCACGGCGGCGCCGAACACCACCAGCATCGGGGAGAGTTGGCCGTACTCGATGTGCGGTGCGGGAATGCTCGGGGTGTTGCCGCCGGCGGCGGCGAGCACTGCGCTGGCACTCACTTCTGCTCACCTCCTGAGGTGGCGGCGACCGGGTGGGCCGGCGCCGGGTCGGTCCGGTGGACCTGCGAGAGCGTCGCGTTCACCGAGGGG
This sequence comes from Kitasatospora sp. NPDC053057, assembly GCF_044546945.1. NCBI lineage: Bacteria > Bacillati > Actinomycetota > Actinomycetes > Kitasatosporales > Streptomycetaceae > Kitasatospora > Kitasatospora sp. NPDC053057. Next base: position 60,201 of record NZ_JBITZP010000013.1, on the reverse strand, counting down.
TTCACCAGGTCGGTGAGCGGCTTGGGGTAGACGCCGAGCAGGATCGTCAGCGCCACCAGCGGTGCCACCACGGCCAGTTCGCGGACCTTGAGGTCGGGCATCGACCGCACGCCCTCCTTCACCGGGCCGGTCATGGTGCGCTGGTACAGCAGCAGCGCGTACAGCGCGGCCAGCACGATGCCGACGGTGGCGATGACGCCGATCGCCGGGTAGCGGGTGAAGGTGCCCACCAGCACCAGGAACTCGCTGACGAACGGGGCCAGCCCCGGCAGCGACAGGGTCGCCAGGCTGCCGATCAGGAACGTCCCGGCGAGCACCGGGGCCACCTTCTGCACCCCGCCGTAGTCGGCGATCAGCCGCGAGCCGCGGCGGGAGATCAGGAAGCCGGCCACCAGCATCCACGCGGCGGTGGAGAGGCCGTGGTTGACCATGTAGAGGGTCGCGCCGCTCTGGCCCTGGCTGGTCAGGGCGAAGATGCCCATGATGATGAAGCCGAAGTGCGAGATCGAGGCGTAGGCGACCAGCCGCTTGATGTCCTTCTGGCCGATCGCCAGCAGCGCGCCGTAGACGATCCCGATCAGCGACAGCACCAGGATCGCCGGGGCGAAGGTCTTCGAGGCGTCCGGGAACAGCCCGAGGCAGAAGCGCAGCATCGCGAAGGTGCCGACCTTGTCCACCACGGCGGTGATCAGCACGGCGGTACCGGCCGTGGCCTCGCCCATCGCGTTCGGCAGCCAGGTGTGCAGCGGCCACAGCGGGGCCTTCACCGCGAAGGCGAAGAAGAAGCCCAGGAACAGCGCGTTCTGGGCGGTGCCGGACAGCTTCAGGCTCCCGTCGGCGACCGCGTTGGTCAGGGCGGGCAGGTCGAAGGTGCCGAAGCCCTGGTCCTGGGCGACCACGTACAGGCCGATCACGGCGGCCAGCATCACCAGGCCGCCGAGCAGGTTGTACAGCAGGAACTTGACGGCCGCGTAGGAGCGCTGGCGCGCCGAGTCGGGGCCGCCCGCCCGGTCGCCGAAGCCGCCGATCAGGAAGTACATCGGGATCAGCATGGCTTCGAAGAACACGTAGAACAGGAAGACGTCGGTGGCGTAGAAGGAGACGATCACCATCGCCTCCACCGCCAGGATCAGGGCGAAGAAGCCCTGGGTCCTGCGGCGGCGCTCGAAGGTGTCGGGGTCCACGGTGCCGTCCGGGGCCGCCGGGCTGGACCCCTCCTGCCCGTTGGCGGGCGAGGAGGGCGGGTCGGCGTCGTGCCAGGAGGCCAGCATCACCATCGGCACCAGGACCGCCGTGAGCAGGGCGAGCACCGCGCCGATGCCGTCCACGCCGAGCGAGAAGGTGATGCCGAAGGAACGGATCCAGCTGTACGACTCGGTCAGCTGGTAGCGGGCGCCGTGCGGGTCGAAGCGCAGCGCCACCACGGCGGCCAGCGCCAGGGTGACGGCCGAGACGGCCAGCGCGACGGTCTTGGTGGTGCGGCGCCGGGCCTCGGTCGCCCCGGCGGGCAGGGCGGCGGTCAGCACCGCACCGGCCGCCGGGACGGCGCAGGTGGCGGTCAGCAGAGCACTCATGCGTCCACCTCGCTGTGCCGTGTGGAATCTGCGCGATTCATCAGACGGACCTCATCAGGAGAGTCGAGGCGACCAGCACCAGCGTGCCGCCGAACATGGAGAGCGCGTACGAGCGGACGAATCCGTTCTGGATCCGCCGCAGCCGGCCGGACAGGCCCCCGATGACGGCGGCCAGGCCGTTGACGAAGCCGTCCAGGCCGCGGCTGTCGAAGAAGACCAGGGTCGCGGTGAGCGCCGAGCCCGGCCGCACCAGCACGGCGTGGTTGAAGTCGTCCTGCAGCAGGTCGCGGCGGGCGGCCCGGGTGAGCGGGGAGCCCACCGGCGGCACCACCGGGACGGGCGAGCGCCCGTACATCACGTACGCGAGGCCCAGGCCGGCCAGCATGCAGACCGTGGTCAGCCCGGTGACGGTCCACGAGCCGAGCGGCGAGTTGCCCTCGCTGTGCCCGGTGACCGGCTCCAGCCACTTCAGGAAGGAGTCGTTGACGTCGAACAGCGCGCCCGCGAAGACCGAGCCGACGGACAGCAGCACCATCGGGATGACCATGGTCTTCGGCGGGTCGTGCGGGTGCGGGAGGTTGCCCTCGCCCGCGGCGGAGCCGCTGATGTCACCAGTCGGCTGCCAGCGCTTCTCGCCGAAGAAGGTCAGCAGCATCACCCGGGTCATGTAGAACGCGGTGACGGCCGCGCCGACCAGCGCGCACAGGCCGAGGATCCAGCCCTCGGTGCCGCCCTTGGCGAAGGCCGCCTCGATGATCCGGTCCTTGGAGAAGAAGCCAGACAGGCCCGGGAAGCCGATGATGGCGAGGTAGCCGAGGCCGAAGGTGGCGAAGGTCCAGGGCATGTGCTTGCGCAGGCCGCCGTAGTGACGCATGTCCACCTCGTCGTCCATGCCGTGCATGACCGACCCGGCGCCGAGGAACAGCCCGGCCTTGAAGAAGCCGTGGGTCACCAGGTGCATGATCGCGAAGACGTAGCCGATCGGGCCCAGCCCGGCCGCCAGCACCATGTAGCCGATCTGCGACATGGTCGAGCCGGCCAGCGCCTTCTTGATGTCGTCCTTGGCGCAACCGACGATCGCACCGAACAGCAGCGTCACCGCTCCGACCACCACCACGGCGGTCCGGGCGTCCGGCGCCAGGTCGAAGATCGTCGCGGAGCGGGTGATCAGGTAGACCCCGGCGGTCACCATGGTGGCCGCGTGGATCAGGGCCGAGACCGGGGTCGGGCCCTCCATCGCGTCCCCGAGCCAGGACTGCAGCGGCACCTGTGCCGACTTGCCGCAGGCCGCCAGCAGCAGCATCAGGCCGATCGCCGTCAGCTTGCCCTCGCTCGCCTGGTGCGCCGCCCCGACCGTGCCTTCCGAACCGAGGATCGGCGTGAAGGCGAAGGAGCCGAACTCCGCGAACATCAGCATGATCGCGATCGACAGGCCCATGTCGCCGACCCGGTTGACGATGAAGGCCTTCTTCGCCGCCGTCGCCGCGCTCGGCTTGTGCTGCCAGAAGCCGATCAGCAGGTACGAGGCCAGGCCCACGCCCTCCCAACCGGCGTACAGCAGCAGGTAGTTGTCCGCCACCACCAGCAGCAGCATGGCGGCCAGGAACAGGTTCAGGTACGCGAAGAAGCGGCGCCGGCGCTCATCGTGCGCCATGTAACCCACCGAGTAGAGGTGGATCAGCGTGCCCACCCCGGTGATCAGCAGCACGAAGGTCATCGACAACTGGTCCAGCCGGAACGAGACGTCTGCCTGGAAGGCGTTCACCGGTACCCAGCTGAACAGGTGCTCGGTCACCGCCCGGTGCTCGGCGTCACGGCCGAGCATGTCCGAGAACAGCGCCAGGCCGAAGCCGAACGAGAGCGCGGCGAGCGCGGTGGCCAGCCAGTGGCCGAACCGGTCGAGTGCCCGGCCGCCGAGCAGCAGCAGGGCGGCGCCGGCCAGCGGGGCCGCCACCAGCAGCGGAATGAGAGAGTTCACCGAAGGCCCTCCGCCTACAGCTTCATCAGATTGCTGTCGTCGACCGAAGCGGAGTGCCTGGTCCGGAAGATGGAGACGATGATGGCGAGGCCGACCACGACCTCGGCCGCCGCGACCACCATCGTGAAGAAGGCGATGATCTGGCCGTCCAGGGTCCCGTGCAGCCGGGAGAACGTCACCAGCGCCAGGTTCGAGGCGTTCAGCATCAGCTCGACGCACATGAACAGCACGATCGCGTTGCGCCGGATCAGCACCCCGGACGCCCCGATGGTGAACAACAGGGCCGACAGGTACAGGTAGTTGACCGGATTCACTGCGCGTCCTCCTCGCCGGTCTCGTGGTTGGGCACCGGTTCCAGGGACTTGCGCGGACCGGGCGCCGCGGGCCGCTCCGAGGACGGACGGCCCAGCCAGTCCGCCGTGCTGTTCTCCAGCTCCGCCATCCGCCGCAACATCGCCTGGCTGACGTCCCGGACCTGGCCGCGCTCGCGCAGCGTCGCCATCACCGAGTCCTCGGCGACCGTGCCGTCCGGCAGCAGTGCCGGGACGTCCACCGCGTTGTGCCGCGCGTACACGCCCGGCGCCGGCATCGGCGGCACCTGGATGTTGTCCCTGACCCGCTGCGCCGCCAGCTCGCGCTGGGTCTTCGGCGCCTTCACGTGCTCGCGGTGGGTCAGCACCATCGCGCCGATCGCCGCCGTGATCAGCAGCGCGCCGGTGACCTCGAAGGCCCACACGTACCGGGTGAAGATCAGCCGGGCCAGGCCCGGCACGTTGCCCTCGGCGTTCGCCTCGGCCAGCCCGGTGAAGTGGTTCAGCTTCGCGTTGGCGATCCCCGCGATCAGCAGCACCCCGAAGCCCAGCCCGCACAGCACCGCCGCGAACCGCTGGCCCTTCAGCTGCTCCTTCAGGGAGTCCTCGCTGGTCACGCCGACCAGCATCACCACGAACAGGAACAGCATCATGATCGCGCCGGTGTAGACCACGATCTGCACCACACCCAGGAACACCGCGCCCTGGGCCATGTAACAGACCGCCAGCGCCAGCATGGTGGCCGCCAGGCACAGCGCGCTGTGCACGGCCCTGCGCATCAGCAGCATGCCCAGCGCGCCGCCGACCGCGATCACCGCGAGCACCCAGAACTGGACGGCCTCACCCGTGGAGGTCGTCCCGCTCGCCGCCGCCAGATGTGCGATCACGGCCGCACCTCCTTCTCCCGGTCGGTGCGCTCCTGCTGGACCGTCCCCGGCGCCGCCGCGGTGACCTCGCCGCGGTAGTAGGCGCCCTCGTCGGCGCCCGGGAAGATCGCGTGCGGGGTGTCGACCATGCCCTCGGACAGCCCCACCAGCAGCTGCTCCTTGGTGAAGATCAGGTCCTTGCGGGAGGAGTCGGCCAGCTCGTACTCGTTGGTCATGGTCAGCGCCCGGGTCGGGCAGGCCTCGATGCACAGCCCGCACAGGATGCAGCGGGCGTAGTTGATCTGGTACACCACGCCGTAGCGCTCACCCGGCGAGTAGCGCTCCTCGTCCCGGTTGTCCGCGCCCTCCACGTAGATCGCGTCGGCCGGGCAGGCCCACGCGCACAGCTCGCAGCCGACGCACTTCTCCAGGCCGTCCGGATGCCGGTTCAGCTGGTGGCGGCCGTGGAAGCGCGGAGCGGTGGGCTTCTTCTGCTCCGGGTACTGCTCGGTGAGCCGCTTCTTGAACATGGCCTTGAAGGTCACGCCGAAACCGGCGGCCGGGCCGAGGATCGACGGCCGGTCGGCCCGCTCGGGCCGGCCCGTCTGGTCGGACGACATCGCGGATCAGCTCCCTTCGGAATGGTCGGCCCCGTTGAGGGCGTCCTGGAGTTGCTTCGGGGCGCGGCTGGGCCGGCGCGGCACCGGCGGGAGCACCTGCCCGGGCAGCGGCGGCACCGGGTACCCGCCCGCCATCGGGTCGAACTCGCCCTCGGCCGGCCCGTTCTCGGCCGTCGCAGCCTCCTCGGGCTGCTTCCTCAGGAAGTCCCGCACCAGCGCCAGCAGCAGGACCGCACCGACCGGCGCGCCCACGTACAGCACCACCTGGCCGAAGCCGTACCCCTCGTTGCGCAGCGCCCGCACGCTGGCGATCAGCACCAGCCACACCAGCGAGACCGGGATCAGCACCTTCCAGCCCAGCTTCATGAACTGGTCGTAGCGGAACCGGGGCAGCGTGCCGCGCAGCCAGATGAAGAAGAACAGCAGCAGCTGGATCTTCAGCGTGATCCACAGCATCGGCCACCAGCCGTGGTTGGCGCCCTCCCAGAAGGTCGACACCGGCCACGGGGCCCGCCAGCCGCCCAGGAACAGGGTCGAGGCCACCGCCGAGACCGTCACCATGTTGACGTACTCGGCCAGCATGAACATCGCGAACTTCAGCGAGGAGTACTCGGTGTTGAAACCGCCCACCAGCTCGCCCTCGGCCTCCGGGAGGTCGAACGGCGCCCGGTTGGTCTCGCCCACCATCGCGATGATGTAGACGATGAACGACACCGGCAGCAGCGCCGCGAACCAGGTCGGCTGCTGGTGCGCCACGATCTCCGAGGTCGACATCGAACCCGAGTAGACGAACACCGCCGCGAAGGACAGGCCCATCGCGATCTCGTAGCTGATCATCTGCGCGGCCGAGCGCACCCCGCCCAGCAGCGGGTACGTCGAACCCGACGACCAGCCCGCCAGCACGATCCCGTAGATGCCGATCGAGGCCGTCGCCAGGATGTACAGCAGCGCCACCGGGAAGTCCGTCAGCTGCATCGCCGTCCGGGTGCCGAAGACCGACACCTCGTTGCCGGCCGGACCGAACGGGATCACCGCGAAGGCCATGAACGCCGGGACGGCGCAGACGATCGGGGCCAGGACGTAGACCACCTTGTCCGAGCCCTTGACCACCAGGTCTTCCTTCAGCGCCAGCTTCACGCCGTCCGCCAGCGACTGCAGCAGGCCCCACGGCCCGTGCCGGTTCGGCCCGATGCGCAACTGCATCCAGGCCACCACCTTGCGCTCCCAGACGATCGCGACCAGCACCGTCAGCACCAGGAACGCGAAGCAGAACACCGCCTTCAACAGCACCAGCCACCACGGGTCCTGGCCGAAGAAGTGGAGCGTCTCGTACGGCTGCGAAGTCATCGGACCTCCCCCTCCCGGGCCTCGCCCGCGACGTCCTCGACACCCTCGACGCCCTTGGGGGCGGCGACCGGCGCGAGTTCGGCCGCGGCGATCGTCACCAGGTGGCCGACGGTGGTGCCGAGCGCGCGATGGGCGCCGCCCGGCGTGGAGTTGAGCGGGATCCAGACCGTGCGGTCCGGGACGGACTCGGTGACCTCCAGCGGCAGGACCAGCGAACCGGCCGGGCCGGTCAGCCGCAGCGCCCCGGCCGCCTGCGCACCGGCCTCCTTCGCGGTGGCCGCCGAGACCCGGGCCACCGCCCGGTGCCGGGTGCCCGCCAGGTGCGGATCACCCTGCTGCAGCGAGCCCTCGTCCAGCAGCAGGCGCCAACCCGCCAGCACCGCCTGGCCGGTGGCCGGCCGCGGCAGCACACCCGGGTGCGCCGCCGGAGCGGCCGCGCGGTCGCCCCGCCACGGCTCGAAGCGGTCCAGCTCCAGCCGGGCCGCCCGCACGTCCGCCAGACCCAGCCGGTGCCCCAGCGCGTCCGCCAGCATCGCCAGCACCCGCAGGTCCGACTGGAGGTGCCGGCCCATCTGCTGGTCCGGCTTGAGCGCGGCCTCGAACATCCGCACCCGGCCCTCCCAGTCCAGGAAGGTGCCCGCCTTCTCCGCCACCGCCGCCACCGGCAGCACCACGTCGGCGCGCTCGGTCACCGCCGACGGCCGCAGCTCCAGCGACACCACGAACGCCGCCGCCGCCAACGCCTCCCCGGCCAGCGCCGGATCCGGCAGGTCGTCCGGATCCACCCCGCCGACCAGCAGCGCGTCCAAGTCGCCCTGCACCGCCGCGGTCAGGATCTGGCCGGTGTCCCGGCCCGGACGCGACGGCAGCTCCGCCACCCCCCACACCGCGGCCGCCTCCGCCCGCGCCGCCGCGGCGGCCACCGGACGGCCACCCGGCAGCAGGCCCGGCAGCGCACCCGCCTCCACCGCCCCGCGCTCGCCCGCCCGGCGCGGCACCCAGGCCAGTTCCGCCCCGGTCGCGTGCGCCAGCCGCAGCACCGCCGTCAGCGCACCCGGCACCGCCGCCAGCCGCTCACCCGCCAGGATCACCGCACCCGGCCGGCGCAGCAGCTCCGCCGCCCGGCCCGCGTCGTCGTTCAACGGCTCGTCCGCGGCCAGCGCCGCGAACCACTCCGGCTCGGTGCCCGGAGCCGCCGGCAGCAGCCCACCGCGCAGCTTCGCCAGCCCCCGGGAGGCGAAGGCCGCCACCGAGAACACCTTCAGGCCCTTCGCCCGGCTCGCCTTCCGCAGCCGCAGGAAGACGATCGGCGACTCCTCCTCCGGCTCGAAACCCGCCAGCAGCACCGCCGGAGCCTGCTCCAGCCGCTCGTAGCTCAGCCCGGTGCCGTCCACGTCCACCCCGCGCCCGGCGACCGCCGCGGCCAGGAAGTCCGCCTCCTCACCGCTGTGCGGGCGGGCCCGGAAGTCCACGTCGTTGGTGCCCAGCACCACCCGGGCGAACTTCGCGTACGCGTACGCGTCCTCCACCGTCACCCGGCCGCCCGCCAGCACACCCGTACGGGCCCCGCGCAGCCCCTCCGCCGCCCGGGCCAGCGCCTCCGGCCAGGACGCCGGCACCAGCTCGCCGTCCACCCGCACCAGCGGCGTCGTCAGCCGGTCACGCTGCTGGGCGTAGCGGAAGGCGAACCGGCCCTTGTCGCAGTTCCACTCCTCGTTCACCGCCGGGTCCTCGCCCGCCAGCCGGCGCAGCACCTTGCCCCGCCGGTGGTCGGTGCGCTGGGCGCAGCCCGCCGAACAGTGCTCGCACACGCTCGGCGAGGAGGTCAGGTCGAAGGGACGCGAGCGGAAACGATAAGCCGCCGAGGTCAGCGCACCGACCGGGCAGATCTGGATGGTGTTCCCGGAGAAGTACGACTCGAAGTCGTCCCCCTCACCCGTGCCCACCTGCTGCAGCGCCCCGCGCTCCACCAGGTCGATGAACGGGTCCCCGGCGATCTGCTGCGAGAACCGGGTGCAGCGCGCGCACAGCACGCAGCGCTCCCGGTCCAGCAGCACCTGGCTGCTGATCGGCACCGGCTTCTCGTAGGTGCGCTTCATGCCCTCGAAGCGGGAGTCCGCGTCGCCCGTGGACATCGCCTGGTTCTGCAGCGGGCACTCGCCGCCCTTGTCGCAGACCGGGCAGTCCAGCGGGTGGTTGATCAGCAGCAGCTCCATCACGCCGCGCTGCGCCTTCTCGGCCACCGGCGAACTCAGCTGGGTGCGCACCACCATGCCCTCGGCGACCGGGATGGTGCAGGAGGCCACCGGCTTGCGCTGGCCCTCGATCTCCACGATGCACTGCCGGCAGGCGCCGGCCGGATCCAGCAGCGGGTGGTCGCAGAAGCGCGGGATCTGGGTGCCGATGGTCTCGGCGGCCCGGATCACCAAGGTGCCCTTGGGGACCTTCACTTCGACGCCGTCGATGGTGAGCGTGACCAGTTCGACCGCGGTGTCGGAGGCGGTTGGCTCAGTGATCGTCACGCGTGCACCTCCCTTTCGGTGGCGGACTGGTGGCCGGGGCGGGGGCCGTCGGCCCAGACGGTGGAGGCGGCCGGGTCGAACGGGCAGCGGCGCTCGGCCAGGTGCTGCTCGTACTCGGCCCGGAAGTGCTTGAGCGAGGAGACGATCGGGCTGGCCGCGCCGTCGCCCAGCGCGCAGAAGGACTTGCCGTTGATGTTGTCAGCGATGTCGAGGAGCTTCTCCAGGTCCCCCTCGACGCCCTCGCCCGCCTCGATCCGCTTCAGCAGCTGGACCAGCCAGTAGGTGCCCTCCCGGCAGGGGGTGCACTTGCCGCAGGACTCGTGGGCGTAGAACTCGGTCCAGCGGGTGACCGCCCGCACCACGCAGGTGGTCTCGTCGAAGACCTGCAGCGCCTTGGTGCCGAGCATCGAACCGGCCGCGCCGACGCCCTCGTAGTCCAGTGGGACGTCGAGGTGCTCGTCGGTGAACATCGGGGTCGAGGAGCCGCCCGGGGTCCAGAACTTCAGCCGGTGCCCGGCCCGGACGCCGCCGCTGAGGTCCAGCAGCTGGCGCAGGGTGACGCCCAGCGGCGCCTCGTACTGGCCCGGGTTGGTGACGTGGCCGGAGAGCGAGTACAGCGTGAAGCCCGGGGACTTCTCGGTGCCCAGGCCCTTGAACCAATCCTTGCCGCGGGCCAGGATCGCCGGCACCGAGGCGATCGACTCGACGTTGTTCACCACCGTCGGGCAGGCGTACAGGCCGGCGATCGCCGGGAACGGCGGCCGCAGCCTCGGCTGGCCGCGCCGGCCCTCCAGCGAGTCCAGCAGCGCCGTCTCCTCGCCGCAGATGTACGCGCCGGCGCCGGCGTGCACGGTGATGTCGAGGTTCACGCCGGAGCCGAGGACGTCGCGGCCCAGCAGCCCGGCCTCGTACGCCTCGGCCACGGCCGCGTGCAGGCGGCGCAGCACCGGGACGACCTCGCCGCGCAGGTAGATGAAGGCGTGGTCACAGCGGATCGCGTAGGAGGCGATCACCATGCCCTCGATCAGCGAGTGCGGGTTGGCGAACAGCAGCGGGATGTCCTTGCAGGTGCCCGGCTCGGACTCGTCGGCGTTGACCACCAGGTAGTGCGGCTTGCCGTCGTTCTGCGGGATGAACTGCCACTTCATCCCGGTGGGGAAGCCCGCACCGCCGCGGCCGCGCAGTCCGGAGTCCTTGACCAGGGCGATCACGTCGTCCGGGGGCATGGCGAGGGCCGCCTTGAGGCCCTCGTAGCCGTGGTGGCGGCGGTAGGTGGCGAGGGTCCAGGGTCGGCTGTCGTCCCAGGGGTCCGACAGGACGGGGGTGAGCAGCTTCTCGGCCGGCTCGGCGGAGGTCATCACGCTTCGGTCCCTTCCTGGCCGTCGGCCTTGCCCTCTTGGCCCGGCTCCTCGTGGCGGGGGGAGACGACCTTGGTGCCCGGGGTGCCGGGCAGGGTCTCACCGCGGGCCAGCCGCAGGCCGGCCAGCGAGGGGGCGCCGCCGGCGCCGGACTCGTCGTTGGCGCCGGGGCGCTCGTCGGGGAAGCCGGCCAGGATCCGGGCGGTCTCCTTGAAGCCGCACAGCCGGGCGCCGCGGGTGGGCCGCACCTCGCGGCCGGCCCGCAGGTCGTCCACCAGCTGCCGAGCGCTCTCCGGGGTCTGGTCGTCGAAGAACTCCCAGTTGACCATCACCACGGGGGCGTAGTCGCAGGCGGCGTTGCACTCGATGTGCTCGATCGAGATCTCGCCGTCCTCGGTGGTCTCGTTGTTGCCGATCCCCAGGTGCTGCTGGAGCTCGGCGAAGATCTGGTCGCCGCCGAGCACCGCGCACAGGGTGTTGGTGCAGACCCCGACGTGGTACTTCCCCGCCGGGCGCCGCCGGTACATCGTGTAGAAGGTGGCGACGGCGGTGACCTCGGCGGTGGTGAGGTCCAACTGCTCGGCGCAGAACCGGATCCCGGTCGGGCTGACGAAGCCCTCCTCGGCCTGCACCAGGTGCAGCAGCGGCAGCAGCGCCGAACGGGCCTGGGGGTAGCGGCCGATCAGCTCGGCGGCGTCGGCGGCCAGCCGGGTGCGCACCTCCTCGGGATAGGGCGGGGCCGGCAGCGCCGGCAGTCCGAGTTCGACGTTGGTCACCGGTCCACGCCTCCCATCACCGGGTCGATCCCGGCCACCGCGACGATCACGTCGGCCACCTGGCCGCCCTCGCACATCGCCGCCATCGTCTGCAGATTGGTGAACGACGGATCCCGGAAGTGGACCCGGTACGGGCGCGTCCCGCCGTCGCTGACCACGTGCACGCCTAGCTCGCCCTTGGGCGACTCGACCGCCGCGTACGCCTGGCCGACCGGGACCCGGAAGCCCTCGGTGACCAGCTTGAAGTGGTGGATCAGGGCCTCCATCGAGGTGCCCATGATCTTGCGGATGTGGTCGAGCGAGTTGCCCAGGCCGTCCGGCCCGACGGCCAGTTGGGCGGGCCAGGCGATCTTCTTGTCGGCCACCATGACCGGGCCCGGGCGCAGCCGGTCCAGGCACTGCTCGACGATCCCCAGCGACTGCTTCATCTCCTCCAGGCGGATCAGGAAGCGGCCGTAGGAGTCGGCGCTGTCCGCGGTGGCGACCTCGAAGTCGTAGTCCTGGTAGCCGCAGTACGGGTCGGTCTTGCGCAGGTCGTGCGGCAGGCCGGCGGCGCGCAGGATCGGGCCGGTGGCACCGAGGGCCAGGCAGCCGGCCAGGTCCAGGAAGCCGACGTCGACCAGGCGGGCCTTGAACACCGGGTTGGTGGTGGCGAGTTTGTCGTACTCGTGCATCCGGGAGCGGAAGGTGCGGACCGCCTCCCGGATCTGGTCCACCGCGCCCGGGGGCAGGTCCTGGGCGAGGCCGCCGGGGCGTACGTACGCGTGGTTCATGCGCAGGCCGGTGACCAGCTCGAAGACGTCCAGGATCAGTTCGCGGTCCCGGAAGCCGTAGATCATCAGGGTGGTGGAACCGATCTCCATGCCACCGGTGGCCAGGCAGACCAGGTGCGAGGCGATCCGGTTGAGCTCCATCATCATCACGCGGATGACGCTGGCCCGGTCCGGGACGTCGTCGGTGATGCCGAGCAGCTTCTCGACCGCCAGGCAGTAGGCGGTCTCGTTGAACAGCGGGGTCAGGTAGTCCATGCGGGTCACGAAGGTGGTGCCCTGGACCCAGCTGCGGAACTCCATGTTCTTCTCGATGCCGGTGTGGAGGTAGCCGATGCCGCAGCGGGCCTCCTTCACCGTCTCGCCGTCGATCTCCAGGATCAGCCGCAGCACGCCGTGGGTGGACGGGTGCTGGGGGCCCATGTTGACGATGATGCGTTCGTCGTCGGCCCGGCCGACCGCCTCGACCACCTCGCCCCAGTCGCCGCCGGTGACGGTGAAGACCCGGCCCTCGGTGGTCTCGCGGGCGTCTGCTTCCTCGTAGTGCTGAGTACTCATCAGCTGTACGACCTCCGCTGGTCGGGTGCCGGGATCTGGGCGCCCTTGTACTCGACGGGGATGCCGCCGAGCGGGTAGTCCTTGCGCTGCGGGTGGCCCAGCCAGTCGTCCGGCATCATGATCCGGGTGAGCGCCGGGTGGCCGTCGAAGACCAGGCCGAAGAAGTCGTAGGCCTCGCGCTCGTGCCAGTCGTTGGTCGGGTAGACGCTCACCACGGAGGGAATATGCGGGTCGGCGTCCGGCGCGGTGACCTCCAGCCGGATCAGCCGGCCGTGGGTGATCGAGCGCAGGTGGTAGACCGCGTGCAGCTCGCGGCCCTTGTCGCCGGGGTAGTGCACTCCGCTGACGCCCAGGCACAGCTCGAAGCGCAGCGCCGGGTCGTCGCGCAGGATGCGCACGGCCTTCAGGAGGTGGGCGCGGTCGAGGTGGAAGGTCAGCTCGCCGCGGTCGACCACGGTCTTCTCGATCACCTCGGCCGGGTCCAGGCCCTGCTCCTCCAGGGCGCCCTCGAACTCGTCGGCCACCTCGTCGAACCAGCCGCCGTACGGGCGTTCGCTCGGACCGGGCAGCACGATCGGGGCGGCGAGGCCGCCGAAGCCGGAGGTGTCGCCGCTGCCCCGGGTGCCGAACATGCCCTGGCGGCTGCCGACCACCTCGACCGGGATCTCACGCACCGGCCGCTCGCGGCGGGTCTCGGGTACCTGCTCGTTCATCGCAGCTGCCCCCGCATCTCGCTGACCGGGGTGGCCTTGAGGGCCAGGGCCTCGCCGAGTTCCTCGGCGCGGCGCCGGTTCACGCCCAGCGGCTCGTGCTGGATCTTGTCGTGCAGCTTCAGGATGGCGTCCATCAGCATCTCCGGGCGGGGCGGGCAACCGGGCAGGTAGATGTCCACCGGGACGATGTGGTCGACGCCCTGGACGATCGCGTAGTTGTTGAACATCCCGCCGGAGGAGGCGCAGACGCCCATCGAGATGACCCACTTCGGGTTGGCCATCTGGTCGTACACCTGGCGCAGCACCGGGGCCATCTTCTGACTCACCCGGCCCGCCACGATCATCAGATCGGCCTGCCGGGGGGAGCCCCGGAAGACCTCCATCCCGAACCGGGCCAGGTCGTAGCGGCCGGCGCCGGTGGTCATCATCTCGATCGCGCAGCAGGCCAGACCGAAGGTGGCCGGGAAGAGTGACGCCTTGCGCACCCAGCCGGCGGCCGTCTCCACGGTCGTGAGCAGAAAGCCGCTCGGCAGCTTCTCCTCGATTCCCATCAGATCCCTCTCAATGCCCTCAAGTCCTCTGGTACGTCCGGCGATACGCCCGGGGAGCATCCGGGAGAACGTCCGGCCCGTTCGAGCTTGTCCACTCGTTCACAAGGGCGGCGGCGCCACCCCTGACTCAGTCCCGCTCCAGGGCTCCGTCCACTCCGGGGCTCAGTCCCACTCCGGGGCTCAGTCCCGCTCCGGGGCTCAGTCCCACTCCAGGCCGCCGCGGCGCCAGACGTAGGCGTAGGCGACGAAGACGGTGGCGATGAACAGGAGCATCTCGACCAACCCGAAGATCCCCAGGGCGTCGAAGGTCACTGCCCAGGGGTAGAGGAAGACGATCTCGATGTCGAAGACGATGAAGAGCATCGCCGTCAGGTAGTACTTGATCGGGAACCGACCGCCGCCCACGGGCTGCGGGGTCGGCTCGATGCCGCACTCGTACGCCTCCAACTTGGCCCGGTTGTAGCGCTTGGGGCCGGTGAGTGAGGCCATCACGACGGAACCGACCGCGAACGCCGCCGCGATGGCACCGAGTACGAGGATCGGCGCGTAGGCATTCATAGCCCCGCTCCCTCCGTCCAGTCGTCCTTGACTGCAGATCGGAACCGGCGGGTCACGCTGTGGTGAACCCGCGTTCCAGTTCCCGAGATCCACCTCATGTGAGGCAGTTCACAAAGCCTGGGACGAGCGCATCCTATGCCCGGTGACTTGTGATCTGCGACACGCAGTTCGTCGTCATCTTTGTGATCTACGACACCATGTGAATGGTGGCGAATGTGAACATGCCCAGAGTTGTCAACGCAAAGGAGTCAAATGGTCACAAGCGGTCGCATTCACCTTTGAAGCGGCTGGTCAAGGACGGGTTCCTATATCAACTATGCGTCGGGGACGGCAAATTTCCGGGCGTCAGGTTGACGTGTTATGGGGGCTCACTCGGAGGGGTGGTGGGGGGAGGAACGCTTGCTTGACCTTTCGTTCACAAGCGCGCGAAGTTGTCGTGGGGGGGTTCCCCTCCCCCTCCCCCTCCCTCCCCCATCCGCCCGCCGCCCGCCGCCCGCCGCCCGCCGCCCGCCGCCCGCCGCCCGCCGCCCGCCGCCCGCGCCAGGGTTGCCCACCTGCTGCCGCGTGTCACCTGCGCTGAGCCGGCCGGTCTCAGCGCGGAGCTGCTGCGCGCTCGCAGCTCCGGCAGCCTGTGGGCCCCTGGGGGCCTGCCCTCGCCCTCCTCCTCCGCCTCCGCTATCGCGGCTCTGCCTCCCATTGCGGGCAGGCCCCACTTCCTGGTGCGGCCCTCAGATCGCTGGGCCCGCCTCCACCTCCGGCCTTGCCTCCCTCTCGTTCTCGGGGCTCGCCCTCGTGCGGGCCTCCTCCACTGATCCGCTTTCGCCCTGCGGGCCGGGCAGCCGGTTACCGGTTACTGGCTGCCTGTTCCCACACCCAGGCCGCGACGCCCACCCGGTTGCGGGCGCCGAGCTTGCGCTGGATGTTGGCGAGGTGGTTCTTCACCGTGCCCGGTGAGATGAAGAGCCCGGCGCCGATCTCGGCGTTGGTCGCTCCGTCGGCCACCAGCTCAGCGATCTCCCTTTCCCTCTCGGTCAGTTCCTCCACCGGGCCGGCTATCAACGGGCCCGGCACGCCTACCGCGGCCGCAGCCCCCGGCGCCGGGCTGGATCCCGGCAGCGCCATGTGCTGCAGCAGCCGGACCGTGATCTGTGGGCTGATCAACGCGTCCCCGGCCATCGCGGCCCGGATCGCCTCGATCAGCAGTACCGGCCCGGAACGCTTCAGAAGGAAGCCCGCCGCACCGTGCCGCAAGGCCGTGTGCACGTACTCGTCCAGGTCGAAGGTGGTCACCACGATCACCTTGCACTGGCCGGCCAGCTGCCGCGTGACCTCCAGGCCGTCGAGCTTCGGCATCCGGATGTCCGCGAGCACCACGTGCGGCCGCAGCCTCTTCGCCTCCGCCACCGCCGCGGCACCGTCTGCCGCCTCGGCCACCACCGTCATGTCCGGCTGGACGTCCAGGATCATCCGGAACGCGCTGCGGACATCCGCCTGGTCGTCGGCGACCAGGATCCGAATCGGTCCTGCGCTGCTGCTCATCTGCTCTTCTCCCCTGCACCCGCACTGGTCCTCATCGGGGTCTCCGGCCGCTCCGGTTCCGCCTGCCCTGCCAACGGCAGCCTCGCTGTCACGCGCCAGGCCTCCTGCTCGTGCGCACCTGCCTCGAACGTGCCGCCCAAGGCCTCCACTCGCGCCGCCAGCCCTGCCAAGCCGCTGCCGCCGCCACGGCGGGGGCGGGCGACCGGGCCCGGCGCCCGGCCGTCGTTCGTCACGGTCAGCTCCAGCCACTCGCCGGCGCAGCGGGCCCGGATGTCGATCCGGCGGGCGCCCCGGGCGTGCCGCCGGACGTTGGTCAGCGCCTCGACGACGATCCGGTGGACCGTCCCGCCCACCTCCCTCGGAACCGGCTGCTCCGGCAGCTCCAGCCGGACCTCCGTGCCGCCGGTGGCAGTGAACTGCTCTGCCACCTGAGCCAGTTCGGCGAGACCGGGCTGTGGACTGCGGCCACCGGCCTCCTCACTGCGAAGCAGCTGCACGGTCCGGTCCAGCGAGGCCAGGGCCCGCTGCCCTGCCTGCTCTATCCGCTCGAACATCTCGGCCGTCCGCGCCGGGTCGATGGAGGCCAGGTACGCCCCCGCCTGCGCCTGGGCGACCATGCCGCTGACGTCGTGCGCGACGAAGTCGTGGAGGTCGTGGGCCAGTTCGATCCGCTGTGCCCGCCTGGCCTCGTCCACCGCCTGGGCCCGGCCCTGGTCCAGACCGCGCAGGTAGAGCCCGATCAGCACCGTCGGCAGGGACAGCATCGATCCGAACCCGAAGAGCGTGAGCGCGTCGGCGGGGCCGTCGAACCGGGACGGCCAAAGCGCGACCGCTCCGCACGCCGTCCAGGCGGCCGCCGCACACCGCGGGCCGTCCTCGGCGCGCAGGCTGAGGACCACCGCCAGCAGCAGGGCGGCCAGTTCGGCCAGGCCGACCAGCCCGGTCCAGCGGTCCGCCTCCGCCCAGCGGCCGGCGAACCAGACGGTGACCGAGACCGCCGCCGACACCGCGCCCAGCACGGTGGTCACCGCCGCCGATCCGTGCCGCCCGCGGAGTAGCCAAGCCGGCAGCAGCAGGGCCGGGACGGCCAGGGACAGGAGCTGAGTCATCGTCACCACCTCTCACGGACTCTTCGACTGCCGTCACATTACGACGGGCCACAGCGGGTCCGCCTGTGCCGATCGGCATATTTCACAGGCCGGTTGAGCAGCGAGAACAGCCCGATCGGCACTGCCGCTGGCCCCTGGCGGACCTCCAGTCTTGAGTCACCGCACCGGCCGACGGGGCCGGACCGAAAGGAGCCCACCGTGTCGAAGCTCGTGATCAACGCCCGCATCGCCACCACCCACCGAGCCCATGCGGTCGGGGCGGCAAGCACGGCCGCCGAGGCCGCCCCCGTTGCCCCGACCGTCCCGCCCGCACCCCGTTGGGCTCAGCTGGCCGCCAAGGCCGCCGTTTTGAGCACCGTCCCCTCAGGGTTGTGGCGGATCGTCTTCGGCTTCGGCGTCCAGGTCGGCTTCACCGGTGCGACGGCCGCGGAATACGGAGCGCACCAGCCGGGTTGGGGCACGGTCTACTGCGTGGTGCTGAGCGCCCTGACCGAGGCCCTGGCCTTCCTGACCCTGGGACTGGTCCGGCCCTGGGGGCTGGTAGCGCCCCGGTGGATCCCGCTGATCGGCGGCCGCCGGGTTCAGCCGCTCGCCGCGATCGTCCCGGCCCTGCTGGGTTCGGTGATACTCACCGTCCTCGGAATGGAGGGGCTGTTCGGCGGCTGGGCCCACAACCTGGCCGAGCCGGATTCGCCGCACGGCTTCGCCGGCCTGGTGATGACTGCCGCGTACCTGCCCCTGGTGGCCTGGGGCCCGCTGCTCGGCGCGGTCACGGTCGACTACGCCCGTCGGACGCTGTGGCGGCGCCGGTGACCACGACGACGGATCACGCCGGGGTCGGCTCCCGTGTCTGCTCCCCGGTCCTCGCATCCGCCGCAGCGCCTGTCCCGTCCTCGCCCCTGGCCGGGCGCGGCGCGGGGGCGGTGCGCCGGCCCCACTCGGTCGCGACCAGCACCAGGGCTCCGCCGAGCAGGGCGAGCGGGCCCATCCGGTTCCCGGCGACGGTGATGCCGAGGATCGCGGCCCACAGGGGTTCGGTACCGAGGAGCAGGCTCACCCGGGACGGCGAGGTGGCCCGGACGGCCCACATCTGAACGAAGAAGGCGAAGAGCGTGCAGAACAAGGACAGGTGTAGCAGCCAGGCCCACTGGCCGGCTCCGTACGAGAGCGCGACGGTCCACGGCGCGGGCCCGACGGCGAGTGCGACGACCGAGAACACTGCGGTGGCAACGGCGAGTTGGACCCAGGTGACGGCGAGCATGTCGGTGTCGCGAACGGCCCGGGTGCGGGCCATCGCAAGGACGTACGCGGAGCGGACGAGGGCGGCGCACAGCACGAGCAGGTCACCGAGCGTCGGAGGGCGCAGCCCCCCGTCGCCGGTGAGCAGGGCGACGCCGAGGACGGCCAGCCCGGCGGCCGCGAGGAAGGCCCGCGATGGTGCGGTCCGGCCGAGGGCGCTCTCGCCGAGGGGGGTGAGCACCATGGCGAGGCTGATGATCAGCCCGGCATTGGTGGCGGAGGTGTGCACGGCGCCGTAGGTCTCCAGCAGGAAGATCCCACTGAGGACGAGGCCAAGAGCGGCGCCGCCGAGCCACTCGGCTCGGGTCAGTTTTCGCAGGGCCCGCCACGCGGCCAGCCCGAGCAGCGGCAGCACCAGCCCGAAGCGCAGGACAAGCATCGCCACGACCGTCCCGGGCTCGGCCACCCGTTGGACGGCGAGGAAGCTCGACCCCCAGACCACTGCCACGAGCAGGACCGGCAGATCACGAAGAACCGATGAGGACGAGGACAGGGAGGCACGCATGAGGAGGATCCCTCCGAGCGAACGGAACCGGCGGGTGCGAGGACCGTACGGCGGCGGACGGACCCAGGAGCTGGGCGTGTGGCTCAGCGGCGGACGGGGTGAGGGATGGAGCAAGGGGGCGCCATCTTCGCGCACCGGCCCACCGGTGATCAATGCCCCTGCCGGGTGCCGGCGGGTCAGGAGGCGAGCAAGCCGTTCGTCTCGGCGATGGCCTCGATGTCGGCTGGGGTGCCGGACATGATGGCGCGGACGTGCTCGGTGACGAGCTCGACCGGCCAGTCCCACCAGGCGGCGCGGAGCAGGCGTTCGATGTCGGCGTCGTCGAAGCGGCGCCGAATCGGGCGGGCGGGGTTGCCGCCGACGATCGTGTAGGGCTCGACATCGGCGGTGACCATCGCACCGGCCGCGATGATCGCTCCGTCGCCGATCCGGACACCGGGCAGAACGGTGGCGCCGAAGCCGAACCAGACGTCGTTGCCGACCACGGTGTCGCCCCGGCTGGGAAGGCCCGTGACGATGTCGAGGGTCTGCTCCGTCCAACTGCCGCCGAACATCGTGAAGGGAAAGGTGGACACACCGATGGTCGGGTGGGCGGCCCCGGCCATCAGGAAGCGGGTGCCGGTGGCGATCGCGCAGTACTTGCCGATCACCAGCCGTTCGGGGCCGTAGGCGTAGAGGACGTTGCGCTCCTCGAAGCGGGTGGCTCCGTCGGGGTCGTCGAAGTAGGTGTACTCGCCGACCTCGACCCTCGGGTCGGTGACGAGCGGGCGCAGCAGGACCACCCGGTCGTGGCCGGCGAGCGGGTGGAGGGCGGTCGGGTCGGGGATGGCGGTGGCGGTCACGCAGGCTCCTCTCGTAATGCGACTTCAGTCGCATTACGATGAGCATGGCACGATCACCACCCCGCAGCAAGCCTTAATGCGACTGGAGTCGACTTTGAGCGAGCCCATCCACCCCGATCAGCAACTCCGCACGCCGTCCTCGCGCCCGGGCGGCCGCAGCGCCCGGGTCCGTGCGGACGTGGTCGCCGCCACGCTCGCCGAGGTCACGGAGAAGGGCTACGACGGACTCACCGCCGAGGCGGTCGCGGCCCGGTCCGGCGTCCACAAGGCGACCCTCTACCGGCGGTGGGGCGGGGTCGACGGCCTGGTCGCGGACGCCCTGACCGCCTCGGCCGACCAGCCCTGGCCGCTGCCCGACACCGGAGACCTCCAGGAGGACCTCCGCCGAATCACCCAGGAGGTGTTCAACGTCTTCACCGACCCCGAGCAAAGCCCCACGCCCACCGCGCTGATCTCCGCCGCCCAGCGCTCCGACACCGGCGCGGCAGCCCTCCGCGAGTTCTTCGCGGCCCGCCACCGCCAAGCCGCCGAGGTCGCCGAACGGGCCGTCGCCCGAGGCGAGTTGCCAGCCGGAACGGACGGCGCCGAGGTCATCAGGGCCGCGACCGCGCCGCTCTACTACCGACTGTTCGTCACCGGCGAGCCGCTGGACGCCCGCACCGCCGAGCGAGCCGCCGATGCCGCCGCCCTGGCCGCCCGCGCCGGGCTGTTCACCGCCACCCCGACGGCCCCGGTGGCCCCACCCGCTCCGACCGCTCCGACCGGCCCGACCACTCCGACCGACCCGACCACCCCGACGACCCCGGAGGCTGACGCCACCCCGAACGCCCCCACCCCGTAGCCGCAGCCCGACACTCAGAGCCACCCCCGCAACCTGACTGACTGCCCATCACCACCACTCAGCCAAAGGAGCCCCAGCCGTCCCGACCCCTACCGGAGACCCATCGGGCCGTGGATGATGCCTGCATGACAATCATGCCGTCCACCACCCCCCGGAAGGCCCGTCACGTGAAGCGCAAGCACTGGGCGCTGGTCGCCGCCGCCACCGTCCTCCCGCTCGCGGCGAGCACCGGCACCGCCGTCGCGGCGCCCTCCGGCGCCACCCCCGCCCAGAGCGCGGCCTGCACCTACACACCCGCCGTCCCGGCCGACAACTTCAAGGGCATCCCGGTCTTCGACGCCCAGAAGGCCGCCCGCCCCTACCACGCGACCCTGCGGACCAGCCAGGGCCCGATCACCTTCGAGGCCTTGACCGACAAGGCGCCCTGCACCACCTTCTCGTTCCGTTACCTCGCCGAACACGACTACTTCGACCGCAGCCACTGCCACCGCCTCACCACCCAGCGGATCTACGTCCTGCAGTGCGGCGACCCGACCGGAACGGGCAGCGGCGGTCCGGGCTACTCCTTCCCGGACGAGAACCTGACCGGCGCCACCTATCCGGCGGGCACCGTGGCCATGGCCAACGCCGGTCCGAACACCAATGGCAGCCAGTTCTTCATCGTCTGGAAGGACACCAAGCTCTCCCCCGCCTACACCCCGTTCGGCCGGGTCACGGCCGGCCTGGACGTCCTGCAGAAGATCGCCGCCGCCGGCGAGGACGACCAGAACGGCCCCGGCGACGGCTACCCCAACGTCCCCGTGAACATCCACCACGTGAAGATCAGCAAGCACTGACCGGTGGCCGACCGGCGGGAGGGCCGGGCATCCCCGCCCGGCCCCACCCCCCGTCGCCGCTCCCGTACGGTGGCTGGCAGCACCAACGACACCGCAGGGAGCAGCACCGCATGGACAGCCGGATCTGGGAGAGCGTCGACCACCTGGTCGCATGGCTGGACGAGCACAGCACGCAGTCGCCGCAGGAGGAGCGTCTGCTGCGGCTGCTCAAGCTCTCCGAGGAGGTCGGCGAGGTCGGCGCGGCGGTGATCGGCGCCACCGGTCAGAACCCGCGCAAGGGCGTCACCCACACCTGGGAGGACGTCCAGCACGAGCTCTGCGATGTCGTCTTCAGCGCCCTCGTCGCCCTCCGGACGCTCACCCCCGACGCGGCCCGGGTGTTCGCCGATCGCCTCGCCTACGTCGAACAGCGCTCCGCCGCCTCCCGGCGCCCGGTCGACGGGCCTGAGAAGACGGCGGAGGAGAAAGCCTGAGGCGAAACCCAGCGAAACCCAGCGAAACCCAGCGCAGCCTGGCCGAAGCCTGGCCGAAGGCCCAACGAAGCCTGAGGCGAGGCCTAACGAACCCCATCGGCCCCGCCCCGGCGTCAGGCGTTGGGCGCGACCTTCGCCAGCCCGTTGATCACGCGGTCCATCGCATCGCCGCCCTTCGGGTCGGTGAGGTTGGCGAGCAGCTTGAGGGTGAAGCGCATCAACAGCGGCCGGGGCAGGCCGTGCTGGGCGGCGAGCTGCATCACCTTGGGGTTGCCGATCATCTTCACGAAGGCGCGGCCGAGCGTGTAGTAGCCACCGTACACGTCCTTGAGGATGCGCGGGTAGGCCTGTAGGGCGCGCTCGCGGCCGCCGTCGGTGAGGCGTGCGTGGGCCTGCACGATGACGCCGGCGGCGATCTGGCCGGATTCCATCGCGTAGGCGATGCCCTCGCCGTTGAACGGGTTGACCATGCCCCCCGCGTCGCCGACGAGCAGCAGGCCGCGGGTGTAGTGCGGCTGCCGGTTGAAGGCCATCGGCAGCGCGGCGCCGCGGATCGGTTCGGTCATGTTCTCGGGGGTGTAGCCCCACTCCTCCGGCATGCCGGCGCACCAGGCCTTGAGGACCTCGCGCCAGTCGAGTTCGCCGAACGCGGGCGAGGAGTTGAGGATGCCGAGGCCGACGTTGGAGGTGCCGTCGCCCATGCCGAAGACCCAGCCGTAGCCGGGCAGCAGCTTGCGCTCGCCGCCGCGGGTGTCCCACAGCTCCAGCCAGGACTCCAGGTAGTCGTCGTCGTGGCGCGGCGAGTTGAAGTAGGTGCGGTAGGCGACGCCCATCGGGCGGTCCTCGCGGCGGTGCAGGCCCATGGCGAGCGAGAGCCGGGTGGAGTTGCCGTCGGCGGCGACCACCAGCGGGGCCCGGAAGGTGACCGGCCGCTTCTCCTCGCCGAGCTTGGCGGTGACGCCGACGATCCGGCCGGTGCGGTCGTCCAGGACCGGCCCGCTGACGTTGCAGCGCTCGTAGAGCCGGGCGCCGGCCTTCTCGGCCTGACGGGCCAGCAGCTCGTCGAAGTCGGCGCGCTTGCGGACCAGGCCGTAGTCCGGGAAGGAGGCCAGCTCGGGCCAGTCCAACTCCAGCCGGACGCCGCCGCCGATGATGCGCAGGCCCTTGTTGTGCAGCCAGCCGTTCTCGGTGGAGACGTCGATGCCCATGTCCACGAGCTGCTTGGTGGCGCGCGGGGTGAGGCCGTCGCCGCAGACCTTCTCGCGCGGGAAGGCGGTCTTCTCCAGCAGCAGCACGTCCAGCCCGGCCTGGGCGAGGTAGTACGCGGTCGTGGAGCCAGCCGGGCCCGCGCCGACCACGATGACGTCGGCGGTGCTCTCGACCGTGCTGTCCGGCTTCGTCAGATCGGCTGCGGTCTCGGACACGTGGACACACTCCTGGAGCTGCGGCGGGGGATGGCGGCTTTTGTCTCCGGCAGTCTAGTTCCGCTCACGCCGCCGGAGACGCCTGCGCCCCGACGGAGGCAGCGCGCCCCGACGGGGGGCGGCCCGGCCCGACAGTGCGCAGCGCGGGCCCGCTTGCCCACCCCACCCCCGTCGCCCCACTACGCCGACTTGTACCCGCGGTGCAGCGCGACGATCCCGCCGGTCAGGTTCCGCCAGGCGACCTTCGACCAGCCGCTCTCCTGCATCCGGGCGGCCAGCGAGGGCTGGTCCGGCCAGACCCGGATGGACTCGGCGAGGTAGACGTACGCGTCCGGGTTGCTGCTGACGGCGGTGGCGACCGGCGGCAGCGCGCGCATCAGGTACTCGGTGTAGACGGTCCGGAACGGCGTCCAGGTCGGCGTGGAGAACTCGCAGATCACGAGCTTGCCGCCGGGCTTGGTGACCCGGTGCATCTCGCGCAGCGCCGCGTCGGTCTCCTGGACGTTGCGCAGCGCGAAGGAGATCGTCACCGAGTCGAAGGTGTCGTCCGCGAACGGCAGCCGGGTGGCGTCGCCGGCGGTGAGCGGCAGCTCGGGGTGGCGGCGCTTGCCCTCGGTGAGCATGCCGACCGAGAAGTCGCACGGAACGACCTTGGCCCCGGCCTCGGCGAAGGGCAGCGAGGAGGTGCCGGTGCCGGCCCCGAGGTCGAGCACGAGGTCCCCCGGTCCGGCGGCGACCGCCTCGGCCACCGCCCGGCGCCAGGCGCGGGCCTGGCCGAGGGAGAGCACGTCGTTGGTGAGGTCGTACTTGGCCGCGACGTCGTCGAACATGGCGGCGACTTCGTGCGGCTGCTTGTCCAGGGAGGCTCGGGTCACGCCCCCATTCTTCACCCTCTGACGGACACACCGACCAACGGGGCACACGGGACGAAGCCACGAGCCGACCGGCACGGGCCGACCACCACCGGTCACCCACCCTGGTTCGCCCCCCGGTCACCCACCCTGGTTCGCCCCCCGCCGCCCGCCGGAGCGCCGCCGGCGCCGGGAGCGCTTGCCCTGGGTGATCGCGGGCATCCCCTCGGCCAGTGCCCCGGTCGCCAGGGCGAGGTTGGCGGCGAGCCGGCCCTGCCCGCTTCGGACGGCCACGGCCCGACGGTGGCGCCGGATGCGCAGCATGCAGATCACGAACAGCACGACGGCGACCGGCACGCTGAACCGGGCCAGTCCCACGCCGACCGGCTGGGGGTAGGTGTCGCCGCAGATCCGCACGGCGCCCGGATCGTCGGCCGCGTGCTCCAGGCAGACCGCGTCGCCGACCTTGGTGCCGTCGGCGAGCGGCAGCGCGGCTGCGGTGTGCGGCTGGCCGCTCACCTTGTAGCTGACGGCGCTGTACGTGCCGCCGCCGGTCGGCAGCTGGGTGACGACACCCTCGACTCTCACCGGGTGGGCGGCGATCCGGTCGGCCTGGTCGGCCTGGCGCCAACCGAGCAGGCACATCCCGACGGCCAGCACGGCGCTGAGCACGGCGGCGAGGTACCAACCACGGCCCAACCGCAGGGATCGCGGCGGGGGGACGGTCGCGGTTCGCATGGTTCCTGTCCTGGCTTGCCTCCGGGGCCTGGGACACGGCCCCGCCGCCCGCGGGCGCGGGTGGTGGTGTGGTGAGGGTACGGAGTGAGCTGTCCGGGATCGTATCCGCTGGCGGGCCCTCAGGTCACGGCGAAGGAGCAATCACCCCCCTGGAAGGGCACGGCAGTTCGGGTGCACACGAAGGAAATACCGTACACGGCAAGGCAATCCGACTACTGATGAGTACGTCACACCGGCCGGGTCGCCGGCCCTCGTCGCCGTCACCGCCGCCGGTACACCAACCGCCCGCCCAGCACGGTCGCCAGGCACCCCCCGGGCGCCGGCCGCACCCCGCCCTCCCCCTCAACCGGGAGCACCGGGAGAGCCGTCAGCGCCGAAAGCACCGGGAACACCGCGAAGTCCGCCCGCCCACCGGCCGCCACCCGCCCGTGCACGGCCGGCGCCAACGGCAGCACCGCCAGCGGATCCAACGACCCACCCTCCGCACCGGCACCGGAAGCCCCCGGTAGCACCCCCAGCCCCGAACGCGCCACCGCCGTCCGCACAGCGGCCCGTTCGAACGGCCCGGCCACCGCCGTCACCCCGAACCCGAGCATCCGCTGCAGCCCGCGCCGCGCGCTCGCCCCGTACCGGGTCTCGTCGGTGCAGCCCACCAGCCCGTCCGCCACCGGCTCGACGCCGATCTCCTCGCGCGGGTCCGGGTGGTAGTCCCGCTCCAACAGCCGCTGCCCCCAGGGGTTGCGCAGCCCGGGCGTGAGCACGGACGCCGCTCCCCAGTCCCGCACCCGCGCCGACGGATGCGCCGCCGCCAGTTCCCCGTACGGCCCGACGGCCTCGACCAGTTCACCGCGCACCACCACCGCCCCGTCGGCGAAGGACGGGGCGGTGGGATCGGCCGGGTCGGGCAGCACGAGGGCCGCCCGGTGGAGGGTCAGCACAAGTTCGGACTCAACGGCCTCAGTTGTCCAGGATCTTCAGCTCGGGGTGCGCCGTGCCGCCCTCGATCGCCGTGGAGGCGATGTGCGAGGCGACCCGCGGGTCGACCGGGTCGTTCGCCGGGTCGTCCAGCACCCGCAGGTGCTCGTACGTGGTCGAGCGCTGCGCCGGGACGCGGTCGGCGGCGCGGATGAGGTGGATCAGCTCGGTCAGGTTGGAGCGGTGCTTGGCACCGGCCGCCGAGACGACGTTCTCCTCCAGCATCACGGAGCCGAGGTCGTCCGCGCCGTAGTGCAGCGACAGCTGGCCCGCCTCCTTGCCGGTGGTGAGCCAGGAGCCCTGGATGTGGGCGACGTTGTCGAGGAACAGGCGGGCGATCGCGATCATCCGCAGGTACTCGAAGACGGTGGCCTGGGTCGAGCCCTTGAGGTGGTTGTTCTGCGGCTGGTAGGTGTACGGGATGAAGGCGCGGAAGCCGCCGGTGCGGTCCTGCACGTCGCGGATCATCCGCAGGTGCTCGATCCGCTCGGCGTTGGTCTCGCCGGTGCCCATCAGCATGGTGGAGGTGGACTCCACGCCGAGGCCGTGCGCGGTCTCCATGATCTCCAGCCAGCGCTCGCCGGACTCCTTGAGCGGGGCGATCGCCTTGCGCGGCCGCTCCGGGAGCAGCTCGGCGCCGGCGCCGGCGAAGGAGTCCAGGCCCGCCTTGTGGATCCGGGTGATGGCCTCCTCGATGGAGACGCCCGAGATCCGGGACATGTGCTCGACCTCGGAGGCGCCCAGCGAGTGGATCACCAGCTGCGGGAAGTCGGCCTTGATCGCCGAGAACGCGCGCTCGTAGTACTCCACGCCGTAGTCCGGGTGGTGGCCGCCCTGGAACATGATCTGGGTGCCGCCCAGCTCGACCGTCTCCGCGCAGCGGCGCAGGATCTCGTCGAGCTCGCGGGACCAGCCCTTGTCGCTCTTCGGCGGCACGTAGAAGGCGCAGAACTTGCACGCCGTCACGCACACGTTGGTGTAGTTGATGTTGCGCTCGATGATGTACGTCGCGATGTGCTCGGTACCCGCGTAGCGGCGGCGGCGCACCGCGTCGGCGGCGGAGCCGAGCGCGTGCAGCGGCGCGGAGCGGTAGAGCTCGAGCGCCTCCTCCGGGGTGATCCGGCCGCCGGCGGCGGCCCGGTCGAGCACGGCCTGCAGGTCGGTGCTGGACGCATCGAGGGTGGTCGCTGCGAGCTCGGTCACCTGGCGGCCTTCTCTCTCTCAAGTGCTACTGGGGTACGGCCGAACCAGCCTACGCCAGGCGTTTCGGGCGCCCGCGTCAGCCCGCTGAACTGCGCCGCGGCCGACCGGGGCGCAGCCTCCGCGGGCACGCCCCCGCACAACGCCTCACCCCGTCGCCCCGCCCACCCTGTGCATCGTGCCGGCCGGGTTCCCGGCCGCCGGGTCGGCGGAGGTGAAGCGGATCGTCCCGTCGGCCTGGAGGGTGAGCGTCTCGGCGTTGGAGCCGCCGGTGCAGGCGCCGGGGATCGACGACTTCACCAGCCGGGACTGGAACACCAACTTGCTGTCGGAGACCGACCGGAGCGTCCAGGCGCCCTCGCAGCTGATCGAGATCAACCCGGAGAGGGCGTTGCGGCTGGTGGTGGCCTCCTGACCGACCGCCGCCTGGCGGACGGTGAGCGTGGTGGTGCCGCCGGGCAGTCCCTTGTCGGTGACCATGTCGCCGCTCCAGGTGCCCAGGAACGCGGCCGGCACCGCGTTCGGTCCGCCCGTCGCGGACGGCGGCGCCGGAGTGGCGGCCGAAGCGGAAGCCGAAGCGGAAGCCGAGGCCGACGGCCCGTCCGTTTCGGCCGTCCCGCTGGGGTCGCCGGACGGAAGCGGCGTCGGCCCCGCCGACGCCGACGCCACCGGATCCGGCCGATGGGTCATCGCGTACAGCCCGTACCCGCCGCCCCCGAGCAGCGCGGCCACCAGCACCGCCGCCCCCGCGAGCCCGGCCCGACGCTTCCACGGATCGGCCTCGGTCCGCCGCACCGGCTCCGGCGCGGCACGGCCCCCGGGCACGAAGGTCGGAGTCGGCACCACCCCGGCCCCACGCTCGGCCCCACTCCCGGAGCCACGCTCGGCCCCGCTCCCGGACCCACTCCCGGAGCCTCCGTCGGCCCCCGCCTCCGCCCCCTCCAGGTCCAGCAGCTCCACCGCGCTGCGCCCGACCCCCGCCGCCAGCGCCGGCGGCAGCCAGTCGCCCCGCGCCAGCCGGGCGGCGGCCGCGCCGTCCGGATCGAGCCGGGCCGCCAGTTGCTGCGGGGTGGGCCGGACGGCCGGGTCCTTGGCCAGGCAGTCGAGAACGGTCGCCCGCAGCGGTCCGGGCAGCCCGGCCACGTCCGGTTCCTCGTGCAGCACCCGGTAGAGCAGGACGGCCGCGCTGACGCCTTCGCCGAAGGGGTGGACGCCGCTGGCGGCGAAGGCCAGGACGGCGCCGAGCGAGAAGACGTCCCCTGCCGGTCCGGCCGTCTGCCCGTTCGCCTGTTCGGGCGACATGAAGCCGGGCGAACCCACCACATAACCCGAACGAGTGAACCCGCTGGTCGCGTCCAGGGCCCGGGCGATCCCGAAGTCGATCAACCGCGGCCCGTCCAGGGTGAGCAGCACGTTGGAGGGCTTGACGTCGCGGTGCACCAGGCCGAGCCCATGCACGTGGGCGAGCGCCCCGGCGAGCCCGACGCCGAGGGAGCGGACGGAGGCCTCGGGCAGCGGCCCGTGCTGCTGGACGGCGTCGGCGAGCGCGGGGCCCGCGACGTAGCCGGTGGCGACCCAAGGATGCTCGCCCTCGGTGTCGGCGTCCAGGACGGGCGCGGTCCAGGTGCTCCCGACCCGGCGGGCGGCGGCCACCTCCTGCCGGAACCGGGCGCGGAACTCGGGGTCGTCCGCGAGTTCGGTCCGCACCACCTTGACGGCGACGGTGCGGCCGCCGGCCGTCCGGCCGAGGTAGACCCGGCCCATCCCGCCCGAGCCGAGCCGCCGCAGCAGCCGGTAGGCGCCCACCCGGCGCGGATCGTCCGACCCCAGTGCCTGCATGCCCCGCACGCTCCCCTCGCACGCGCACGCGCGGCCCCGGGCGGGTGCCCGGCCGCGTACGCCGCTCCCGAACCGCACCCCGCGCAACACCGCCGGACGCGCCTCGGGAGCAGACCGTACCGGGCCGGACGGATCGCCCGGCCCGTCGGCGGGGCCATCGAGCGAACCCGGCGGCCGGACCAGCCCGAAGACCGCCCAACCGACTCGACCGACCCGACCCCCGACCGACCCCCTATCCCCCGACCGACCCGACCGACCCGACCGACCCGACCGACCCGACCGACCCGACCGACCCGACCAAACCCCGCCCCCGACCGACCCCTACCCCCCGACCGGCAGCGCCGCCGGCTCCAGCAGCCGCACCGCCACGTCCGGCGCGAAGCCGCTGTCGTACGCGACCCGCCGGGCGAACTCGGCGACCCCGGCCAGCTGCCGCTCGCCGAGCGAGAAATCGAGCGCCTCACTGAAGTACCGCTCCAGCACGTCCGCCCCGAAGGCCTCCCAGCGGGCGGCCTGCTCGGCAACCTTGGCGGCCTCCACCAGCGACAGGTCCCGGGACTCCAGGAAGGCCCGGTGGACGGCCGCCGTCAGCTCGGGGCGGCGCTCGGCGAACTCGCGGCGCACGGCCCAGACGGCGAAGACGAACGGCAGCCCGGTCCACTCCTTCCACATCTCGCCGAGGTCGTGGACGGTCAGCCCGAGGTCGGCGGCCTGCCCGAGGTAGGCGCGCAGGGCCGGGTCGCCGATCAGGACGGCGGCGTCGGCCTCGGCGAGCATCGCGCTGAGGTCCGGCGGGCAGCTGAAGTAGTCCGGGCGCACGCCTTCGCGCTCCTCCAGGAGGAGTCGGGCGAGCCGGACGGAGGTGCGGCTGGTGGAGCCGAGGGCGACCCGGCGGCCGTCGAGGTCGCCGAGCGGCACCTTGCTCACGATCAGGCAGGACATCACCGGCCCGTCGCTGCCGACCGCGATGTCGGGCAGGACCAGCAGGTCGTCGGCGTTGCGCAGGTACTCCACGCAGGTGATCGGTCCGATGTCGAGGGAGCCGCCGACGAGCTGGTCGCTCAGCTTCTCGGGGGTGTCCTTGGTGAGGTCCAGGTCGAGCAGGTTGCCGGTCCTGGCGAGGCCCCAGTAGAGGGGGACGCAGTTCAGGAACTGAATATGGCCGACCCGCGGCCTGACCGGGGTGTTCTCGTCGGGCTCCCGCGTTTGCGCGTCCGGTGCTGCCACTGCGCCGCTCCCTTGCTGTTCGTGCGCTTCCCCGCAGCGTATGCCCGCTGTTCGCGACGGCTCGCACCGGCCACCCGACACGCGCGGGAGCGCCCCTCGTCAGAGCGGTGCGTGCCCCCAACACGCCTTCCCCCGCCCGCTCCCAGCCCTCTCGGGGGGCCCACGACACGCGCCGTCCGGAGGGCAAGTGACCCCTGGTCGTCACAGCGACCGCATGCTAGCGTTGCCCTCAGTTGCAGTTTGATTCCCCTTGCAGTACTTGAAGCCTGCGGAGCATGTAACCGCAGGCTTTTTGTAGTTTTTCAGCAATATCGAAAAACTTCGGACTCGTCCGGAGGCAGGGCGATCAGCGCAGCGGACCGGGGACCACACGGTGTGGCCCCCGACACGCATCGCAAGGAGAACGGCATGGCTCAGGGAACCGTCAAGTGGTTCAACGCTGAGAAGGGCTTCGGCTTCATCGCCCAGGAGGGCGGCGGCCCCGACGTCTTCGTCCACTACTCCGCCATCAACGCGAACGGCTTCCGTTCGCTGGAGGAGAACCAGGCGGTCACCTTCGACGTCACCCAGGGTCCGAAGGGCCCGCAGGCGGAGAACGTCACCGCCGTCTGACCATCCTCTGATGTTCTGATCGCTCGGGACCCCTTCGGGTCCGCCGGCGGCTCCCGACAGCCGTCACCATGAGCACAAGAGCAGCACCCAAGGGGGCCTGCCCATCGCGGCGGGCCCCCTGCCTTTTCGGGCCGTGCCCGGGGAGGCGACGAGGAACGCCGAAGGGTCCTCCCCCGTGATCGGGGGAGGACCCTTCGCGCACCGTCGCAGAACCGGAGATCAGGCCGCAGCCGCGCCCTTCGCGTCGGCCCGCACCGGGATGACGGCCGAAGTCAGGCCGTTGGAGACCGAACGACAGATGGGCCCTCCCCCGGAATCTCAAGCCACAGCGACAGCCTTTTCAGTGGCCTGAGCCGGATTGGTGGCGGACTCATTCAGCAGGTCACCACTCGGATTGTTGTAGGCCTCCCGGTCGAGGATGCCCTCGCGGGCGGCGACGACGATCGGCGTTACAACTTGACCGGCGACGTTGGTCGCGGTCCGCATCATGTCCAGGATCGGGTCGATGGCCAGCAGCAGGCCCACGCCCTCCAGCGGCAGGCCCAGGGTGGACAGGGTCAGCGTCAGCATGACGATCGCACCGGTGAGGCCCGCGGTGGCGGCCGAGCCGACCACCGAGACGAAGGCGATCAGGATGTAGTCCTTGATGCCCAGCTCGATGTTGTAGACCTGGGCGACGAAGATCGCGGCGACCGCCGGGTAGACCGCGGCGCAGCCGTCCATCTTGGTGGTGGCGCCGAACGGCACGGAGAAGGACGCGTACTCGCTCGGGACGCCGAGACGCTCGGTGACGCGGCGGGTGACCGGCAGGGTGCCGACCGAGGAGCGGGAGACGAAGGCCAGCTGGATGGCGGGCCAGGCGCCCTTGAAGAAGTGCAGCGGGTTGAGGCCCGCGGCGAAGCGCAGCACCAGCGAGTAGACGACGAACAGCACCAGCGCGCAGCCGACGTAGATGTCGAGGGTCAGCGTGGCGAAGGGCTTGAGCAGGTCCCAGCCGTACTTGGCGACGGACTTGCCGATCAGGCCGAGGGTGCCGAGCGGGGAGAGCCGGATGACCCACCACAGGGCGGTCTGGGTCAGCTCCAGCACGGTCTCGCTGAGCTTGAGGACCGGGTCGGCCTTGGTGCCGAGCTTGATGATCGCGGCGCCGACCACGACCGCCATGAAGACGATCTGCAGGACGTTCACCTTGACGAAGGCGTCGACGATGTTGGTCGGGAAGATCCCGGTCAGGAAGTCGATCCAGGTGCCCTTGGAGTCGAGCGCCTTGAGGCCCTCGGTCTTGAGGTTGGTGCCCTGGCCGGGGTTGGTGAGCAGGCCCAGGCCCAGGCCGATGCCGACCGCGATCAGCGAGGTGACCATGAACCAGAGCAGCGTGCGGGTGGCCAGGCGGGCCGCGTTGGCGACGTTGCGCAGGTTGGCGACGCTCACCACGATCGCGGTGAAGACCAGCGGGGGCACGGCCAGCTTGAGCAGCTGGACGAAGATCTTGCCGATGGTCTCCAGGGTGGTGGCCAGCCAGGAGATGTCGGCGGCACGGGCCAGGTAGCCGAGGCCGACGCCGAGCACGAGGCCGGCGACGATCTGCACCCAGAACGGTGTCTTGCGGATGCGGGCGAGCACGGACGGCGACGAGGTCGCCTCGGGCGCTGTGGACATGGGGGTGCGACTCCGGGGGAGGGCGTTGCTGACGGTGGGGTGTGGGGCGGAGGAGGCGGCACGGCACGGGGCCGGAGGCGAGAAGGGCTCGGGCCCCGGTTCAGGGGCGTGCCGCCGCGATACAGCTCATGGCCGTACAGCCCATGGCGCGACAACGGCGCGGGCTGTCCACAGCACCGGTCAGAGCACACGGGCGGGCGGCGCCGGGCAGCGGGCCCGGGCCGTGCATCCGCAGTGCGTCTGAGGTGGTCACGGCCGATACGTTAGCAGTAAAGGTTTGAGATGTTCAAAGTAGTTGTTTGAGATCGGGTTGGACTCCAAGGCCCCCTTGGGGTGAGTTCCGGACACGAACGATACTGACGCCCCATCAGCTCCACCTCCAAGTCGGATTGACCGACCAGCAGTTATACGTATAACTTTGACGGCGTCCCCGCCCTCCCCTGCCCAGACCGGAGAAGACCACCGATGGGCTACCTCGCCCTGCTCCGCGCCCCGCACGTCACCCGACTCCTGCTCGGCACCCTGCTCGGCCGCCTGCCCGCCGGTATGACCGCCCTGGTGATCGCCCTCGCCCTGCGCGAGGCCGGCGTCCCGTACGGCCGGATCGGACTGGCCACCTCCGTCTACGCGCTCGCCGCCGCCGTCGGCGGCCCGGTGCTCGGGCGGATCGTCGACCGCACCGGACAGCCCCGCGTCCTGCTCGCCTCCGCCGTGGTCGCCGGCGGCGGGTACGCGCTGCTCGCCCTCGCCCCCGGCTCCCCCGTCGCCGCGCCCCTCGGCGCCGCCGTCGCCGGCCTCGCGATGCCCCCGCTGGAGCCCTGCCTGCGCTCGCTCTGGCCGGACGTGGTCGAGGACGAACAGCTCGACACCGCGTACGCCTTCGACTCCGCCTCCCAGCAGATCCTCTACGTGGCCGGGCCGCTGGCCGTCGCCGGGATCGCCGGACTGTTCAGCCCCGTCGCCGCGCTCTGGGTGGCCGCCGGACTCGGGCTGGCCGGCGCCCTGGTCGTCGCCACCGCTGCCCCCGCCCGGGCCTGGCGCGCCCCCGCCCGCGAGAAGTCCGCCGGACTGCTCGGTCCACTGCGCTCCCCCGGCCTGGTTCTGCTCCTGATCGGACTGGCCGGGGCCGGCTGGGCGGTCGGCGCGCAGAACGTGCTCTTCATCGCCTACGCCGAGCGGCACGCCGGCGGACTGCCCGGCGGCGGGGGCACCCTGCTGGCGCTGGCCGCGCTCGGCGGACTGCTCGGCGCACTGGCCTACGGCATGGTCGACTGGCGCCGGACCACAGCGACCCGCACCTGGCTGATGGCCCTCACGATGGCCGCCTCCTACCTCCCGCTGGTGACGCTGCCCGGCCCGTACCCGATGGCCGCCCTGGCCTTCCTCTCCGGCATCGTGCTGGCCCCGCTGCTCGCGGCCGCCTTCGTGCTGGTCGCCGAACTCGCCCCGACCGGGACGGTCACCGAGGCCTTCGCCTGGCTGGTGACCCTGTTCGCCACCGGCAACTCGCTCGGCTACGCCGTCTCCGGCCGCCTCGCCGAGGGCTCCTCGCTCCGCCCGGTCGCGGTGTGCGCGGCGGGCGGGATCGCGCTCGGCGCACTGGTGCTGTTCGGCGCCCGCCGCTGGTTCCGCTCCGCACCGGCGGCGCCGCGAGTCGAGCCCGTCCCGGTGGGCTGACCGGCCCGCCCCCACAGACGACTGCGCCCGCCGGGGGTCTGGCCGGCGGGCGCAGTCCTTCTCCTCGGATCCGCGGGCCGGCGGCGCGTCAGGGCCGCGCCGGGGCCGTCGAGGAGCGCTGCACCAGCGCGGTGGCCAGCGGCGCCACCGGCTCCACCCGCTCGCCGCGCAGCAGTCCGGCCAGCGCGGCCGCGCCCGCCCGGCCGAGGTCTTCGCCGGGCAGGTCGACGGTGGTCAGCGGCGGGGCGAGCAGCCCGGAGACGGCGACGTTGTCCATGCCGACCACCGACAGGTCGTCCGGCACCCGCAACCCCCGCTCGGCGGCGGCCTGGTAGACCCCGGAGGCGACCACGTCGTCGTCGCAGATCACCGCGCGCGGACGGTCCGCCCGCTCCAGCAGCTCTCCCGCAACGCTCCGCGCCGCCGCGTACCCCTCGTTCAGGCTCACGCCCAACTCCACGACGTCCAGGCCGAGTTCGCGTACGGCCTGCTCGAAGGCGGCCTGCCGGACCCGGAAGGTGTACGCGGCGTGGGTGGAGCGCAGGTGCCCGATCCGGCGATGCCCGAGGGCGGCCAGGTGCTCGACGGCGGCCCGCATCCCGCCGGCCACGTCGAGCTCGACGGTCGGGCGCGCCCGGTCGGTGCCGGGGTCGGCGTCCAGGAAGACGGCGGGGGTGTCGGGCGGCAGTTCGCCGAGCTGGCTGTCGTCCGGGGAGCAGATCAGCAGGCCGTCGAAGCGGCCCGCGGTGGCGGCCTCGGCGAGGGTGGCGCTGCCCCAGCCGGAGCTGACCACGACCGCCAGACCGTGCCGGCCGGCCTCGTGGTGGACGCCCTCCAGCACCCGGCCGAAGAACGGGCCCTGCAGGTTCGGCACAGCCAGCATGATCATCCCGCTGCGGCCCAGCCGCAGTTGGCGGCCGGCCGCCTGCGGGCGGTAGCCGAGGCTGCGGGCGGCCTCGCGGACCCGCTGCCGGGTCGCCTCGGAGACCCGGCGGCCGGCCTCGGCGCCGGAGAAGACCAGCGACACGGTGGCCTGGGACACCCCGGCGAGCCGGGCCACGTCCCGCCCGGTGGGCCGGCGCACGGGGGCCGGCCACGTCCCGGCGGGCCGGTCGGCACCGGCGGGCTGGTCGGCCTCGACGGACCGGTCGGCACCGACGGACCGGTCAGCACCGACGGCAGGATCGGCCTCGGCGCGCCTGCGAGGCTCAGCAGGATCGGCAGACTCGGCAGGGTCAGCAGCCACGGCGGGCAGCGCCCGGCGTCAGCTCTGCCCGGAGGTGGCCGCGCGGGCGGCGTCGTCCGCGGCGTCCTCCTCGGCGTTCTGGGTGGCGATCCGCTCGGCGGTGCGGCTGCGCATCCCGGCGACCTTGGTGGTGATCTGGGAGGACATCTCGTCGCGCTGCTTGCTCAGCAGCACGTAGCTGAGCGGCGCGGAGGCGACCGCGGCCAGCAGGACCAGGAAGATCACCCCGGCCTCGCCGCTCACCGGGATGATCCCGAAGTGCCCGAGCAGCAGGGCCACCAGGAGGCAGCCGAGGAAGATGCTGGCCCGCATGGAGGTGTAGCGGAGCGTGGCGTGCGACTTCTGCGGGCCGTTGCTGCTCACTGGGACACATCCTTCTGGTTCGAGCCGGGGCGGGACTTCCAGTCAAGCATGCCTGACACCCGGCGCGGGCCAGGGGTGTCCCGTCCCTCCCCCGGCGGGGTTCAGCGCAGGTCGAGCCACATGGTGATGTCGTCGCGGTCGTCCCCGGGGGCGACCCGGATCGCGGCCGGCACCCGGCCGACCTCCCGGTAGCCGCAGCGGGCGTAGAAGCGCTCCAGGCCCAGGCCGCCGCGCGCGGTGAGCCGCAGCGACTCCAGGCCCCAGTCGCGGGCGACCCGTTCGGCCTCGGCGAGCAGTTCGGCGCCGTAGCCGAGGCCCTGGAAGTCGGGGTGCACCATGACCCGCTTGAGCATCCGCCAGTGCTCCATCGGTTCGAAGCGCATCGACGCGAAGAACAGCACCCCGACCAGCCGGCCGGTCGCGCTCTCGTGCGCGACCAGCAGCCGGTCGGGGCCGTCCGGGGCGACCCCGGCGAACTGGTGATCGGCGGTGTCCCAGACCTCGTCCTCGGTGACCGGGGCCACGAAGCCGACCGCGCCGCCCGCGTTGGTCACGTCCGTCCAGAGCCGTACGACGGCGGTGCGCAGGTCGGGGTCGGGCTTCGGGTCCAGGGTGAAGGTGAGCGCCATGAAGCGGAGCCTAGACCTCCGCTCGAACGCGCTTACGACAGGGCGGGCACCGCCCGGTCGGTGGGCCGGCCGGTGCGCAGCGCCAGGCAGAGTCCGACCGCGATCGCGCACAGCGCACCGGCGCCGTACCAGGTCAGGTCGTAGTTGCCGAGCGCGTCGCGGGCCAGTCCGGCCAGTCCGGCGACGACGGCCGCGCCGATCTGGTGGGCGGCGAGCACCCAGCCGAAGACGATCGGGGCGTCCTCACCGAAGTGGCGGCGGCACAGGGCGACGGTCGGCGGCACGGTGGCCACCCAGTCCAGGCCGTAGAAGACCACGAAGGCGAGGATCGGCGGCTGCAGCGAGCCGGCGAGCAGCTGCGGCAGCAGGAGCAGGGACACGCCGCGCAGTCCGTAGTAGACGGTGAGCAGCAGCCGGGAGTCGACCCGGTCGGTGAGCCAGCCGCTGAACACGGTGCCGACCACGTCGAACAGGCCGATCAGGGCCAGCAGGCTCGCGGCGGTGGTGACGGGCATGCCGTGGTCGTGCGCGGCCGGGATGAAGTGGGTGCCGACCAGGCCGGCGGTGGTGGCGCCGCAGATCGCGAAGGAGCTCGCCAGCAGCCAGAACGGCCGGGTGTGGGCGGCGTCGCGCAGCACCCGCAGGGTGCGGGCCAGGGCGCGGGCGTCCCGCACCGGCTCGGGCGGGGCCTCGGTGGCGCCGTACGGGAGCAGGCCGAGGTCGGCGGGGCGCTCGCGCATCAGCAGCAGGACGGGCACGGCGACGGCGCTGGCGGCGAGCGAGACCACGACCACGGCCGAGCGCCAGCCGTGCTGCTCGACCAGCCAGGCGCCGACCGGGAGGAAGACCAGGTTGCCGGCTGCTCCGGCGGCGGTGAGCACGCCGGTGACCAGTCCCTGGCGGGCCTGGAACCAGCGGCCGGTGATGGTGGTGGCGAAGGCGCCGGCCATCGAGCCGCTGCCGAGGCCGACCAGCACTCCCCAGCACAGGATCAGCTGCCAGGGCTGGCGCATCAGCATGGTGAGGCCGGCGCCGACCGAGATGGTCAGCAGCGCGCAGACGACCACCAGGCGCACGCCGAAACGGTCCATCAGGGCAGCGGCGAAGGGGGCGGTGAGGCCGTAGAGGGTGAGGTTGACGGAGGTGGCGCCGGCAATCGTCCCGAGCGACCAGCCGAACTCGTTGTGCAGGGCGTCCATCATCAGGCTGGGCGTGGAGCGGAAGCCGGCCGAGCCGAGCAGGACGAGCAGGGCGACGGCGGCGACCACCCAGGCGTAGTGCACCCGGGGGCGCTGACCGGGGGCGGGCGCGGGGCTGGTGGTCGTGGCGGCATCGGGGGCGGCGGCATCGGGGGCGGCGGGTGCGGAGGCGGCGAGGGCACTGCGTTCGGTCACGTGGACGAGTCTCCCGAGCGCGCGCCGCCGGGACGAGTGGCCTGAATGACAGCTTTCGCAAGTATCAGGCCACGCCCTCGCGTACCCTGGCCCGGACCCGCCCCGCTCCGGTCGGGGAGGCTGGGGAGGGAACGGCATGGCGCACCTGGTCGCGGTACTCGCCCTGGAGGGCGCGATCGCCTTCGAACTCGGCATCCCCGCACGGATCTTCGGCAACGCCAGGGACGACGCCGGCCGGCCGCTGTACGAGGTGGCTACCTGCACCCTGGACGGCGGCCCGGTCGCCACCAGCGCCGACTTCCGGATCGCGGTCGACCACGGGCCCGAACTGCTGGAGCGGGCCGACACCGTGGTGCTCCCGGCCTCCCGCGACTCCGACCCGGACAGCGTGGACGCCCCCTTCACCCCCGAACTCGCCGCCGCACTGCGGCGGATCCGGCCCGGCGCCCGGCTGATGTCGATCTGCACCGGCTCGTTCCTGCTGGCCGCCGCCGGCCTGCTGGACGGCCGCCCGGCCACCACCCACTGGCGCTACACCGAGCTCTTCGCCCGGACCTTCCCGAAGGTCCTGCTGGACCCGGACGTGCTCTACACCGACGACGGCGACATCCTCACCTCCGGCGGGGTGGCCGCCGGGGTGGACCTGTGCCTGCACGTGGTGCGCCGCGACCACGGCAGCGCGGTGGCCAACGCGGTGGCCCGCAACTGCCTGGTGCCGCCGTGGCGCGACGGCGGCCAGAAGCAGTACGTGGAGGCGCCGAGCCCGCTGGCCGCCGGCGGCTCCGGCACGGCGGCCGTCCGCGCCTGGGCGCTGGAGCACCTGGACGAGCCGCTGCCGCTGCGCCAGCTCGCCGACCGGGCGGGCATGAGCGTGCGGACCTTCACCCGGCGCTTCCGCGAGGAGACCGGCGCCAGCCCCGGCCAGTGGATCACCACCCAGCGCACCGAGCGGGCCCGCCAGTTGCTGGAGCGCACCGATCTGACCATCGACCAGGTCGCCCGGCAGTCCGGTTTCGGCACCGCCGCCTCCCTGCGGCTGCAGTTGCGCGGACGGCTGGACGTGGCGCCGAGCGCCTACCGGCGCACCTTCCGAACCACCCCGGCGTAGCACCGGAACCCGCTTCCGGAGTGAGGCCGAGTGAGGCCGAGTGAAGCCGGGTGAAGCCGGGTGAAGGTGAAGCCGAGTGAAGCTGAGTGAACCCTGGGAAAAGACTGACGGTTGGCCGGAATCCGCCCGCCGGGAGCGACGCGACGGACGGCGGCCGACCGCGTGCGCGCCGAGCGCAGCGTGGCGGGCCGCCATCCGACCACGGCGCACGGGCCCTGAACCCGCGCCGCGCCCTCCGCACTCGCCGAGGAGCGGGCCGCGCCCGGCAGCCCACGATCCCCCCTGCTGACGCGATCCCCCTGGACAGCAGCACCGTGGCGGCGGACGGACGTCCCCTCGGCGTCCCCTCGCAACGGAGAGCCGCACCCAAGCGTGATCAGTCGGATACGTCACGTCAATGGGTAGTCCGAAATTCGGAATGGTTGCGTCAGCTTTCGGCCGGTGATCGCCGCCGTGATCCACACCGCCCGCCGGACGGCCCGACAGCGGTGCCGAAGGCGGTCGAAAGCCGGTGCCGGAAGCCGCTATTGAGCCAAAGCCGCCCAGTCCACCCCGGCCATCGGATCCGCCGGCCGGGCCTGGGTGTCGATCTCGCACCAGACCCGCTTGCCCGGTCCGTCCGGGTACCAGCCCCAGCGTTCGCAGAGCAGCTCGACCAGTTCCAGCCCGCGCCCGTTGGTCGCGTCCTCGTCCGCGCCGGCGTGCCGGGGGGCCGGGGCGGTCTGGCTCGCGTCGGCCACCTCCACCCGCAGCAGGCCGGACGGAGCGGCCTGCGCGGAGCCGTCGCCCACCGGCAGGCAGAGTCTCAGCACGGCCGGACAACCGGTGTGCACCACGGCGTTGGTGACCAGTTCCGAGACCACCAGCACCACCGTCTCGGCCATCGGCGC
The DNA here is from genome assembly GCF_044546945.1 of Kitasatospora sp. NPDC053057. NCBI lineage: Bacteria > Bacillati > Actinomycetota > Actinomycetes > Kitasatosporales > Streptomycetaceae > Kitasatospora > Kitasatospora sp. NPDC053057. The sequence goes on along the minus strand of NZ_JBITZP010000013.1, from coordinate 20,423 downwards.
GTCCGGGTCCACTCCGTGGTTCAGCAGCCGCGAGCGCACCCACCGGCGGGCCCGGCCGACCTCCGAGGGGTCCGCCTGCACCGCAAGCTGTACCTGAAGAACCTGCACCGCTCCACCACCCGCACTCGCAGTTCGGCCAACGTCCCGATCGGACCGGATCAGCCGGCCGGCGGGACCCTCGCTCTTCGCCCGGTGCCACCCGGGGCTCGCCCGGGCGCTCGCCGACCCGTCCGCCCGCGCCACTCGCCCGCGCCACTCGTCCGCGCCAACTCGTCAGTCGCGCACAGGCCTCGACACGAATACGCCTCAGGATGGGTGGGCGGGCGGGCGGCAGCAAGCGCTTCGGGCATATTCCGGCGATCGGGGGACAGGGCAGTGCATACTGTCCCGTTCACTCTCGCGAGTCTCGCACCGGCACTCGTCCGGCCCGGGCCGACGCCGGTCCCGCTCAGCGCGTGTCGGACACGCCCTGGCGGGAACCTACCGCCGGACACCCCCGGCACCCGGCCCGCCACTCGCGAACCACCCGTGCGACATATGTCCAGCTGTCCTCGAACAGCGGCCCCGGCGGACCGTCCCACGGACGGACGGTCCCACCAGGCGACGGTCCACCACCGGCCTCCCAGGAGCGGCCACCGAGCCACGGGGCCGCCGTAACACGAGGTGAGGGACCGTACTTGCCCGAATCCCTCCCCCCGCCGCCCGGCCACGGGATACCGTTGGGTAACGCCAAGCGAACCGGGCAGGAGGGTGGTTCTTGATGGCCGCCCCGGACCGGATCCCGCGCTGGGACGAGCAGTTGCAGCGGCGCCTCGCCCGCGGCGAGGAGACCGCGCTCGGCGAACTCTACGACCGGCTCTCGCCGATGGTGCACGGCCTGGCCGGGCGGATACTCGCCGACCAGGCGGCCGCCGCCCAGCTCACCCGGGAGGTCTTCGCCCACGTCTGGGAGCACCCCGAGGACTTCGACCCCGCCCAGGGCTCGCTGCGCTCCTGGCTCGGCGCGCTCACCCACCGCCGCGCGGTCGAACGGCTGCGGGCGCGGCGCGGTGCCGAGCGGGCGCCGGAGCGCGGCGCCGGCGCGGCCGAGGAGGAGGAGATCCGCGCCGTGGCCACCGCCGCGCGCATGCAGTACGTGGTCGACTCCCTGCCCCAACCCCTGCGTGAGACCATCGCGGTGACGTACTACGACGGCCGCACCTACCAGGAGACGGCCCGGCTGCTCGGCATCAGCGAGCAGGCCGCCAAGCAGCGGATGCGGCTCGGCCTGGAGCTGCTGGCCACCGAACTGGCCGACGAACTGGCCGACGAACGCACCCGCCGGGAGCCCCGCGCGGAGCACCGGAACGGGAACGGCGACCGGGACGGGGGCAGGTGGACATGAACGAGGAGCGGCACGACGCCCTGCGCTCGCTGCTCGGTGCCTGGTCCCTCGGTGCCTGCCCGCCGCGCGAGGCCGCCGAGTTGGAGCAGCACCTGCGCGACTGCGCGGAGTGCGCCGAGGAGGCGGCCCGGCTGCGCGACGCGGCCGGCTGGCTCTCCCTGGACGAGCCGCTGGACCAGCCCGGTTCGCTGCGCCAGCAGGTGCTGGACTGGTGCCTGGCCCGCCGCCCGGCCGAACTGCCCGTGCCCGCCTGGGGGATGCCGTACACCGCGGAGACCGCCAAGCTCGACGCGCTGCTGCGCGACCTCGGCCCGGAGGAGTGGCAGGAGGTGGCCGAACTGCCGTGGCACGGCGGCGCCGAGTGGCTGCGCCCGGCCGAGGTGCTGGGCCGGCTGACCGCGGCGGACGGCTTCCTGGCGCTCGCCCTCGGCCTGCCCGACCCGGTCCCGGCGGCCGTCCCGTCCGCCCCGGCGCCGACAGCGGTGGTGGAGCGCCGGGTGCCAGCGCAGGAGACGGCCGTCCCGGTGCCTCGGGTACCGCCGCAGGGCGGCCCGTACGCCGCGGTCACCGCGCGCACCGCCCGGCTGCTCGCCGACCAGGCCGGGCTGCCGCCGCAGTCGGTGCGCGCCCGGTGGCGCCAGCAGACCCACGACCTGGTGCGCGGCGCCGCGCTGGCCCCGCACGGCAGCACCCCGGTCGACCTGGGCCACGCGGTGTTCCCGCTGCGCGACGCCTTCGTGGACCGCGCCCTGGAGTGCTTCGTGCACGGCGAGGACGTGGCCCGGGCGGTCGCCTATCCGTACGCCCCGCCGGCGCCGCAGCACCTGCGGCAGATGGTGGAGCTGGTGGTCCGGCTGCTGCCGCGGGCGCTGGCCGGGCTGCGGGCGGCGCGCCCAGAGCTCGCCGGGGTGCCGGGTGCGCCGGCCGTGCGGGAGGCGAGGCGGCTGCGGCTGGTGGTGGACGGTCCGGCGGCCGGCGAGTGGCTGGTGCCGCTGGACGGCGAGGAGGCGGGGCCGCCCGGCGGGGAGCCGGTGGCCTCGATGGTGCTGGACGGCCTGGAGCTGTGCCAGTTGGCCGCCGCGCACCGCGATCCGGACCGGCTGCCGGTGGGCGAGCACGGCGACCGGGCCGCGGTGCGCGAGGTGCTGCACGCGCTGCCGCTGCTGTCGCGGCGCTGAGGGATCAGGCGAAGACGACGGTCCGGCTGCCGTCGAGCAGCACCCGGTGCTCGCTGTGCCACTTGACCGCGCGGGCCAGCGCCTGGCACTCGACGTCCCGGCCGAGCGCGACCAGCTGGTCCGGGCTGACGTCGTGGGTGACCCGGGCCACCTCCTGCTCGATGATCGGGCCCTCGTCGAGGTCGGCGGTGACGTAGTGCGCGGTGGCGCCGATCAGCTTCACGCCGCGGGCGTGCGCCTGGTGGTACGGCTTGGCGCCCTTGAAGCTCGGCAGGAAGGAGTGGTGGATGTTGATCACGCGGCCGGACAGCTCGGTGCACAGCTGGTCGGAGAGCACCTGCATGTAGCGGGCGAGCACGACCAGTTCGACGTTCTCCTTCTCGACCAGGTCGAGCAGCTGCCGCTCGGCGTCGGCCTTGGTGTCCCTGGTGACCGGGATGTGGTGGAAGGGGACGCCGTAGCTCTCGGTCAGGTCCCGCAGGTCGGTGTGGTTGGAGACCACCGCGGCGATCTCGACCGGCAGGGCGCCGATCCGGGTGCGGTAGAGCAGGTCGTTCAGGCAGTGCCCGAACTTGCTGACCATGAGGACGATCCGCATCCGCTGCTCGGTCGGATGGATCTGCCAGTCCATCCCGAAGGAGGCGCCGATCGCGGCGAAGCTGGCCCGCAACTTGTCGGCGGTGACCGGCTCGGGGGCGGAGAAGTGCACCCGCATGAAGAACAGTCCGGTGTCCCCGTCCCCGAACTGCTGGCTGTCGATGATGTTGCAGCCGGTCATGAAGAGGTAGCTGGAGACAGCGTGGACGATGCCCTGCTTGTCGGGGCAGGACAGCGTGAGGACGTACTGGGCGCTGGCCGGCTGCTGTTCCACTGGGGGTATCCCGTCCTGAGGTCGTGCGAGTTCGTGAATGGTCCAGCGTGTCACATCCTGGACAGTGGCCGCCCCGCTGCCCGTACTGCGGGACGGCACCGCCCGGCGGACGAGCCTCAGACCTGGGTCAGGATGCGCAGCACGTCCAGTGACCTGGGGGCCGCGTCCGGGTCCTCCCCGTCGCCGACGGCCAGGGCGACGTGCGCCTCGCGGGCGGCCCGGACGGTCTCCGGCCAGCCGGGGTGGCCGAGGTAGGCGGAGGCCGGGGCGTCCGCGCCGACCTCGTGCAGCATCTGCACGGCGCGCAGCACCGCGACGTCGACCAGGGCGGCCTCGGCGGAGTCGCGGAACATCGTGCCCACGTACTTCTCGGCGGACCAGCGGTCCAGCCAGGTGTCCTCGACCAGCCGGTAGACGGCGTCGGTCACGTCCCCGTAGCCCTCCCGTCCGGCCAGCCAGGCCTCCTGCTGGAAACCGGGGTCGGACAGCATGTGCAGCGCCGAGCGCAGTCGGGCTCGCCAGCGCCACCAGGGCAGGTCGTTGAGCGGCATGCCGCCCATCGTGCTGGAGCGGTGGCCCGGACGAGAAGGGTTTCGGGCGGACCGGTGCGAAGAATCTGTGCTGGCGGACATGGTGAACGATCGTACGTTCCCCTTCTGTTCGTGCTCCACTCGCGATCTACACGCGTACCCCTTCGGATTTCAGCCGTCGTTTGCCGAGCGTTCGCATTTCGGCCCTCTCGGCTTGCGGCTCCGGGTCTTGGCTGTTTCCGGTGCGCCGGATGGCGCCCAGAGAGGGAAGACCGATGACCAGCCGAAGGGAATCCTTCCAGGCCCGTCCCACGATCGCCCGGCGCCGCCGCCGGCGTCCGATCGCCGCCGCGGTGACCGCCGCGGCGCTGCTCCCCACCCTCTTCTCGGCCTCCGCGTGCGGCGGACCGGCCGATGCCTCCACCCACGCCGACGACCTGACCGTGATGACCTGGGCGCCGTCCGGCACCGGCTCCGCGGACCGCCCCGGCATGACCGCGCTGGCCGACTCGATCGGCCAGGACGTCAACCTCAAGGGCGGGTTGAACGGCCACAAGCTGCACGTGATCACCTGCAACGAGCACAACACCGCCGACGGCGCCAGGGCCTGCGCCCAGCAGGCGGTGGACGCCAAGGCGGCCGCGGTGATCGGCTCCTACAGCCAGTGGGGCGACGCCTTCATGCCGGTGCTGGAGCGCGCCGGCATCCCGCTGATCGGAGGTTACGGCCTGTCCCAGCCCGAGTTCTCCAGCCCGCTGTCCTACCCGGTGGACGGCGGGATGCCCGCGCTGATCGCGGGCAGCGGCCGCCAGCTGGTCGAGGCCGGCTGCAAGTCCGTCGCGCTGATCCGCCCGGACACCCCGGCCGGCGACAGCCTGCTCGGCTACCTGGGCAACGCGCTCAAGCCGGCCGGGATGAAGCTGCTGGACGTCAAGGCGCCCGAGCAGTCCTCCGACTACTCCCAGGTGGCCCGCAAGGCGATCGGCAGGGACGAGCCGGGCAACTGCGTCACCAGCGCGATGGCCCCCGAGCCGACCGGCAACCTGCTGGACGCCTACCGGCGGCTGACCCCGAAGAACACCCGGATCGCCTCGGTGATCGGCAGCGTCCAGCAGTCGGTGGTCGACTCCACCGGCGGCGACTCCGGCCCGCTGGCCGGCGCGTTCGTCACCAGCTGGTACCCGCCGGAGTCGGCCAAGACCTGGGACGGGCTGCGCGCGGTGGTGCGCTCCGACACCACCGGCGGGCGCACCATCGACGTCTCCGACCCGGGCGTGCAGACCACCTGGGTCGCGTACGAGGTGTTCCGGGTGGTGTCGGAGAAGCTCTCGGCGGCCGGCAAGCCGGTCGACTCGAAGGCCATCACCGCGCTGCTGGACAGCGGCGAGGGCATCGATGTCGGCCTCACCCCGCCGCTGAACTGGGGCACCACCAACATGCTGCCCAGCACCGAGTCGCCGCGGCTGGTGAACACCTGGGTCACCTACCAGGTGGTCAAGAACGGGCGGATGACCCTGCAGCAGCCGGGCTTCGTGGACGTCCGCTGGGTGCTCACCGGCGGCCGGCCCCCGGCCTGAGCCGCAGCTCCGGCACGGGCGGGCCAATTCCCGGGCCCGCCCTTGCCGGCTGCTACAGGTCGCCGTCGCCGCGGTTGGGCAGGCCGGTCTGGGTGGCGATCGTGTTCCACAGGGACGAGGCCTGCTTCTTCGCGGTGGTCGCCGTGCCGCTGGCCTGCACGGCGTTCTTGTAGTGCTGGTTGCCGGTGTCCGGCTTCTTCGGGTCGCAGGAGGACTGGGCGTCGGTCGCCCAGGCCGCGTACTCGTCGTCGGCCTGGGCCGAGGCCGTCCAAGCGGCGTTGAGCTGCTCGATCAGCTGCTGACCGCCGGGCAGCTTGTCGGTCTTCAGCTGGCCGAGCTTGGTCTGCAGCTCGCGCCGCTTGCCGGCCGCGGCGGACAGGGCCTGCTGCGAGTCGGGGAGCTTGTCGCACTTCTGCACCGAGGCGACCGCGGAGACCACCGAGCTGCGGCTGTCGCTCGCGGTGCCCAGTAGGTCGGACAGCGGCTGGGCCTGCGCCTTGACCTCCGGGTCGGCGGCGGCGCCGGAGCCGCTCGCGCTCGCCGTGCCGGGGCCGGTGCTGCCGGTTGCGGCGACCGGGGCGGTCTTCCGGCCGGTCTTGCCGGTGTCGTCGCTGCCGCTCATCAGGACGGCGACCAGGATGCCGGCCGCCGCGCAGCCCGCCACCACGCCGCCGATGATCAGCTTGCTGGAGGAGCGGCCGCCGCGGCCCGGGCGGCCCGCCTCGGTCGCGTCCGGGCCCTGGCCGTAGCCGCCCTGCCCGTAGCCGTCGGTGCCGTAGCCGCTCTGCCCGTAGCCGTCGGTGCCGTGGCCGGCCTGGAGGTGCGCCGGGTCCTGCCCGTAGCCCTGCCCCGGGTAGCCCTGCTGCTGCGGCTGCGCGGCCTGCGGGTACCCCTGGTAGCCGGGCGCGGCCTGCTGCGGGACGCCGTAACCGGGCTGCGGCGCCGGGTAGCCGCCACCCTGCGGGTCGCCGGCCGGGTACGGCGGCAGGTGCTGGGTGGCCGGCGCCGGGTCGGCCTGCGGCGGGACGCCGTAGCCGGGCTGCGGCGCGGCACCCCACTGCTGCTGGGCGTGCGCGCCGTCGCCCAGGTACTCCGGCTGACCGGACGGCTGGCCCACCGGCGGCACGGCCGTGGGGCCCTGCGGCTGGCCCGGCTGGCCCTGGGGCTGGCCGGGCTCGGGGCGGAACAGGTCGTCCAGGTTGAAGTCACCGGAGTTGGGGTACGAGCGGCGCTGACTCAACGCGATTCCTCACCTGTGCAGGACCGCGCACAGGCGGCGGACCACATCTCGTCGGTTCTTGGGAGCATCACAGTTCCTTGGACGTCGCGCCCACGCTACCGGTTCGCCTCACCGGGTGACCACGTGGGCGGGACAACCCACCCGCTCCCAGCGCAGACGCTCAGGCCGCCTCCGCGTCCGCCCTGGCGTGGAACTCGCGCACCACCCGCTGCTCCCGGTAGGGCTCCAGCCTGCGCCGGAACTCGTCCAGGTACTCCACGCCCCGATTGGAGCGCAGCCCGCTCAGCAGCCGCACCGCCTGGGTGCCCGTCTCGCAGGCGCGTTCCAGCTCGCGCTGCTGGAGCTGGGCGGTGGCGAGCAGCACGAGGTCCACCGCGCGGCGGCGCACCCGGGTCGGCGGGTGCAGGTCGAGCGCCCGGCGGGCGTAGTGCTCGGCCGGGCCGGCCTGTTCCAGGTCCCGGTGGCAGTGAGCGAGCTCGTCGGCGAGGTAGGCGTCGTCGAAGTGGGCGATCCAGTCCGGGTCGTCCTCCGGGCGGCGCTTCTCCATCATCTCCAGCGCCTTGGCCGACACCGCCTCGCAGGAGCGGGCGTCGCCGAGCAGGGCGTGGCCGCGGGCCTCGGCGGCGTAGAACATCGCCATCGCCGTCGGGGTGGCGACCGTCCGGGCGCCCTCCTGCGCGGCGCGGGCGAGTTGGGCGATCTCCCGCGGGTTGCCGAGGGTGGCCGCCAGGTGGCTCATCGAGGCGGCGAGGACGTAGCCGCCGTAGCCGCGGTCGTCGGCGGCCTGGGCGAGCCGCAGGGCCTGGATGTAGTAGCGCTGGGCCAGCCCGGGCTGCCCGGTGTCCACCGCCATGTACCCCGCGAGCTCGGTCAACCGGGCCACCGCGGCGAAGAGTTGGCGGCCGGTCTCCTCCCGGTAGGCGCCGCCGAGCAGGCCGGAGACCACCGAGTTGAGGTAGTGCACGACGACCGGGCGCACGTGCCCGCTGCCGAAGCGGTGGTCCAGGTCGACCAGCATCGCGGTGGTCGCCTTGATCGCGGCCACGTCCGTCGGGCCGACCCGGGGGCCGCCGGTGCGGGCCACCACCGGGTCGGGCGGGGTGATCAGCCAGTCCCGGCTGGGCTCGACCAGCGCGGAGGCGGCGACCGTCGCCCCGGTCAGGAAGTCGCGCCGGCCGACGTCGCTGCGCCACAGCTCGCACACCTGCTCCAGGGCGGCGCCCAGGGTCGGCGCGAACTGCAGCCCGATGCCGGAGCTGAGGTTCTTGCCGTCGGCCATGCCGATCTCCTCGACCGACACGCCGCGGCCGAGCTTGCGCCCGAGGGCCTCGGCGATCACCGCCGGCGCCTGACCGCGCGGCTGCTGCCCGCGCAGCCAGCGGGCGACGGAGGTCTTGTCGTAGCGCAGGTCCAGTCCGTGCTCCGCGCCGCACAGGTTGACCCTGCGGGCCAGGCCGGCGTTGGAGCAGCTGGCCTCCTGGATCAGCTGCTGCAGGCGCTCGTTGGGCTGTCGTGCGACGAGTGGTCTCGCGGCCATTGGGCTTCGCCTCCCCACACCCTCCGGTCCCGGCCGGCGGGCGACGATGTGCTGATCTGTTGCCGACTGTCCGACCGTCCAAGGAATCTGACACCAGGTTAGCGATCAGCAACGTCAGCGGGATACCCACGGTGACGAACCGCACCCCCCGCGCGCCCTGGGGAATGCTTCCGTGCGCCCCCGCTGCGCCTGCCTCCGCCCGCCCCAACTCGCGTGAGTCACCGGTTCGGGTGACATTGCCGGGATGCGGCCGACCGGGGCCATCCGAGCCGTAACCAGCCTCACGCACGGTAGTTGAGCAGCCCGTGGAAGACATCCCCGACGCCCCCGGCCAGGACGAGAACGCCGGCCTGCCCCCGCTGCTGATCGAAGCCGTCGGCTACGCCGAGAACCGCCACTGGGAGGTGACCCCGGGCGCCTGGCTGATCGACGGCGACGGGCCCGCCCGCTGCTCCTGCGGCGACCCGCGCTGCGCGCTGCCGGGCGCGCACCCGATGGACGCGGACTGGGCCCGCAAGGCGAGCGCCGGGCCGGGCGCGGTGCGGCGCTGGTGGACCGAACGGCCCAGGGCGTCGATCCTGCTGCCCACCGGCCGGTCCTTCGACGTGCTGGACGTGCCGGAGACGGCCGGGTGCCTGGCGCTGGCCCGGATGGAGCGGATGGACCTCCAGCTCGGCCCGGTCGTGGTGCTGCCCGGCTCGCCCGGGCGGATCGGGCGGCGGCTGCACTTCCTGGTGCTGCCCGGGGTCGCGGCCAAGCTCCCGGAGATGCTCCGCAAGCTGGGCTGGGCGCCCGGGCGGCTGGACCTGGTCGCCCGCGGCGAGGGGGACTGGACGGTCGCCCCGCCGTCGCGGATCGGCTCCACCGGTTACGCCCAGTGGGCCCGCTCCCCCTCCGAGTCCAACCGCTGGCTGCCGGACGCCGCCGAACTGATCAGCCCGCTCGCGTACGCCTGCGGCCGCGAGGCGCCCGCCCAGCAGCTCCAGGCCGCCCAGCCGGCCGGGGTCTGACCCCCGGCACCGGCCCCCGAAGTCTGCCGCCCTGCGCCGATCGGGTGAGGGCGAGCACCGCGCGACACAACGCGCGCGAGTGACGGGCCTTGTCCCCCACCGGGGACGGGGCCCGTCATACGCATGTGCGGATAAGGCCTGGGTCTACCCGCTGGTCACCCGGGAAAGCCCCTCGTACGAGTGACAGCGCTCAAGGATTGCCATGATCGGCCGAGGGGAGGAATTGCGGTGCGAGGGGACGCCGGAAGGGTCGCTCGGACGGGGAAGCCGGGCGAGGCGGTGGAGGGGAGCGGGAGGGAGCGGGAGGGGCGGAGGGGATCGGGAGGGAGCCGGGGAGGACGGGAAGGGCCCGCTGCACGGGGAGCAGCGGGCCCTGATCGTCGGAGCGGGAGGGGCGGAGGAAGCGGCGGGGCCGGAGGCCTCAGGCCTGGGCGACGAACACGTGCTGGGCGATGTCCTTGCCCAGCTCCGCCGCGTTCTCGCCGGTGCCGACCAGCACGCCGCCGACACCGGTGGTCACCTTGACCGTGGAGCCCGGCCGGATGCCGGCCCGGCGCAGGGTGCTCATCAGCGCACTGTCGGTCTGGATCGGCTCGCCGATCCGGCGGACCACCACGTCCGCCCCGGTCTCGCCCGGCTTGACGGAGTCCAGCGGGACGAGCGCGGCGTCGAAGCCCTCGCCCTCGGCCTTGGTGTCGCCCAGCTCGTCCAGACCCGGGATCGGGTTGCCGTACGGGGACTGGGTCGGGTGGCCGAGCATGGCGAGCACCTTGCGCTCGACCGTCTCGCTCATCACGTGCTCCCAGCGGCAGGCCTCCTCGTGCACCTGCTCCCACTCCAGGCCGATCACGTCGACGAGCAGGCACTCGGCGATGCGGTGCTTGCGCATGACGCGCACGGCGAGCCGGCGGCCCTCCTCGGTGAGTTCGAGGTGGCGGTCCCCGGCGACCTGGAGCAGCCCGTCGCGCTCCATCCGGCCGACCGTCTGGCTGACCGTGGGGCCGCTCTGTTCCAGGCGCTCCGCGATCCGGGCGCGCATCGGGACGATGCCCTCTTCCTCCAACTCCAGGATGGTGCGAAGGTACATCTCAGTGGTGTCGATCAGCCCAGACATCGCCGCTGGCTCCGTTCTTCGGTGTCCTCACCGCCAATTCTGACGTACCGCACCGACAACCGGGCCCGCCCGGGGCGTTCCGGTACCGGTTTTCGTTCCTGTTGACAGCGGTGCCACCGGGGCGCGACCGTGCTCGCCGTAGCTTTCTCCACTGGCGGTCTGGACCACCCCGGCCGCCCCACCCGGCCGGCGCCCCCACCGGCAGAGAGCGAAGGCAACCGATGAACGACCTGGTCGGCAGGTACTTCGACGCCGCGATCGCCCACCTGAACCGGGTCCGCGAGGAGGAGGCCGAGACCATCGAGGCGGCGGCCGCCCTGCTGGCCGAGGCGATCACCGAGGGCCGCCGGGTCTTCACCTTCGGCGCCGGGCACTCCTCGCTGCCGGCCCAGGACGTGGTCTACCGGGCCGGCGGGCTGGTCCCGATGAACCTGCTGAACGTGCCGGGGATGGCCGGGGTGACGATGATGCCCGCGCCGCTGTCCAGCGCGCTGGAGCGGGTCTCCGGGCTCGCCACCTCGACCCTGGACCTGACCCCGGCGACCAGCGGGGACCTGCTGTTCCTGATCTCGCTGTCCGGCCGCCAGGTGATGCCGGTCGAGCTGGCCCGGTACGCCCGGGACCGCGGACTGAAGGTGATCGGGGTGACCTCGCTGGCCTACCCGGGCGAGGTGCCCTCGGCGCACCCCTCCGGCACCTACCTGAAGGACCACTGCGACGTGGTGCTGGACAACAAGATCGCGATCGGCGACGGCGAGCTGACCCACCCCGGCGCCGAGACCTCCTTCGGCCCGGTCTCCACCATCGTCACCAGCGCGCTGATGCAGGCCGTGGTCGCCTCGGCGGTCGGCCGGCTGGCGGACCGGGCGGCCGCCGGTGACGCCGCCGCGCCGCCGCTGTTCCGCTCCGGGAACGTCCCGGGCGGCACCGAGTGGAACGCCAAGCAGATGGCCGAGAACGCCGAGCGCATCCTCTACACCTACTGACACCCGCCATGACGGCGAGTGCCGGCACGACTACGGAACGTACCGGACAATCCACCGGGGCTTCCCGGCCATTGCCGACCGCCCCGGCCCGCGCCAGGCGTACCGGGAAGCCGCCCGGGGCAGGAGAGCGGAGGGACCGGAGCGACGGGTGGGGGCCGAGCATGGCGTCTGGTGCGGGACGGACCGGGTGGGTGCGCGAGCGGGAGCTGCTGCCCGAGTTCTTCTGGGCCGCCGACGCGGCCTCGCTGCGCGGCCAGCGCCGCTCCGTACTGCTCTCCGCGTGGGAGCTGGCGCTGCTGCTGGTCGCCGCCGCGACCGGCTCGGCCGACGGCGAGCCGTGGGCCTGGCCGGCCGCCGCGGGCTACCTGGGTGCGATGGCGCTGGCGGTGGTGATCAGCCGGCAGAACCCGCAGGGCCTGTGGTACGAGGGCCGGGCGGCCGCCGAGTCGGTGAAGACGCTGGCCTGGAAGTTCGCCGTCCGGGCGGACGCCTACCAGCCGCCGCCGCGCAGCCTGCCGGACGCCGAGGGGCTCTACCGCTTCCAGCTCACCCGGGTGCTCGGCGCCTTCCGGGACGGTCCGGTGGCCGTGCCGGCGAGCGGGGTCGAGATCACCGAGGCCATGCGCGACCTGCGCGGGCAGCCGCTGGCGGTGCGCCGCGAGGTGTACCTGAACGAGCGGATCCAGGTGCAGCACGACTGGTACCGCGGCAAGGCCCGCTACTGCGCCCGCGCCGGGTACTGGACCGGCGTGCTGGGCGTGCTGCTGCCGGCGCTGGGCCTGGCGCTGGCGGTGCTGCGGGCGCTCGGCGCGTTCACCTACGACGCGCTGGGCACGGTCTCGGCGGTGGCCGCCTCGGTGACGGCCTGGGCGCAGCTGCGCCAGTACCGCCCGCTGGCCGCCGCGTACGGCCTGGCGGCCGAGGAGCTGGAGCTGATCCGCCTCCAACTCGCCCGGCTGGACCTGGAGTCGATGGACGCCGAGGAGATCTGGGCCCGGCTGGCCCGGGACGCCGAGGACGCGGTGTCCCGCGAGCACACCACCTGGCAGGCCCGCCGGGAGGTGCGCACCACCACCGACCGGGAGCACTGAGGAGGAACGCGTGGCGTTACGGATGGTCAAAACGGCGGACGGCCGGGCCCTCGCCGTCGAGTCCCTCGGCGACCCGCGCGGCCGTCCGGTGTTCCTGCTGCACGGCATGCCCGGCAGCAGGGTCGGCCCGCACCCGCGCAGCACCGTGCTGTACCGGCTGGGGGTACGGCTGATCTCCTACGACCGGCCCGGCTACGGCGACTCGACCCGGCTGTTCGGCCGCCGGGTGTCGCACGCGGCGGCCGATGTGCGCACCATCGCCGACGAGTTGGGGCTGGACGGCTTCGCGGTGCTGGGCCGTTCCGGCGGCGGCCCGCACGCGCTGGCCTGCGCGGCGATGCTGCCGGAGCGGGTCAGCCGGGTGGCGGTGCTGGTGGGCCTGGCGCCGCGCGACGCCACCGGTCTGGACTGGTACGCGGGGATGACCCCGTCCAACGTCCGCGCCTACCGGGAGGCGGAGCGCGGGCACGGCCGGATCGCCGACGCGATGGAGTTCCGCTCCCGGCAGATCAAGGACGACCCGGTCCGGCTGCTGAACGGGCTGCGCACCGAACTCTCCCCCGCCGACCGGGAGGTGGTGGCGGACAGCGGGCTGCGGCGGATGCTGCAGAGCAACTACCGGGAGGCGTTCCGGCACGGCGCGGACGGCTGGATCGACGACGTGCTGGCCTTCACGGCCGACTGGGGCTTCGAGGTCGGGTCGATCGGGGTGCCGACCTGGCTGTGGCACGGCGCGGACGACCAGTTCTCGCCGGTCGACCACTCCCGCTGGCTGGCCGACCACATCCCGGGCGCCGAGCTCTTCCTGGAGCCCGGCGCCGCGCACTTCGGAGCGTTCCGGGTGATGACCACGGCCCTGGCCTGGGCGGCGGGCTAGGCCTTCACCGGGGTCAAGGGTTCGCCCCCGTCCAGTACGGCCACGATGTTGTCCACCGCCAGGCCGCCCATCGCCTGCCGGGTGCGGACGGTGGCGCTGCCCAGGTGCGGGACCAGCACCGCGCGTTCCTGGGCGAGCAGCGCGGACGGGACGTTCGGCTCGTGCTCGAAGTTGTCCACGGCGGCGGCGAACAGCGCCCCGGACTCCAGCGCGGCGGCCAGCGCCTCCTCGTCCACCACGCCGGCGGTCATGCTGATCACCACCGCTCCGGGCGGCAGCATGGCCAGTCGGCGGGCGTCCAGCAGGTGCCGGGTCTCGTCGGTGCACGGGCAGGTGACGACCAGCACGGTGGAGGTGGCGAGCAGTTCCTCCAGCGGCTTCCACTCGGCGCCGTCGGCCTGCTCGGGCGGCAGTTCGCGGCGGTTGTAGTAGCTGACCGGCATGTCGAAGGCCCGGGCCCGGCGGGCCACCGACTGCCCGATCCGGCCCATGCCGAGCACGCCGAGCGGGGTGCCGGCCAGTTCCAGGCCGAGCAGGAAGTTCGGGCTCCAGGTCCAGGGCTTGCCGGAGCGCAGCAGCCGCTCGCCCTCGCCGAGCCGGCGGGTGGCGGCCAGCAGCAGCGCCCAGGCGGTCTCGGCGGTGGCGTTGGTGAGCACGCCCGGGGTGTTGGTGACCACCACGCCGCGCTCGGCGCAGGCCGCGAGGTCGATGTTGTGGTAGCCGACCGCGTGGTTGGCGACGATCTCCAGCTGCGGGCCCGCCGCGTCCAGGAACTCAGCGTCGACCCGGGTGTTCAGGGTGGTGAGCACGGCCCGGCGGCCGCGTACGGCGTCGAGCAGTTCGGCCCGTTCCAGCTCCCGGTCGTCCTCGCGGCAGGTGGCGGCGTACCGGGCGGTGAGCCGTTCGAGGACGCCGGGGACGGGGCGCCGGGTGACCAGGACCGGGGGCGGAGTATCGCTCATGCGCACCTTCCGTGAATCGCTCGCTGCGCTCGCAGGGCGCAGCGTACCCCGCCCCCTCCCCCGGTCACACCGGCTGCGGCTCCAGGTCTCGGTTGATCCGCTTCCAGCCGCGCGCGGACACCGTGTTGGGGTGCTCCTCGCCGAACTGCCGGATCAGCTCGGAGATCGCCCGGGCGCGCAGTTCGGCGGCCTGGGTGTGTCGGCCGGCCGCGCGCAGGGTGACCGCCAGGTTGGCCTCGCAGGCCACCGCGTCCGGGTGCTGCGAGGAGTAGCGCGCGCACAGGCCCGCGTACGCGGCCCGGCCGAGCTCCTCGGCGACGTCGGTCTGCCCGTCGTCGCCGTAGGCGTTGGCCAGGTTGATCACCGCGTTGAGGGTGTACGGGTGTTCCGCCCCGACCGAGCGGGTCAGTCCGTCGACGGTGAGCCGGCCGCGTTCGATGGCGCCCTGGACGTCGCCGCTGCCGCGCAGGTAGATGCCGAGGTTGTTGGCGCAGGCCAGGGTGAACGGGTGCTCGTCGCCGAACAGCCGCCGGTGGCCCTCGAAGACGGTGGCGCAGAGGTCGCGGGCGGCCTCCTTGTCGCCGGAGGCGCTGTGGTCGGCGGCCAGGTTGAGCGCGCAGGCCAGCGCGTCGGGGGCGTCGGCGCCGTAGCGCTCCAGGTAGCGCTCGTAGGTCTCCCTGGTGATCCGGCGGGCCTCGGCGAGCTGGCCGATCCGGCGCAGTGAGACCGCCAGCGACTTGGCGTTGCGCAGGTTCTCCGGCAGGTCCGGGTCGAGCACGTCGCCGAGGTCGGAGGTGACCTCCTGGAGGAGGTCCACCGAGCCGCGGTAGTCGCCGAGTTCGCGCAGGTCGCGGGCCAGGTTGGACTTGGTGGACAGGGTGTAGGGGTGCTTGGGGCCGAGGACGGCGGTGCGCCGGTCCAGGGTCTCCTGGTCGAGTTCGCGGGCGGCCTCGCTGTTGCCGACCAGCCGGTAGTCGATGGCCAGGTTGTTCGCCATCGACAGGGTGCGCGGGTTGTCGTCGCCGAACAGCTCGCGGAACTGCTCCAGGATCTCCTGGTCGAGGTCGAGCGCGGCCTGGAAGCGGCCGAGTGCCCGGCGGTCGGCGCCGAGCGAGCCGGCCGTCATCAGGGTGTAGGGGTGGTGCTCGCCGAGCAGCGCCCGCTGGCGCTCCAGGGTGGATTCGTCCAGGGCCAGCGCCTCGGCGTAGTTGCCCTGGGAGCGCAGGACGTTGGCGAGTTGGAAGCGCAGCAGCAGGGTCTGCCGGTCGTCCTCGCCGAGCTTGCTGGTCCATTCGCTGTCCAGGGCGTGGCCGAGGTCGCGGGCGCGGTCGAGTTCGCCGCGCTTCCACAGGTAGCGGACCCGGTCGATGAGCAGCTGGCGGGTGTCGGCCTCGTCGCAGTTGTGGGCCTTGGAGGGCGACAGGTGGGGCCAGATCTCGTCGAAGGCGGGCCAGTTGGCCGGGTCGTCGGTGTCGCCGAGGACGGGCCGGGCGCCGGTGAGGATGCGGTGCACCTCGTGGACGGCGATCTCCTGCTCGTCGTCGCTCATCCCGGCCCGGATCACCGCCTGGACGAGCCGGTGCACCTGGAAGCTGTTGCTGCCGGCGTCGACCTTGGCCAGGGCGTACCGGCCGATCGCCTGGATGACCTTGCCGAGCATGAACTTGTCGCTGAGGTCGGCGTCGTACTTCACCAGCGCCCGGATCATCTGGTCGCTGTAGAAGAGGTTCATGGAGATCGGCTCGGGCGCGAAGAAGGCGCACAGCTGCAGCAGCCGCACGGCGGCCGGGGACTGCTGGCGCAGCCGTCCGATCGAGACGTTCCAGGTCGCGGCGACCGGGGTCGGGTAGTCGGTGGGGTGGTCGACGGCGAGGGCGCGGGCGGCCTCGGCGTGCAGCTGGGTGACGTAGGCCTCCACCGGGGTGCCGGTGGTGTCCAGCCAGGCGGCGGCCACCTCGACGGCCAGCGGCAGGTCGCCGACGGCCTCGGCGACCCGGTCGGCGTCCGGCCGGGAGAGGCTGCGGGCGCGCCGGCACAGGTGCTCGACGCTCTCGCCGCGGGTGAAGACGTCGACCTCCAGCGCCTCGGCGTGCCCGGTCCAGGCTTGGTTGCGGGAGGTGACCAGGATGTGGCCGGAGCCGCCGGGGAAGAAGCGGCGGATCTCGCTGGGCTCGTCGGCGTTGTCGAAGATCAGCAGCCAGCGCGAGGTGGGCACGCCGCGGCGCAGCGCCTCCCGGGCGGCCTCGGCGGCCTCGGTGACGGAGTCTCCGACCCGCAGGCCGAGGCGGCGGGCGAGTTCGGCGAGCGCGGGGGCGACCAGCTCGGTCTGCTCGGCGTCGATCCACCAGACCAGGTCGTAGTCGGACATGAAGCGGTGGGCGTACTCCAGCGCGACCTGGGTCTTGCCGACGCCGCCGAGCCCGTACAGGGTCTGCGGGGTGGGCAGTACGGCCGCCATGCCGCCGCGCAGCTGGTTGCGCAGCTGCTCCAGGACGGCGGCGCGGCCGGTGAAGGACGGGTTGCGCGGCGGCACGTCCCACACCGAGGGCTTGCTGCCGGGGAAGCGCGGGCCGCCAGTGGGGGCGTCGCCGAGCAGGGCCTCGCCGCGGCCCAGCGCCCGCAGCAGGCTCTGGACGGACTGCGCCTCGTCGCGGCCGACCAGGTCGACCGGGTTGCGGTTGCTGAACGGCGCGGTGAGCCGGACGTCGCCGACGCGCACCGGCAGCAGCTGGCGCCGGGTGCCGGAGGGGTCGGAGTTGACCACCGACTCCCACAGCGCCCGAGCCTGCGGGGAGCGCTGGTAGGCGGGCGAGAGCACGGCGACGGTGCGGTAGGCGGAGTCGATGCCGCGCTCGGTCTCCTCGCGCGGGTCGGTGCCGGCGCTGAGGTCGCGCGGCAGCACCCGGAAGCCGGCCCGGGTCAGCACGGACTCGATCCAGTCCGCCCACATCCGGTCCTCGGGCACGTAGGAGAGGTACAGGTCGGCGGGGACGGACGGGCGGCGGCGGGTGAAGGCGTCGACGTAGCGCAGCCGCACCTCCTCGTCGACCGCCGGCAGGCCGGTGACCCGCCCCTCGGTGATCACCGAGGTGAGCCGCTCGCAGGCGGCCAGCATCGAGGTGGGGGTGCCGGTCTGGTCGCCGAAGGTGGCGAGGATCTCCTCGTAGGCGTAGAACGGCCGGTACGGGATCTCCACCGAGCCCCAGTAGCCCGCGAGTTCCTCGCCGCTCAGGCCGGCGGGCAGGCCGTCGAAGCGGACCCGGGCGAGGGCGCGGCCGGCGTCCGCCTTCTCCTTCTCGCCCTCGTCGATGCGCATCGGGACGGGCAGGATGCGGATGCCGCGGTCGCGGTAGCGGTCGTGGATGTGCTGGGCGATCCGGGAGGCGCCGTCGATGGACTGGTCGCTGAGGGTGAAGCAGACCACCAGGTCGTCGGGCATCTGGACGGTGCAGATCTCGGCGATGTCGGACAGGCCGGTGCGGGAGTCGATCAGCACGTAGTCGTAGCGCTTGGACATGTCGGCCTTGAGCGCGTCGAAGAACTGCCCGCCGTCGAAGCGGTCGTAGAAGATGTCCCAGTCGAGGTGGGTGACGGCCTCGGAGTAGTCGCGGTTGAACTGGCCCGCGGAGAGGAAGTCCAGGCTGCCGCCGGACGGGAAGTGCGGCCAGGACAGCGACAGCGCGTGCGGGTGCACCCGGGCGAAGTCCAGGTGCCAGCCCTCGGCGTGCTCGACCGGGCGCAGCGCCTCCTCGCGGTACTCGGCGATGAGGTCCATCATCCCGGTGGTGCCGGCCAGCGAGGCCGGGTCGAGGAAGGGGTGGAAGAACTTGGCGAGGCCGGGGGCCTCCAGGTCCCAGTCCACGGTGAGCACCCGGAAGCCGTTGGCGGCCAGGATCCAGGCGGTGTTGGCGAGGGCCATGGTGCGGCCGGTGCCGCCCTTGTAGGAGTAGAAGGTGATGATCCGGCCCTGGCGGTCCTGTTCCGCGGCCTGCCGGGCGGCCTCGCGCGCGGCGGCCAGCTCGGCGGCGCCGATGCGGAAGTTCCTGGTGGTGTTGTCACTCATCGGTACGGTCCTCCCAAGGGCGCCATCCCAGCATCGGGGTCATCGCCGTCGTCACGGTCGTCGCGGGTGTCGCGGTGGTCGTTGTTACGGGCGTTGCGGTTGGTGCTTCCGTTGTCGCGACCGTTGCTTCGGTCGTCGGGAACGGCACTTCGGTCGTCGGCGCCCCGGTCGTCGGGGTCGCGGTCGTCGGGGTCGCGGTCGAAGGGGTCCGGTCCGTAGGGCTCCGGCCGGTGTCCGCCGAAGCCGTCCGGCCCGTACGCCCCCGGTCCGTGCCGGAAGGCCTCCCGCAGGCTCGGCCGGGGCGCCGGCGGTTCCTCCGGTTCGGCCCTGGTACGGCCCTCGAAGGCGTACTTGGCCTTCATCGCCGCCCGGGGCAGTGCGTCGTCGAAATCCTCCAGGGTGTTCAGCCCGGTCGGGCCGGTCACCCCGAGGAAGCTCGGGCGGCCGGCCCGCCGGGTGATCCGCAGTATCTGGTCGCTGAGCTCGACCAGTTCGCGGCCGCCGCCGTCGCACTCCGGGTCGTCGCTGTTCCACGGCTCCAGCACGCTCACCCAGGTGGCGTCACAGCGGTCGAAGCGGCGGACCAGCTCGCGCCGGTGCGGGTCGCGCAGCGCCCACCGGTCCAGTAGCAGCAGTCCGGGGGCCTCGGCGTTGCCCTCGATGATCGACTCGACCTCGTCGTCGAACTCGTGCACAGTCGGCTGGAACCCCAACTGCCGGGCCAGGCGCACCGCGTGCTGTGCGATCGGCGACCCGGCCGGGCGGTAGGGGTGCCAGTCGGTGCGCCGGGCACCGTAGAAGTCGGGGTTGCGGTCGGGTGGCAACTCGCCCTGGTGGTAGGTGAGTACGGAGATCCGCAGCTGCTTGGTCGGGGCGGTCACGTTGAAGGCGCTGGGCAGCGTGTTGAAGTCCAGCCGGCGCCCGACCGGGATCACCGTCTCCTCCGCCACCTGCACGATCCGGGCGGCCAGCCGGTGCACGGCCAGCTCGTACGCGGCGCGGAAGTAGCTGAGCTTCATCAGCGCGTACAGGCCCTCGGTGGCGTAGTCGGGCCCGAACCCCGCGTGGTTGAACTGGAGTTCACTGGCCACCTTGGGCAGCCGGTAGCGGCTCATCGGCGCCCACAGCACCGGGACGATGCCGCTGGTGCGCTCCGCGTCGATGGTCGCCGGGTACACCGGGCGACGGGTGAAGGCATGCCACTCCTGGCCGCACGGAACGCTGTTGAAGTACCGGGGCGAGTACAGCGGCACGAACACCCGGCAGCTCGCCAGTTCCTCGGACAGCCGATCCGCCCACAACTCGCCCTGGTGCATGGACTCGTCCATGAAACCGACCGGCACCCCGGCCGGGACGGTGGTGAGTTGCAGCACCGCCTCGCAGAGGTCCCGGTAGAGCTGCCGGACCCAGTGGTTCGGGTCACCGGCACCGCGCGCACCGGACTTGGGGGTGTGCGCGTAGGAGAGGAAGAAGTACGGCCGGGCCTCGTCCTCGTCCCAGCCACGGTCGTTCACACGCGCCTCCCCCGGGCCCGTCGGCAACCTGGTTCCCGCAGCCCCCGTGCGGCGGAGTCTCAGTGTAGGAACGACTGACACCCCAATGGAATAGCACAACGACCCGTACGAATTGACATGACCGAAACGATGCCGCTGTGCCCTTTCGTTGAGCAGTACCCTCGTTGCGGCCGTCGTGAACGATCAGGAGGGGTACGCATGGAGCAGCTCAACTGGCAGAGGTCGAGCTTCAGCACCGACCAGGCCAACTACCTGGAGATCGCCTCCGAGGGCGAGTTCGTCTACATCCGCGAGTCCGACAAGCCCGAGCTGGTCGTCACCACCACCCGCACCAAGCTCAACGCCTGGATCCTGGGCGCCAAGGACGGCGAGTTCGACCACTTCGTCGACCTCTGACCCGAATCCGCAGGTAGTGGCCGACGGCCAGTCAGTTGATATCTGGGCTGGCCGTCGGTGCGGGTGAGAGGTGCGCGGGCATGGCGGCGGCCC